>CAYPUQ010000048.1:18433-22045 GCA_964413655.1 uncultured Solibacteraceae bacterium | reverse complement strand
AGTAGCAGGGGCAATTCGATCCCTTCGCCTTCAGGGACGCTGATGGACGCCGAATGCGGTCTGAGGCCCCGATGAGGGTGATGCGGCGCCTGGATGGATGCAGTATCTTTCAAGCTTCCAACAGCCATCCTAAGGTCGATGACCCACGAGGGCACACCGCCAGCACGGGCAGCACCCGGTGCGGAAAAATGATCGGGGCCATTATTGAAGCAATTCCAACTTGCCGCGGCCCCGATCCCGCACAACTTGGCAACGGGGAGCCCCATGGACAATTGCCAATTGCCCACGGAGCCGGGCGCAGAGACACTATCCTTCCCGGCCCGAGCCGCCCACTCACTCACCTGTCCTCCTATGTTCGCTGGGGTGTGGGTACCGCCAAAGCAGTTCTCACCGCCCTTACCATTTGGAAGGCATTTAGGGTCCACCGAGCCAGCGCTGGCAGGCAGGGCAAACAACATCACCGTCGAAAAAACACCAACCACTACCTTCAGCATTTCGATGCGTCCTCCGTCGCACCTTCTGGCTCGGGCTCAGAAAGTCTACATTCCATCTGTTTCAATCATGCGCCCACCGAAAACTGATGTCAATCCTTTTAGGCGCCGAAAGGCGACGCATCGGAACAGAAAGTACTAGGACTTTCGACGTGGATTCTCCTCATAAATCGGCGATGAAAAATGAGATTTTTAGCGCGCTGGCGCTTTTGCCGGGGCTGTCTCCTGGGACTGGACGGGCCGACTGCGGCCCGGACCGGTCTCCCACCGTCGCAGGAGCAGCAAGCAGGGCAGCAGCATCGAGAGCGCCAGGACGGAAAACGGGAGCCCTCCGTTGCGGTGAAGGTCGCCGTAGAAGAACTCCGGCGAAACGTAGACCCCGAGCCAGGAGAGGGTCGCGATTCGGGCAGCATTCTTGATTATGGCAATCGGGATTGTGACTAACGCGAGGCATACCATCGCCCAGGTGGATCGCAGGAACACCTGGCCCAGGACGAGGGCCGTGATCAACAGGGCGATGCTTGACCGGATGCCGCTGCACTCTCGCGCCACCTCGACGTTGACTCCGGGCAAGGAAAAAGTCAGGCCGTCGCGGAATACCGGGGTGGCGGCGATCAGAAAAAGGACATGGGTCGCTTCGGCGGAGGCGTGCTGGAGGGCGACTTCGATCATCTCCACCGCGGATAACGGCAGCGGAATCAACAGCAGGAGCGTCAGCAACGGGCCGGCGGCGGCTTTGAAGACTTGCCAGCCATAAAAGCCCAGGAAACCCGCCAGCCAAGTCAGGACGATGCCCGCAACGACCAGCGACAGGCCTTGAGGTGGGTTATCCGCCGGCGGAATCGAAGTTGACGCCCAGAAGGAGAACGCCAATCCGGCCGCGACGAGGGCCAAGCCCAACCGCGGAGAATATTCAGCATTCTGGAAGATGCCGTCGCGCCGAAAAAACATCAAACCGGCGGTGAGGAACGGGATGAATACGATCTGGGAGTGGTGCGGATGACGCCAAGAGGCTTGCAGGAGGGTAGTGAGCGGCCCGCTGAAGAGCAGCAGCAATGCCAGCGAAAAGCCTAGGAACCAGAGGGTGCGCGGCGAAAAACGGGCGAACATGACCGGCTCCTCCTAATCATCGTCCGGCCCGGTCCTTGAAACGGCCGATGGATATCTGGAGCGGGAGACGGGATTCGAACCCGCGACATCAACCTTGGCAAGGTTGCACTCTACCAGCTGAGTTACTCCCGCGCTCGTTTACACTTTATTCTCTCTCGGGCGAGCAGGTCTGTCAATTTCGTACGGTTTCGCATTACAATAGCCGTCATGGGCCGACTCGGCTGGATCGTACTGCTCGGCCTCTGGCTGGCGGCTTCGGTGGTGGGAGATTCTCCCAAACGGAAGGCTAAGGAAGAGAAGCCGCCCGAAATCGTGTTGACCAAGATCGCCGTCACGCGGGATGCGTCCGTCGTGCGGGTAGACGGGCTGGTGAAGAACACCGCCGGCAAGCCGGTGCGCGGGGTCGTGCTGTACTTCGAGTTCCTCGATTCCGACGGCAGGATGATCACGCGCAAGAGTATCACCGTCGTCGACGACGAACTGGAAGACGGCGAGACGGAGGAGTTCATGGCGCAGACGCCCAATCCGCCTCGCGCGATCCAGATCCGTCTCGACGCCGAAGACTCCCAGGGCCGGTACCTTCGGGTCGACCGGCCAGGGCCCTACCCCATCCACTGAGGCCGCCCCGCGGTTTTTACGAAACTTTTACATCCCCGCTACGACCTCGGGCGCTATCTGGCCCACAATCGGGCTGTGATGACAGTAAACGGCACATATCGCGACGAGCACTGCACAGTGGATTATCAAGAACGGGCGGTGTTGATGGACGGCCGGCGGCTGGTGTTGACGCGTAAGGAGTTCGAACTGCTGGCCTTGCTCAGCCGCAACGCCGGCCAAATCGTTCCGCGCGACGTTCTATTGATGCAGGTCTGGGGCTACAGCCAGGAAATCCGCACGCGCACGCTCGACGTCCATATCCGGCGGCTGCGCAAGAAGTTCGGCTCCTTCGGCGAGATCTATATCGAGACGATCTTCGGGATCGGCTACCGATTTCAACCCTATCAGGAACCCCAACAGTTCCACAGCTACCGTGACGCACTCCCGTTGAGCGCTTAAGTTTGGGCGGCCCAGGCGGGCCCGACTGCTACAATCGAAGTTTCCATGCAGCAGTCGATCGCGCCCGCGAAGCGTCTGGAAGGCGTTGTGCGGCTTCCGGGCGACAAGTCGATCTCCCACCGTTACGCCATCATCGCCGCCTTGGCGGAGGGCGCGACCCGCATCCATAATTACGCCACCGGCGCCGATTGCCAGAGCACGCTCGGCGCGGTCCGGGCACTGGGTATCCGCACCGAAAGTTCCGACGGGCTGCTGATCGTACACGGGCAGGGTCTGGAAGGCTTGCGTGCACCGGCAAGGCCGCTGAACGCCGGGAACAGCGGGTCCACGATCCGGATGCTGGCCGGAGTGCTGGCGGCGCAGCCGTTCACCACGGAGATCGGCGGAGACGAGTCGCTATCGCGGCGGCCAATGGAACGTATCATGCGCCCACTGGCGCTGATGGGCGCCGATATCGAAGCCCGCGAGGGCCGTTTTCCGCCGCTGACCATCCGGGGCCGGACGTTGAACGCCATCGACTACGAACCGCCGATGGCGAGCGCGCAGGTGAAGACGTGCGTTTTGCTGGCCGGGCTATTCGCCGAGGGCGCTACGTCGGTGATCGAAAAGGTTCCGACTCGAGACCACACGGAAGTGGCGTTGCGAGAATTCGGCGCGGACGTGCAGATCGGCGGCGGACGCATTACCGTTCAGGGCCGGCCGACGCTGACCGGGCGCGAGGTGGTAGTTCCCGGCGATCTTTCCTCGGCTGCTTTCTTCCTGGTGGCGGCGCTGCTGGTACCGGGGGCGAAGCTGGCGATTCAGGGCGTTGGCCTCAGTCCGAGCCGGACGGCGCTGCTCGACTGGCTGGCGGCCGCCGGGGCGCAGATCCGGGTCACGAACATTTCGCAGGCGAACGGGGAACTGATCGGCGATCTGCTGGTTTCACATGGGCCGGTGCGGGGCGGAGTGATCG
>CAYPUQ010000048.1:8163-18333 GCA_964413655.1 uncultured Solibacteraceae bacterium | reverse complement strand
GAGTTGGACTCGTTCGGCGACCACCGCATTGCGATGGCTTTCTCGGTGGCGGCGCTCGCCTCGCCGGGTGGTTGCGTGATCCACGACGCGGGCGCCGCCGCAGTGTCTTTTCCGGAGTTTTACGATACACTGCGGCAGATTGCCGGGTGATTGCCGCCCGTAACGGAGGAGGCGTATGAACGCGCCGGAATCGCCGGACCTAGCCTTGGAGGGGCTGGTCCACGATCTCAACAACATCTTCGACACCATTCAGGACGCCGCCGACCTGATTGCCGCCGATCCGAAGTTCGTGCGCATGGCGACTACCTTGCGGCGGAGCGCGAACCGCGGCTCCCGCATTCTGAACAGTTTCCTGGAGAGTTCGATGGCTTCGCTCGAATTCGACTCGATTGTCGACCAGGCGGTGGAATTCGTTACCGATTTCCAGCAGAGCGTCCGCGGCGCGCAGATCGAGTTCGTGCGCCGGGTGGAACCGGGTGTTCGCCTGCGTGGGAACCCGACGGCGTGGGAGCGGGTGCTGGTGAATCTGTTCGCGAACGCCGCGCGGGCGATGGAGAACCGCGGCACGATTGAAGTGAGCGCCGGCCGGGGGGCGGAGGGGATCCAGATTGTCGTTGCCGACAACGGGCCGGGGATTCCCGCGAAGATCCTGCCTCACATATTCGATGCGCACTTCACCACTCGAACTTCGCGCGCGCGCCGGTCGGGGCTCGGGCTCCACATCGTACAATCGATAGTGCAGCAATACGGCGGCACGGTCACGGCAGTAAACCGGCCTAATGGCAATGGCGCGGAGTTTCGAATCGTGCTGTCCTATGCCTGATCTCGTGGAGATGGCTTCTTGATGGAATTGTCCGCTCGACGCGGGGCTTCGGCCCCATGATGGCCGCCGCTCTGATCTGGTTTTCCGCCCTCGTTACCGTCGCCGTATTCCTGACGCGCCGGTGGTGGTTCCCCGAGGCGATCAGCGAACATGCCCGCCTCTACGACCAGCAGTTTCAGATGACGCTGGTGCTGACCGGCGCGATTTTCGTTCTCGCTCAGGTGGGGCTGGGCTGGGTGCTGTTCCGCTACCGCCGGCGGGGTGGCCGCGCCGAGGCCAACGACGGCAACAACAAAATGGAGATTGCCTGGACGGCGGCGACCGCGGTTCTGTTCCTGGGCGTGCTGTTCCTCGGGACGCGGATCTGGGCCGGCGTCTATCTCGAACCGCCGCCGCGCGACGCGATACCGGTGGAAGTGCTGGCGCGCCAATTCTCGTGGAGCTTTCGCTACGCCGGGCCGGACGGGCAGTTCGGCCGCACAAAGGTCGAGTACATGAACGATGCAACTGGCAACCCGTTCGGCATCGACGACGCGGACCCCGCCGGCCGCGACGACGTCGTATCGGGCGCGCTGCGAATTCCAGTGAACGAGACGGTTGTTCTGCGTTTGCGCAGCCGCGACGTGATCCATAACTTCTTTGTGCGGGAGTTGCGCATCAAGCAGGACGTGGTTCCGGGCATGGAGATCCCGCTCACCATCCGCGCCGAGAAGACCGGCGAGTACGAGGTGCCGTGTTCGGAGTTATGCGGCCTCGGCCATCATCAGATGCGCAGTTCGATGATCGTCCTGGAACGCGACGAATTCGACCGCTGGATGCGGGAGACGATCGAGCAGATGAAACAGTAACCGCATGGCCACCCACTCCGCCCATACCGCTCACGCCGCGCCTTCCGGTTTCATCCGCCGCTACATCTTCAGCACGGATCACAAGGTGATCGGGAAGCAATACTACTTCCTGGCGCTGTTCTCGGTTTTCGTGGGCATCGCGCTGTCGGTGCTGATGCGGTTCCACCTGGTGTATCCGAACGCGCGGGTTTCCTGGTTCGAAAGGCTGTGGCCGGACGGCGCCGCCGGCGGCATCATGACGCCGGAGCTGTACCTGTCGCTGATGACCATGCACGGCACCATCATGGTGTTTTTTGTGCTCACCACCGCGCCGCAGGGCGGTTTCGGCAATTACTTTCTGCCGCTGCAAATTGGCGCGGCCGACATGGCGTTTCCGCGGCTGAACATGCTCTCGTTCTGGGCGACGGCGTTGTCGCTGGGCGTCCTGCTGGCGGCTTTCTTCGTGCAGGGCGGCGCGCCGATCGCCGGCTGGACGGCTTATCCGCCGCTGAGCGGAGTGGGCACGATCGCGGGTCCCGGGCTGGGGCTCGGGATGGACTTGTGGATCATCAGCATCGCGCTGTTTTGCGTGGCATCAGTAATGTCGTCGATCAACTTCCTGACCACAATCATCGACCTCCGCGCGCCCGGCATGTCGCTGATGCGGATGCCGCTCACTTGCTGGGGCTGGTTCGTCACGGCGCTGATCAGCTTGCTCGCTTTCGCGGTCCTGCTGGCGGGCGGAATGCTGCTGTTGCTAGACCGGATGGCGGGAACCAGTTTCTTTTTGCCGGCCGGGCTGATGGTCAGCGACCGCATCCTCGATCACAAGGGCGGATCGCCGTTGCTCTGGCAGCATTTGTTCTGGTTTTTCGGCCATCCGGAGGTGTACATCGCGATTCTGCCGGGCATGGGGCTGGTGTCGACGGTGCTGTCGGTCTTCTCGCGCAAGCCGGTATTCGGATACAAGGCGATGGTCTACGCCTTGCTGCTGATCGCGGTGCTCGGGTTTGTCGTTTGGGGGCACCACATGTTCATCAGCGGGATGAATCCGTCCATTGCCATCGCTTTTTCGGTGCTGACGATGACAATCGGTGTGCCGAGCGCCATCAAGACGTTCAACTGGCTGGGCACGCTGTGGGGCGGCCAGATCCGGTTCACCACGGCGATGCTGTTCGCATTGGGTTTCGTGTCGCTCTTCGTGACCGGCGGCCTGAGCGGGCTGTTTCTGGGCCAGCCAGCGCTGGACCTCTATTTCCACGACACGTACTTCGTGGTGGCGCACTTCCACATCATTATGGGTGTCGCGGCCATCTTCGCGATTTTCGCTGGAACGTTTTACTGGTTCCCGAAGATGTATGGGCGGATGATGAACGAGACTCTGGGGAAGATCCACTTCTACCTCACGTTCCTCGGTGTATTGGCGATCTTCATTCCGATGCATCTCACGGGAATCGCCGGAAGTCCTCGCCGCTACCCCGACTTCCAGGACTTCGAGTTCATGGCCGACTTGATGCCGCTGCATATTGGCATCACGCACGCCGCTTTCTTCACCGCGGCGGTGCAGTTGCTATTCCTCGTCAATTTCTTCTGGAGCATGTGGAAGGGGCCGCGCGCGGCGCGGAATCCGTGGTCGGCCAGCAACCTGGAGTGGACGGTTTCCTCGCCGCCGCCTTACGATAATTTCGGCGACCGGCGCATCGAAGTGACCCGCGGGCCGTACGAGTACAGTCCGGCGGGGCTCGACTCCGATTTCCGGATGCAGGATGATTCCGATCAGGGAGGTGACTCATGATCCGCGGCAAAGTGATCGTTGAGAAGCACTACACCTCGGAGCCGCCGCCCCGTCCTCCGCGCGGCGACGGCGGGGACGGGCCCGGTCCGAATGGCGAACACCGCAGTCCAGCCGTAGTTGGAGTATGGATTCTGCTGGGTAGTATCACGATGATGTTTGTCGCGCTGGCCAGCGCGATGATCGTCCGGCGCGGGTTGGGCGACGACTGGCTGGGCGTGCCGTGGCCGCGGCTGTTGTGGTGGAACACGGGCATTCTGGTGCTGTCGAGCGCGGCCATCGTCCTGGCCTGCCGGCTCCCGCGGCACTTCCCCCAGTTGTGGCGCGTAGGCACGATGCTGGGTCTTTTCTTTCTGCTTGGGCAGGCGTTCGCATGGCGCGAGTTGTTTGACTTGGGCATCGGGCTGGCGACCACGCCGGGCGCTTCCTTTTTCTACCTGTTCACGATGGCTCACGCGTTGCACGTGATTGGCGGCGTGGTGGCGCTGGCGTGGGTGGCGCTCCGGACGCCGCCGTCGCGATTCGCCGTGCGCGTCGAAGCGGCCAGCCTATACTGGCACTTCCTGACCGTGCTTTGGATCGGGCTCCTGGGACTGTTTCTCTACGGAGGACGGCTTTGATGGCCGCCGGGGGACAAACGGAAACACGCGCTTCGTTGTGGCAGGGTGGCGTCGCGCCGTTCGCAACGGGGTCGAAGAAACTCGGCATGTGGCTGTTTCTCGTGTCCGACATGTTGACTTTCTCCGCACTGCTGGTTTGTTACACCTACCTGCGGGTCGCCAATCCGAACTGGCCGGCGCCGTTTGATTTCTCTCCGGCGATTCTTTACGCCACGCTGATGACCGTCGTGCTTCTGTCGAGCAGCCTGACGATGGTTCTGGCCGTCAAGGCGATGGCGGCGGGCCGCCGGGGGACCACCGTGAAGTGGCTGGGCGCGACGATGGCGGGAGGGGTACTGTTCGTCGTCCTGCACCTGCGGGAGTGGATGCACCTCATCCGCGTGGAGGGCGTGACGCCGTTCGGCAACCCTTGGGGTGAGCCGCTGTTCGGCGCGACCTTTTTCGGTCTCACCGGGCTCCACATGGCGCACGTGACGGCAGGCGTGATCTACCTGGCAGTGGTGGCGACCGGCGCCGGACGAGGGCGGTTCACGCCGGAGGATGTCGAAGTGAGCGGCCTGTACTGGCACTTTGTCGACCTGGTGTGGATGTTCATCTTCCCACTGGTCTATCTGCTGTCGGTGAAAATGTAGGGAGGGCGCGATGGAAGGCGCGGCGACTCGCAAATTCGTCTATGTTTGGGTATTTCTGCTGGCGTTGACCGCCGTGGAGGTGATCCTGGCGTACCTGCATACGCCGCTGGCGATCATGCTCGCGGCCCTGTTGGGGCTGTCCTTCCTCAAGGCTGGCTACATCGTCTCGTGGTTCATGCACATGCGCTGGGAACAGCGCAGCCTGCGGTGGGCGATCTTCCCGCTCTTTTTCTTCTGCCTGGCGATCCTTTTCGCGGTGCTGCCGGACGCGCAACGGGCGCTGGTGATGCGCCCATGACCTGGGTGGTTCCGCTGCTGGCGCAGTGTGTGATGTGCGCGCGGTCGGCCGCGGCCCAGAATGCCGAACGGGCGCGGCTTTTCAACGAAGGGATCCTCGTCTTGTTGATTCCGGCGCTGACCGTGTTCGGGGCCGTGCTGTATCTGGCCGTTCGCCGCCGGAACGTCTGAGAGTTACGCTGACGCCGCCATATACTTCGGCGCGTCACCGCCCCCCGCCGAGGCCCGCGCGGCGGCGGCCTTTCTTCCCTGGCGCAAGGTCTTCCAATGGAGCCACGCGAGGCTGACGATGCGGGTCACTTCGGCGGCCATCAGCGGCCTGGCCAGCACATCATAGCCGCCGCTATCAAGCACTTCCGACCATAGTTCGTCGTCGGCGTCATGGCTGGTAACAATAACCGGCGGAGGCACGGCCAGCACCGAGACGCGCTGGTACAAATCTCTCCATGTTCCATCAGGCAGATAGCGCTCGCAGATCACAACCGCAACGGGTTGCCGCTGGGCGAAATCCAAGGCGGACTCACAGTCCTTTACGACATCCATGCCCCAGTTGGTGTGTTCGAAGATCCCGCGAAGGCGGGCAACGGTATCCGGGTTCGGGCTGACAGCTAAGACCGTTACCGTACGCTCTTCCCGGTGCGACGGTGGAAGGTTGACGTTAGGTCCCGACATTGGCGTCCACTCTCCTTCCGCATTTCCCACCCCAACCTGATGATGCGCGAATCCGCGCTTCCAGTCAATAGAAGAATTCGCGCTCGCGCCCTGGGACGAAATCGGCGAACCGCTCTCCGGGCCGGGATGGCGGCTGCAATAATAAGAGACTTGACGTTTTTCAACATGCCGTTCACGCTCGAATCTCTCCCGCTCGCGTTCCTCTTCACCGGTGGAGCCGAAGCGGCCACCATTCCCCTGATGATGCTGCTGGTCTTCGGGTCGGCCAAGCTGTTTGCCGAAGGGATGGAGGCCATCGGACAGCCCGGCTTGGTGGGCCAGATTCTGGCCGGCATCCTGATCGGGCCCAGCGTTCTCGGCTGGGTACAGCCGACGGACTTTTTGGGCGCGCTGTCCGACCTCGGCGTGATGTTCCTGCTTTTCCAGGTAGGTTTGGAGGTCAAACCCTCCGACCTGTTCGCGGTCGGCCGGACCGCCCTCGTAGTCGCCATCCTCGGCGTCGTGGTTCCGTTCGCGCTGGGTTACTGGATTCTTCTGGCGTGGGGCGAACCGCGCATCGAAGCGATCTTTGTCGGAGCGGCGATGGTTGCGACCAGTGTCGGGATCACGGCGCAGGTTCTGGCGTCGAAGGGCCTGCTTCAGCATCTTGCCAGCCGGACCATCCTGGCCGCGGCGGTGATCGACGATATCCTCGGTCTGCTGGTGCTGGCCATGGTGAGCTCGATGGCGAAGGGCAGCGTGGACTATGTCAGCCTCGGCATCACGGCGGCGCTGGCGATCGGCTTCACGGTGATTGTCGCCACGCTCGGCACCCGCACGATCGACAAGGTGATGCCGGCGGTCGAGTCCAAACTGCGGGCGGGCGAAGCGCAGTTCGGCTTGGCGATGGTGCTACTGTTCGGTTTGTCGGTGGCGGCCGTCTATACCGGTATCGCGGCGATCGTCGGCGCGTTTTTGGCGGGTATGGCTCTTTCGCAGAGTGTCAACAAACGCGTCCACGACCTTTCGCACGGTGTGACGGAACTGCTGGTTCCGTTTTTCCTGGCCGGCATCGGGCTGCATCTCGAATTGTGGGAGTTGAAGGAGCCGAGTATCATTCTCCTGGCCGGCGTGATTCTGGTGGCGGCCATCCTGTCGAAACTGATCGGGTGTGGGCTAGGCGCCTGGCCGCTGGGCCGCGCGAACATGTTCCGTATCGGCGTTGGCATGGTGCCCCGCGGCGAGGTCGGCATGGTGGTGGCGCAGATCGGCATGTCGATGGGGGTCGTGAACCACGCCGTTTATGGGGTGGTGGTGTTCATGGCCGTGCTGACGACCGTGGCGGCACCTCCGCTATTGAAGATTGCGTTTCGGGACGCGGCGAGCGGTAATGCGGAGGAGCGGTTCACGCTCGGGTGAGTGGGGAACTGCCGCACGCTGTGCATGTGCGTCACAGAGCCGGCACGGCTCAGAATGCCTGGCCGATGCTGAAGAAGAACTGCCCCATACTCTCGCCGGGCTTGCGGTCGAGTTTGAAGCCGTAGTCGAGCCGCAGGAGGAAGTAAGGCGTCCGGAGGCGGAGGCCGAAGCCGCCGGATTTGCGTATGTCGCGCAGGCTAATGTCCGACGGGCGCTGGTAGATGTTGCCGATGTCGGAGAAGGCGACGCCGTCGAAGATGCTCACGATCGGGAAGCGCAGTTCGTTGTTGACGACCAGCATGCCGCCGCCGCCGACCGGCGTGCCAAAAAAGTCGGCGGGCCCCAGCGTGTTCTGCTCGAAGCCGCGCACGGTGGTTCCGCCGCCGGCGAGGAAACGTTCGCTGAAGATGAGATCCTGGCCGCCGAGGCCCTTCGCCAGTCCGATTCGAAAGGCGCCGGCGTAAATCAGCCGCGACTTTGGAATGCCGGTCCAGGGCAGTTCGGACGGTTTGCCGAGGGGGACATACTTGAAGTACTGGCCGAAGTAGCGGACGTACCGCAACTGCGACCCCAGCCGTTCGGTCGCCCATTCCATGGAATGCGCCAGGAAGGAGCCGCGCGAGGCATCGAGAAAGTCGTCGCGGGTCTCGCGGGTTAACGAGCTGGTGAGCGGGGCGACGCGAATGGTGACGTCGAATGGAAACAGCGGGTCGGGGTCGCGCTCGAAGGTGTGGTTGCGTTCGATGCGGTAGCCGTAATTCAGAATGTAGTGTTGGCCGAAGCGCGCTTCCTGCTGGGCGGAAACGCCGACCCGGTCGGTGATGAAGGCAGGTTGGAACTCCCGGCGCATGAACGAGGACGCAATACTTCGCACCGGGAAGCGCTGCAGGAACGGCTGGCTGAAGTAAATCCGGCCCTCGCGCAGATCGGCGTCATAGCGCGTGCGGAAGCCCAGGACGCGGGCCATGCCGAGCATGTTACGGTTCTCGATATCGGCGATCCCACCGGGGCCGCGCTCGGTATCGAAATAAGCGCCGTAACGCAGCTCCCACGGTTGAATCTCCTGGACCCGGACTCGCAGGCGGACAGGCGTCTGATTCGGTCCCAGGCCAATGGCACTGTCGAGGCGCTCCCGCTCGACGTCCACCAGGGAATAGGCTCCTGTGTTGTACAGATTCCGGCGGGTGCGGCTGACACGGCTGAGATCCAAGTCCTCTCCGGCCCGGATGGCCATCTGGCCTCGCACCAGACCATCGCTGGTTCTCTCCGTCCCTTCGACGACAACTTCCTGAACTACACCCTGCACCCCTTCGCGGATCTGGAAGGCCACGTCGACCAGGCCGGCCCGCTCGTCGCGCGTCACGACGGGTGTTACTACAACGTCGTTGAAGCCATTGCGGTGGTATAGGTCTTCGATGATCTCAAAGGAACTTTCGCGGCGCGCGGGCTCATAAGCGCCGTCTTCACGGAGGGTAATCGCCTCTCGCAATTCGGTTTCGTCGAAGACCTGGTTCCCGCTAAATCCGAGACGGCGGACGCGATAGCGAGGGCCCTCCTCGACCGGGAACACGACCTTCGCCGAGCGCTGCCCGGCGTCGAACTCGTAACGCGGGGTCCGCACGCGGACGTCGAGGTAGCCCTTCTCGCGGTAGTAGCCGGCCAGCACGTCCGTCACTCGCGCGGGCCGGGTGAATGCTTCTTGGAGACGAGGTCCTTCGCCAACAAGACGCTCCAGATCGCCTGCGCTGGTCTCTCCCGCGCCAGAAAATTCCACGGTCACTCGCTCGTAACGAATGCCCGGCTCCACCTCGAACAGGACCCGCTTCGTCTCACCGTCCCCGGTGACCGCAGTGTCGACACTGGCCTCGTAGTGACCCCGGCGAACGAGTTCGTCGCGAATCACGCGCTCGGTTTCGTCCACCCGTTGGACGTCGAAGAAACCGTCGCGCCAGGTTTCGCGCACACGTTTCCGGACGCCGCCCGGAGCGTCCCACCCCTCGAAGACGAAACTCACCTTCGGGCCGGGGTGGACGTCGAGCGTGAGGTCGACGTGGTTATCGCGTTCTTCGCGTTGGAGACGCAGCCGCGCCTCCAATAGATCGTTCTTCGCGTACAGATTCTCGATCTTGTCCAGCCCCTGGCGCACCTTGAAGAAGTTGTAAGCCCGGCCGGGCCGCGCCTTCAGCCGGCGAGTCAACTGTTCCTCGGGAAAGAACGGGCTGCCGGTCACCCGCACCTCGCCGACGATCCGTTCCAGCCGCGTATCCATCGGGCCGCGGCGGTGGTTGGATCCGCCAAAGCGAATGTCGTGGCGGAACTCGAAGCGGTTGCTGTTGTCGCTCTGTTTCAGATAGCGGGTTTGAAAGCGGCGCATCACGTCGTATTCGGCGATGTAGATCTGATCGGACGAGTTGGCGAGGTTCATCGAGTAAATCAGCCGCAGTTGGCGGGTCAGATCCTGACCGAGAGTCAGGCGCGCCGTCGGGTCGGATTCCTGGGCGATGAGGTTGGGCTCGATCCGCACCTGGCTGAGTCCGGTGGCGCGCTGAAGCTGCTGCGACAGCCGGCCGCCGATATTGCCGGCCAGCAGCGACAACGCCTGGTCGGTCACCAGATCCGTCTCCGAACCGCGCGTCTCCTCCAGCGTCTTGCCCGTCAGCAGCAGCGCGATAATATCCGGCTCGGGAAGCGGAGGATCGGCCCGGAGGGTCGTATCGAGGTCCTCGCCGGCACCACCGGTGACCGTGAGCGTAACGTCGAACCCGCTCGCCTCAGTCCGGGCGAGGATGTCGAGCGATGGTTCGATCCGGCGCTCGTTCGCGAAGGTCACCATGCCGCGCTCGATGATGTAGCGGCGCTCCTGGAGAATAAGGAGGCCGCCCTGCTCGATCATGATGCGGCCGTTCAGGCCGGGACTGTAGTAATTGCCGAGCAATTGGAGCGTAAGGTCGATTTCGGCCTTGGCAACGTTGTTGTCCACGATCAGCGGCGAGATGGTTCGGATAGCGATGTCGTAGTCCAAACGCTGCAGGAGCGGACTTCGTTCCTGGGTAAATTCAAGGTCGGTTCCCGTTTGCAGCGACCGCAGAAAGGCCGGGTCGAGCAACAG
>CAYPUQ010000048.1:0-8063 GCA_964413655.1 uncultured Solibacteraceae bacterium | reverse complement strand
ATCTCGATGCGGTCGGTCTGCAACTCCACGCGGAGGTTGAGGGCCTCGGCGGCCAGGTTTGGGTCACGCACGCCGAGTTGTGCGTCCGTCGCCTCGAGGAATCCATAGAGCCGGGGGTTCTTAAGGCTGCCGCCGGCATCCACCCGGAGGCGGACCGGCCCTTGGCCGCGCAGCCCTTCGACGACGCTCGTCAGGACGGCCAGGTTGAAATCGCCTTCCACCTGCACGTCGAGCAGATTCGGATTGGCCAGGCCCACCGATCCCGAAACGGCCAGTTTGGCTTCGGGTCCTTCGAGTTCGAACCGGTCGAAGCGCGCCATGCCCTTCCGTACCGAGATAGTCGAAGGCTCCTTCTGCGCCAGGCGCAGATTCTCATAGCGAAAGTTCAGCTCGGGCAAGGTGAGCTTCGCTTCGATCTCCTCCAGATCCAGTTTCGGCGCTTGCGCGTCAAGCCGGAGAGAAACCGCACCGCTCAACTCGCGCGGCATGTCCTCAAGCGCCGAGAGGTCCAGCCGGCTCATGTCGAGCGTCAGCCGTGCCGGGCCGTCCCGGCGCGGCATCTCAACCGGCATCTCTTCCGGCAGCATCACGCCGAGCGGGACTTCTCCCTTCGCTTGAATCTGTGAAGTGGCAAACTGCGCCGATAACTCATCGAGCCGGACCGCACCATCCTTCACCGCCACGAGCAGCGCGATTGCTTCGAACGCGTTCACACCAGCCGCCTTAACGTATCCATCGCGGAGTTCGAGCGTCGCCTCGGGATCGATCCGCTTCAGGTTGCCCCGCAATTCGGCCTGGAATTTCGCTACGCCGCGGACCTCCAGTTCGTCCTCTTCCGTTTCCGCTAACGCCGCCAGTCCGGGCAAGCTGAACTCACCCACCAGCCGGACGGTTCCATCGGGCGCGCCCTCCTCCAACGGCATGCTCCCCTCCAGCCGGAGGAAGGAATCCGCCGCCCTTACCACCCATGGATCGACGGTCAGCATGCCTCGGGCCACCTGCGCGACCAGCGGCCCCTCGCTCCGCACGGCGATGCTGTCCCACTGGATGTCGAGCGGATCGACACGGGCTGTCAGTTCGCCTTTCTCCCACTCCTCCAAGGCGCCGGACGCCGTCACCCGCGCCGACACTTTCCCTTGCAGCTTGCCGGCGGCCTCGACAGGCAGCGCGCCGAGGTCGGTTCCGTCGGCCACCACCTCCACGCTGGCCGTGTAAGGAGCTTCCATGGCGGACGATGCAGCCACCGTGAGGCGGAATTTCGGAATCTGCAACTCCACCCGGGCCGCTTCGCCCGCCAGAGTTAGCTTCGTGTTGAGATCGCCCAGCTCGATTTCATCCACCAAGAGCCGCGAGACATCGAGGGTCGCTGTCAGATCGGGCGCGTCCACCATGCCGCTGCCCGTGGCGTTCAGCGCGACCTGGCCGCGAACGACCGTGCCGCCGGGGAGCGTCAGTCCGCGCAGTACGATGTCCTGTGATTCGGCGGCTACTGTGTAGTTCTCCCGCTTGAGATCGTAAGAGCCGGTGATGCGCAATCCACCCGAGTCCGGCTTATCGAGGACCAATTGCTCCAGCCGGGCCACGTTATCCGCCAGCCGAGCCCGAACATCGAGCGCGCCGAACGCTTCCTGATAGGCGGTGAGGTCGCGTGCCGTCACGGTGGCCTCGATCACCGGCGCGGCGACGGTGCCGCCTGCTTGAGCTCGTAGCGAGACGATGCCATTGGCCGGAACGTCGCTCAACTCAAGCGCGGCGAGAACCTCGGCGATCGAGGCTTCGTCGATTACCGCTTGCAGATCCAATTCCGGGGACTCGCCTTCCAATCCGATCGAACCCCGCGCGGTTAACGCCTGCCCTGCCCAGTCCAACCGGGCTTCCTCAATCACCACGAGCGTTGGGTCAGCCGAGGCACGCGCGGCCAACCGGGCATCGCGCACCGGACCGGCACGGCGAATCTCGGCGTTGAGAATCATCGCCGCACTGGGGCTGGCGACGGTTCCGTTGAGCGCGATGGCGATACCGGCGGACCCGTCCAGATCCGGCGGAGCCGGGTCGTCAGTGGCCGGGTCGCCCTCCAGTTGGCTCAGCGCCAGAAGCAGCGCGCCGAAGTCGGGCACTGCCAGGTTCAGGCCACCGCCCAACTGTTCGAGACGCTCGATTGTCGCTTGTCCGGTCAATTCGGCCGTCATCGCGCGAACGGATTCGATATTGACGGCCAACCGCTGCATGCCTCCGCTGGCAGATATGACCCCGCCAACGGGGATCCGATCCTTGGCGATTTCGCCGCGCCCGGTGAGCCTGATTTGTGCCGAACCGGAGGCTTGTTCGAATTCGAGTGCGGGCCACGTGGCTCTGAGCGTGAGGTCCCCCCGGCTGTCAATTACGACAGGCAGATCGAACTCACGGCTTAGTTGCGCCAAATCGATCCCGCCAATCGAGCCGGAGAGATCGCTCTGTCCCGCTTCGGGCGCCAGAGCGACATTGCCGCTCGCTCGCGCGACTCCAAATTGAGAGTTCAGTTGCAGGCTCTCCAAGACGACGCGCTGCGCCACGGCATCGTAGTTGGCCTCAGCGGCGAGCGTTAGATTGCGCCATTGCTCGAAGCCGAGCCGATCTCCATCGACCCGCGCCCTTACCTTGAGCGCGTCAAAGGGGCCTTCCACGGCGGCCCCGATCCGCACGATGCCCTCCACGCGTTCGCCGATGCCGCCGAAGCGGGCCAGCGGCGCGGCCTGCAAGACTGCGTTCAGGGTGGCTTCGACGTTGGGATTTGCGAAGTCGTGAAGGACGCCAGAGGCCTCAGCGCTGGATTCGCCGATGCGCATGGCCAGGCGTTTGGCCTCCACATCGCGCGGGCGGAGGAGGAGGTCCGCCGAGATTTCGTCCACCCCCAGTTCGCGGCCCTCGAAGCGGATGCGCACGGGCTCTCCGGTGCGGAAGGCGATTTCATGTTCGCGGGGCGACCCTATTCCATCGATTGCAACGCTCCACTCGGGAACGGTGACGTCCAATGCCAGCTTCCGGTCCTCGAAGCGGAACGAGCCGCCCGCGAGCCGGAACTGCCGGATCAGGTAGTCGAGATCACCCTCTGATTCTTCCTTATCGGTTTCGGGGACAACTGGAATGTTGTCGCGGCCCTCTTCATCGAAGACCAGATGAATCGCCGGGCGCTGGATTTCGGCCGCGGCCACATCGATGCGCCCGCGCAGCAGCGGCCACCAGCGGAGCCGGATGGTGGCGCGCTCCGCTTCGGCGAGCGCCGGCAGATCGGGTGCGGCAGCCGACCGCACGCGCACACCTTCCAGTTCAATCCGCGGCAGCAGGAGATTGTAGCCGAGGCGGGCCGCCTCAAATTCGATGCCTTGGTCGCGCAGAGCCGACGCGGCCGTGCGCAGGACGTAGCTTCGCACGAGGGCCGTGTGTAGGATGGCGATACCGAGGACGGCCAGTAGCGCCAGCCCACCGGCGATCCAGGCGGCACGTCGGGCATGCGAACGCAACGGCAAAAGATTGTATCCGAGTGCTCGGTTTTAGCGGCGGACCGTGTTCAGAATCGAACGCACACGCGGAGCCTCCGGCGCTTCCGGAGCCAGCCTCAAGAACTGCTCAAAGTGCTGGACCATCTTATCCGGCCGCTTGAGTCCATTGTAGGCAAGGCCGACGTAGTAGTGCGCGTAGGGGTCGTCCGGGTCGCGCTCGACAGCAGATTCCAGTTCCCGCGCCGCGGCCGAGTAGTCCTTCTTCTGGGCGGCCATAATCCCGCGATAGAACGAGAGATCCGGGTGGTTCTCGTCGAGCTCACCGGCGCGGCTTACCAACCGCTCGGCTTCGCCGGGATTCCGATTCTCGAGCGCCAGGCGCGCCAACCCGAGTTTGGCGCCGGCCGACTCGGGGTTGAGGCGGTCGGCGGCCCGTAGCGGCTCCTCGGCGTCCTTGTATTTGCCTTGCTTCACCAGCGCCAAGCCGAGGTATTCGAAGGCGCGGGCATTCTCCGGTTCGGACTCGGCGACCGCGCGGAGCTCGTCGGCGGCCTCCGCATACTTCTTCGATTCGTAGAGAGAAACTCCGCGGTCCAGATCGGCCGCGAGAGCGACGCCGGCAACGGCAAGCAGAATCAGCGATTTCACGCCACACCTCCGAGTCATATCTACGTTATATAACGCCGGAGATGTTCGCGTCGTTGCAAAAACGTTATCGGATACGGCCGGCTTTCGCCAGACCTTTGCCGTGATGGGGGAAACGGAATCTCTTGCCAGCGTAGGTCTTGGGAACCGATGGCAAAGCCTCGCGGTGTGCCTTTTCCACCGGCATCACAATCAGATTAGGAGCCGCCGCGTCCGCTTCCGAAAGCCGTGGAAGGGCGCGGTTGGTGAGCCGGATGTTCAGATGCCGCTCGATCCGCCGGACTTCGGAGCGTTGCGAGCGCGTCCCGAATGTGGACGCGACACCGCTTGCGCCGGCGCGGGCTGTACGTCCCACGCGATGGAGGAAGTCGTCCGGGGCCTGGGGCAGATCGAAGTTCACGACGTGGGCGATTCCCTCAACGTGAATGCCGCGCGCGGCGACGTCCGTTGCCACCAGCACCCGGTAGTCGCCGCGCTGGAAGCCGCGCAACGCCTGGTTGCGCTGGCTCTGCGTGCGGTCACCGTGGATGCGGCCGGCGCGGACACCGGAACGCGCCAGGTTCTTCGCTAACCGCTCGGTGGCGTGCTTCGTGCGTGCGAACACCAGGAAAGAACCGGGCTCGGTGTCGAGCATGGATTGCAGCAGGCCCAACTTGCGGTCCTGTTCCACTTCGTAGAAGTCGAGTTGCACGCGGTCGGCGACGCGCGTTGTCGCGCCGATCTTCACCCGAACTGGGTTGCGGAGATGCTCGTCGATGAGGTGTTGAATCGACTGGTCGATGGTGGCCGAGAAGAACAACGTTTGCCGCTCCTCCGGGATCACGCCGAGAATCCGCCGGATGGTCGGCAGAAAACCCATGTCGAGCATACGGTCCGCTTCGTCGAGCACGAGGACACGCACTGTGTTGAGGCGGACGAGCCGGCGTTCGATGAAGTCGGCCAGCCGGCCGGGGGTGGCGATGAGGACGCGGGCGCCGTCGCGGATGGAGCGAAGCTGCGTCTGCTCATTCAGGCCGCCGACCACCAGGGCGGCGCGGACTCCGGTGCCGGCTGCAAGTTTGGTAAACGTCTCGTGGATCTGCATGGCAAGTTCACGCGTCGGGCTCAAAATGAGCGCGTGAACGCCTTTGCCGGGGCTAGGGGCGGCGAGGCTCTCCAGCATCGGGACGACAAACGCGAGGGTTTTGCCGGTGCCGGTTTGCGCGGTGGCAACGACGTCGCGGCCCTCCAGCGCCGGTGGAATCGATTCCGCCTGCACGGGCGTCGGCTCGACGAATCCGTTGCGGCTCAGATTGCTCTTCAAGACAGAGCACAGGGGGAGTTCAGAGAAAGTGTTCATTCAGTGTGTAGGGGAAGGGGAAATCGGCGAACCGGGAGTGTTGAGACCCGAAAGGTAGCGGATTGGCTTCCTCAACGAGGATAGCACAGCACCGGCATAGCCGCTCGTGTACATTCAAGAGACGCATGGCCACGCTATCCGATTCCTCGACGCCTCCCCAGCCGCCGGACTGGGAACGGCTGGCACAAACTTCCCAGTTCCGCGCCCTGGTGCAGCGGAAGCGCCGGTTCGTCATTCCGGCGTCGGTCTTTTTCATCATTTACTACTTTGCCCTGCCGGTCCTGGTCGGCTACTTCCCCGGCTTCATGAGCCGGCGGGTGATCGGGCCGGTGAATCTGGCCTACCTGTTCGCGCTCTCGCAGTTTGTGATGGCCTGGGTGCTGGCGTGGTTGTACGTTCGCGCCTGCATCCGGTTGGACGAAATGGCGCACGATGTAGTCCGGGACTCCGAAAACGGAGGAGTCCGTCAGTGACCAGCGCCCTGTGGTTCTTCATCGGATTCATCGTTCTGACGCTGCTGATCACCGGATGGGCGGCGCGCCGCTCGTCGGCCGCCGTGTCTTACTTCGCCGCCGGCCGGCGCATCACCGGCTGGCAGAACGGCCTGGCGGTGGCGGGCGATTACATGAGCGCCGCCTCGTTTCTCGGCATCGCGGGGCTGATCGCCTTCAACGGGTACGACGGGTTCATGTACTCGGTCGGCTGGCTGGTGGCGTATCTCACCGTGCTGCTGATCGTCGCGGAACCGCTGCGCAACGCCGGCAAGTACACGATGGCGGACATTCTCGCCTACCGGTTGAAGGAGCGCCCCGTGCGCGCCATGGCGTCCCTGGCCACGCTGACGGTCAGCACGTTTTACATGATTGCCCAGATGGTGGGCGCGGGCGCACTGGTCACGCTGCTGCTGAAGGATTCGGGGCTGGACTTCAAGACGGCCGTCGTCGGCGTCGGCGTCCTGATGGTGGTTTACGTGGTGTTCGGCGGCATGTTGGCCACGACGTGGGTTCAGATCGTCAAGGCGATTCTCCTGATGGCCGGGACCGTCCTGCTCAGCGTGCTGGTGCTGGCGCATTTCGGCTTCAGTTTCGGCGGCTTCTTCGAGGCAGTGTCGGCCGTCCGCTACATGGAGAACGGCGTCGAAGTGACACGAAACTTTCTCGAGCCCGGCTTACGGTATAAGCCGCCGTACGGCGCGCTGGACCTGATCTCGCTGGGGCTCGCGCTGATCTTTGGCACCGCCGGACTGCCTCACATCCTGATCCGGTTCTACACGGTGCCGGACGCACGAACGGCGCGCGTCAGCGTTGTGTGGGCGATGGCGATCATCGGGGCGTTCTACGTGATGACGACGTTTCTCGGCTTCGGCGCGGCCACAATTGTTGGACAGGAACACATTGCCGCCAACGGTGGGATCAACATGAGCGCGCCGCTGCTGGCGAAAGTTCTCGGCGGCGATGTGTTTTTCGCGTTCATTTCGGCGGTCGCCTTCGCGACGATCCTCGCGGTGGTGGCCGGACTCACGATCAGCGCTTCGACGTCGTTCGCGCACGACTTCTGGACCAACGTGGTGCATCATGGCCGGATGCGGTCGCTCGGCGAGGAGGTTCGGGTGGCGCGGATCACCGCCTTCGTCGTCGGGGCGGCGTCGATTGCGATCGCGATTCTCCTGGGCCCGAACGCGAACGTGGCATTCCTGGTTGGCCTGGCGTTCGCGGTGGCGGCTTCGGCGAATTTGCCGGCGATCTTGTTATCGCTGTTTTGGAAGCGGTTCAATACGTCCGGCGCGATCTGGGGACTGGGGGTAGGCTTGGTGTCTTCGATCGGTCTGATTCTGGTGAGTCCGAGCGTCCGCGGCGCCGATGCGCTATTCCCGCTGGAGAATCCGGGGATTGTGTCCATCCCGGCCGGATTCCTGGCTTCCGTGTTCGGCACCCTGCTTAGCTCCGACCGGAGTTCGGCGGAGAAGTTCGCGGAGTTAAGTGTCCGCGCGACCACGGGTCTGGGGGCGGAGAAGCCGATGGCGCATTAAGGGGGCGTGTTTGGGCTTGGGCGATCGGAAGATCTGATCCCAAGGATTCAGTATGCCGGCGCCCAGCCCACTAAAATCTCTGACGTTACGTGTCACCACGGTCAGATCATGCTCCAGCGCGGTCGCGGCAATGAGATCGCCAGCTACCTTCAGAGGCCTTCCTTTGATTTGGCACTCTCCGGCCAGCATGCCCCAGCGTTCGCCTATTGCCTCCGTCACAGGCAGGATGCGCCCATCGAACCAAGGGCGTAGAGCCTCGTCCAACCGTTTCAACTGGTCGCGGCGATCACCTTCTGGAAGAACCGCCAGACCCTTGAATATTTCGCCGAGGGAAATGACACTGAGGCAGAGTTGCGTGTCATCGGCAGCTTCGAGCCATGTCTCGTTCGAAATTGAGATCGAGACCCTTAAACGGGGACTCGGCAAACAAGCGGGCAAGGCTCTTCCTTCCCGGAGGGCGTCTTGTCGCTGCCGCCGCCTGGAGCATTTGCTCAACGTAGCTCTCCAACCCGCGCCCTAGCTTGGGCCGTCAAACTGGCTTCCGCTTCCGGAGTGAGCTCCAGCGTCATCG
>CAYPUQ010000047.1:0-22283 GCA_964413655.1 uncultured Solibacteraceae bacterium | reverse complement strand
GGGCGCGAACTGCCGATCGAGGAGAAGAAGGCCCGGCTGGAGATTTTGCGCGCCCGCCGCGCGGCGGAGTCCTTCGGGCTGCAGCAAGCGGCCGCCGAATCCGCGCTGGCCGGTGTGCTGGGATTCGCGCCCGGCGACCTCGTGCGGCCGCTCGTGATCGACCGGCCGGCCGTTGACACACCCGCGTCCGAGCAGAGCGCGATGCAGGCCGCGCTCGCCGGCGAGCCCGAGATCCGGCGGCTCGAATCCGCCATCGCGGCCAAGCAGTGGGAGGCGCGGGCCAGCCGCGCCGAGCGCTTACCCCGCCTCGACCTGGTGGCGCAGTATTCCCTGCTTTCGCGCTTCAACAACTTCGAGGACTTCTTCCAGCGCTTTCAGCGGAACAATGCCCAGTTGGGGCTATCGCTACAGATCCCGTTGTTCACCGGCCCGGCCGTGACGGCGCGCGCGCTCCAGGCCGAAGCGGAGATCGAACGGCTGAAACTCGAATTGCAGTCGGTGCGGGCAGCCACGGCGGCCGAGGCCCGGCAGGCGTGGCTGCGAGTCAACGACGCCCGGAGCCAGCGGGAGTTTGCGCGGCTGGATCTCGATGTCGCGCGCGAAAATCTCGGCATCCTGCTTGCACTGCTCGAAGAGGGCAAGGCCGGACTGCGCGCCATCGAGGAGGCGCGGTTGCTCGAGTCGGCCAAGTGGATTCAGTACTACGATGCACAATACGCGCTTGAACTCGCCCAAGTGGACCTGCTGACCCGCACGGGCGAGCTGTTGTCCGCCCTGCGTTGAGATCGCGGCACGCACTCGTGCGTGTGCCGCGACAGACTGAACCGGAAGTACTACCGGTCTTGGCTCCAGTCCCGGAACTTTGGTTCGATTGCCGATGGCGGCCGATTGTGATGAAGTAGGATTTCGGAGCCATGATCGGGGAGAAACCGCGTCGTCTAGTTATCGGGTTATGTTTCGTTGCCGTACTGGGCTTTCTAGCCGGGTGCAGCAGCGAGGCTTCGAAGAGGCGCCTCCTCGAAACGGGAAACAAATACCATTCCAGCGCGAAGTACAAGGAAGCGTCGATCATCTACCGCAAACTGATCCAGAAGGATCCGCTTTACGGGGAAGCCTACTATCGTCTCGGACTGAACGAACTGAAATTGGGCCGCTACGCCGACGCCGTTCGCGCCCTCCGGCGCGCCTCGGATCTACAGCCGGACAACGATGACGCCCATACCCAACTTGGCAACCTGTACCTAACCATCTATCTGTCCGACCGCGACCGATACAAAAACATCCTGGCCGAGTTCGAGGAACTGGCAGACAAGTTGTACGAGAAGAATCCGCAATCGTTCACCGCGCTGCGCATGAAAGGCTATCAGAGCGTCGCGGGGAACCGGCCCGCCGAGGCCACCGAATTCTTCCGCAAAGCCATGGAAATCGACGACAGCGATCCTGGCGTTCGCGTGGCGCTGATTCAAGCGACCTACCAGGCGGACCGCAAACAGGAGGCCGAAGATCTGGCGTGGTCGTTCATCGAGAAAGATCCGGCCTACGGTCCGGTCTACGACTTTCTCTACTTGCTTCGCATGCGGGACAATAAACCCGCCGAAGCCGAAGCGATTCTCCGGAAGAAGCTCGAGAACAACCCGAAGAACTGGCAGCCGTACGTGGAACTGGCGACGCACTACATGCGCCAGCAGCGGCGGGACGACATGAAGAATGCGATCGCGAAGATCAGCGACGATCCCGCGGCGTTTCCGGCGGGTTCGATGATCGCCGGCGACTTCTATCTGCGCATCGGCATGCTCGACTTGGCTGAACAGGAATTCCGTAAGGGCCTGTCCCGAGGCACGGACAAGCGGAATTACGAAAAGAAGATCGTCGAGGTGCTGCTGACCCAGGGGCGCAGGAAAGAAGCGCTGGAGATCACCGAGCGGCTGGTGGAGGAGGATGGCAACGATCCGCAGGCGAAGGCGCTGCGCGCCATGCTGCGGCTTCAGGGCGCTAACGCGGAGGAGCTCAAAACCGCCACGTTGGAACTGGAAGGCGTGATTGCGCAAATGCCGGAGAACCCGGTGGTCCGGTTCAATCTCGCGGAAGCCTACCTGGCCCAGGGCCGAGTCGATCAGGCTGTCGTTCAGTTGCAGGAATCGCTGCGCATTCGTCCGAGCTACCTGCCGCCGATGCTCGTGCTGGGGCGGATTCATTTGCAGAAGAAAGAATTTCCGCGCGCGCTTGCATTATCGGAAGACATCATCCGGCTGGCGCCGCGAATGAAAGAGGGCCGGTTGATTCGTCTCGGCGCGCTGCTCGGCCAGGGCGATTTCGACCGGGTGCGCAACGAGTCGCAGCAACTGCTCCGCGACTTTCCGGGGCTGAACGACGCGGTCTATTTGATCGCCACGGCCGACTTTATGGAAAAGAAGTACGCCGACGCCGAACGCGGATACCGGCGGCTGCTCGATTCTACCCCGCCCGATCCGAGGGGCCTGAATGGGGTGGTGGAGTGCGCGCTCGCGACGGGACGCGCGCCGGAGGCAATCCGGTTGCTCGAAGAGCGGATCGAAAAAGGCGAGAATGTGCGGGCAGCGCGCATGCAGCTCGCGCTGGCGGCTTCCCGTAGCGGCAATTACGACCGGGCCATCCGGGAATTTCAACAGTTGATCGCCGAGCATCCGAAATCGCCGGAACTGCACATCCGCCTTGGTGAGGTCTATCGCTTCACGAAGCGGTTCGACGAGGCCGAACAAAGCTTCCGCAAGGCGCGCGATCTGAGTCCGAACGACCAGATCGCGCTCGTTCAGTCGGCCATGCTGTTCGAGCAGACGGGCCGCCGCATGGAGGCGAAACCGCTGTATGAGCAGCTTCTGAAACTCTCGCCCGACAACCCGATCGCACTGAACAATTACGCCTATCTGCTGGCGGAAACCGGCGACGATCTCGACCAGGCGCTCACCTACGCCCAGCGCGCGCGGCAGCGCCTGCCCAAAAACGACGATGTCGCCGACACGCTGGGATGGATCTACATCAAGAAGAACCTGAGCGACGATGCCATCACGATCTTCCGCGATTTGCTGACGCGGCGCCCGGACCACGTGACGTGGCGCTATCACCTCGCCATGGCACTCTTTCAGAAGGGCGACAAGCTGGAGGCGAAGCGCGAATTGCAGACGGCGCTGCGAAACAATCCGTCGGGCGAGGAAAGCGCCAAGATCCGCGAACTGCTGGACCGCATCGGCTGACACCGGGTTAAGGACGGCTTTCTTGCTCCGGCATCCCGCACTGCCTTACGTTGCTCCGTTCGCCATCTTCCTTGGCCTGCTCGTCCTGACCCGCCAGATTTCGTTCGGCTGGTGGGAGTTTCCGCTGTGGCTGGCCGTGATGGGCGCCGTCATCTGGTGGTTTTCCCGCGACGTGATCGAATTTCGCTCGCCGCACTGGGCGGCCAGCGCCGTCATGGGCATCGCCGTGTTCGCGGTCTGGGTGGCGCCGGACCTGCTCGTCTCCGGTTATCGCGGCCACTGGCTCTTTCAAAACTCGATTGCCGGTGAACTGTCGAGTACGCTTGCGCCGCACCTGCGCGGCGACGTTTGGGTCCTGTTATTCCGGACCCTCCGGGCGGCGCTGATCGTGCCGGTGGTGGAGGAACTCTTCTGGCGCGGCTGGCTGATGCGCTGGCTGATCGACGGCGACTTCCGGAAAGTGCCGCTCGGGGCGTACACTCCATTTTCGTTTTGGATCACCGCCCTCCTCTTCGCGGCCGAGCACGGCCCGTATTGGGAAGTGGGCCTGCTGGCCGGAATTGCATACAATTGGTGGATTGTCCGAACCAGGAGCCTTGGAGCCTGCATGGTCGCCCATGGCGTGACGAACGCGGTGTTATGCGTGTTCGTGATCCTGACCGGACGCTGGGAGTTGTGGTTTTAGCGTACCGTTCTCTGAGAGGAATCAGGAAGGGCAACGACTCGCCGCCCGAAAGCGTGCGCTTGCAGACCTGTCCGGCGACAAGCTCATCTGGAATGAGGCTCTCCAATCCATTTTCGATTATGTGGGGGAGGAAGGAGCTTTCGGCGCGGAGTGGTCGTCCAGCCAGCTTCACCCAAACGACCGGGACCGCATTCCGCGGAGCACGCATGGCGCGTTCGATCGCGGCGACGCGTCCTGGCCGTAGGAGTACCGATTTCGCCGCGCCGATGGCAGTTTCGCGTACGTGCCGGATCGCGGATTCCCGCCGCGGGACGGTTCGGGCCGGGCTGCGCGGCTGGTGGGGTCGATGATATGATCGCCGCGGAACCGATGAAGGTGATTGGTTCGGACTCCCTTACGACGCGCACGCGGTCCTCGCGCCATGTCGTCACCACGAGAAGAACCCGGCCCTGAGAAGTAGCGCCAAGGTTGAGGAAGGGCTCCTCTCGTTCTACACTCTCCATTCCGAGGTCCACCGGATCGTTGAGGATGACTTGTTCCGCTTCGTCCGCCTGGACGTTGTGGCGGGCAACATGGCCGGTGTTCGCGTCGTCCGAGTCGAATTCACGTTCTCGCTAATCAGTGTACCTCCTGTGTAGGCACAGCAATCCGGCTCAGTCACACACCCCCCGCGAAGCGGGTGGCTTGATGAGTTGGGCCGCCCCAAAGGCGGCTGGACCAAGGGTCCAGGCGTCGCGCGCCTTATTGCTCACTTCAGAACTTGCCGTCTGCTCCATCCGCTACGTCCTGCTCGCGGATGGATTGGCGGATCTGCTCCAGTTCGAACCCGACGGTCGATACCGCATAGCCGCTTGCCCAGGAATACCCGCCCGAAAAATTTCGTTCTCGGTCTCGTCGACGAGCGATGGCGATGGCGCTCTTCCCCTTCAGCAAGCCGATCACCGAGGCCACCGCGTGCTTCGGGGGGATCTTGAGCCTGATGCCCGAGAAGATGGCCTCCGGCGGGCGCGCGCTGTTGTACGAGTTGGTGGTACCGGACGACACCTCACCGAGCCCTGCCATGGTCGACTTCGAGATGCTCGCCTGCATCCCTGGTGGCCGGCAACGCACGGCTTCTGAGTTCGCTGAAGCGTATTGAACAGCCTGCTCCGGCTGGTCCAGCGATTAGTTGGATAATGGGAGTTCATGCTTGAACAGATCACGCCCGGCGCCTCCGCGGCCCGGGCCAAAATAGCTTTGTTCGATTTCGACGGCACTATCTCGGTCGTCCGTTCCGGATGGGTGGATGTGATGGTGCCGATGATGGTCGAGATCCTGTTGGACTTGAAGACCGGCGAGACCGAGGAAGAACTCACCGGCATCGTTCGCGAATACGTCGGCCGGCTCACCGGCAAGCAGACGATGTACCAGATGATCGAATTAGCCGAACAGATCCGGAAGCGCGGCGGGACTCCGTTGGAGCCGCTCGAATACAAGAACATGTACCTGGCGCGCTTATGGGAGCGCATCAAGGATCGCGTCGAAGAACTCAAGGATGGCGTCTCGCCAGAGAAGTACCTCGTCCCCGGCTCGTACGACCTGCTCGATAATCTCAAGGCGCGGGGATTGAAGATGTATCTCGCCAGCGGCACCGACGAGGTCTACATGAAGGAAGAGGCGCGGCTGCTCGGCGTCACGCCCTACTTCGACGGCGGCGTCTATGGCGCGCTCGACGACTACAAGAGCTTCTCCAAGGCCATCCTCATCCGGCGCATCATCGGATCCGCCGAGGCCAGGGGCGAAGAGTTCGTCGGCTTCGGCGATGGCTACGTCGAGATCGAGAATGTCAAGAACGTGGGCGGCGTCACCGTGGGTGTGGCCACCGACGAGCCGGAATGCCGGAAGGTGGACGAGTGGAAGCGCGAGCGGCTCATTGGAGTGGGCGCCGACTACATCGTGCCGAACTTCCTTTGCCATCGAGACCTGTTCGCCCGCCTGTTTCCCCAGTGAGTTCGAAGTACCCCCTATTCGACCGTTCGCGGCTGATCGTTAGGCCGCTGGGAGAGCGCATTCACGACCTGCGACTCGATCGCTGGATCGGCCTCGACGACCCGGTTCCACCGTTCGCGCACCCGGATCTCGGCGTTCTGGCTCGGCGGCTGGTTGACACACGGAGGCGACGCGCAGCCCGCATCCTCATTATGGGCGCGCACCTGCTGCGCGCCGGTGTGAATCGCCACATTGTCGACCTGATGGAGCGCGGCGTGATCGACCTTATCGCCATGAACGGCGCCGGCGCGATTCACGACTACGAGTTGGCACGGATCGGCGCCACTACCGAAAGCGTGGCCCGCTACATACGCAGCGGAGAGTTCGGGCTGTGGCGGGAAACCGGCGAGGTGAACGAATGGATTACGGAGGCCGCGCGGATCGAACTCGGCCTCGGCGAGAACATCGGCCGCCGCATCGCCGAAAGCGATTTTCCACACAAGGACCTCAGCGTCTACGCCGCCGCGTGGCGGCTCGGCGTCCCGGTGACGGTCCACGCCGGCATCGGTTACGACATTCTGCACGAACACCCCAACTGCGACGGCGGCGCGCTCGGCGCGGCCAGCTACCGCGACTTCCTCATCTTCGCCGCGCGCGTCGAAGCGCTGGAGGGCGGCGTGGTGCTTTCGTTCGGATCGGCCATCATGGGACCGGAGGTGTATCTGAAGGCGCTGTCCATGGCGCGCAATGTCGCGCACCAGCAAGGCCGCGAGATCCGGCATTTCACCACGGCTGTCTTCGACTTGGTTCCCATCCGCGGCGACATCCACAAAGAACTCGAGAAGACCGACCCCGGCTACTATTTCCGACCGCACAAAACCATGCTGGTTCGCACCGTCGCCGACGGCGGCGAGAGCTTCTATTTTTGCGGGGAACACCGCGCCACGTTTCCCGCTCTGCGCCGCGCGGTACTGGAACTGGAATGACCGTTGAAGAGATTCTGAAGCGCTTCCCCGGGTTGTCCGCGCTCGTGATTGGAGACATCTGCCTCGACCGCTGGTGCACCTACGATCCGGCGTTTTCCGAGCCTTCGCGCGAGACCGGTATTCCCCGGCTGGCGGTGGTGGCGGTTGAAGTAACTCCGGGTGCCGGAGGCACGGTGGCTAACAACCTGGCGGCCCTCGGCTGCGGCGGGGTTGCCGTATTGGGAGCGGTGGGCGACGACGGCTTCGGCTACGAACTGCGCCAGGCCCTCAGTGGGCGCGGGATCGATGGCGGCTTGCTGGTCGCCGTTCCGGAGTTGCAGACGTTCACCTACACCAAACTCCTTAATTCGCAGACTGGGGAGGAGGACCGGCCGCGCGTTGATTTCATCAATTCGCGCCCGCTGCCGCCAGGCGCCGAAGAGGCGATCGTCGGGACGATTCGGCGTCAGGCAGAGTCCTTTGACGTGATCCTGGTGTCGGACCAAGCCGAGACGGACACCGGCGGTGTCGTAACCGCCGCTGTCCGCGAAGCGGTCGCGGAATTGGCGTCGAACTATCCGGATAAGGTCGTCTGGGTGGATTCGCGGCTGCGGCCCGAGCTGTTTCGCAACGTCATCGTGAAGCCGAACGAGCGCGAAGCGATGGAAGCCTGCGAACGCCTGTTTGGCGCCACGGACTTCGAAAGGCTGCGTGCCGCCATCGGGCCGAAGCCCCTATTCGTGACGGGCGGGCCGGGCGGTGTGCGGATTTGGGCGGACGGTGGCAGTACACTGGCGCCCACCCGGTCCATCGAGAAGCCGGTCGACATCTGCGGAGCCGGCGACAGTTTTTCGGCCGGCGCCGCGCTCGCCTACGCCATCACGGGGTCGCCCGTGGCGGCGGCGCACCTCGGTAACCTGGTGGCTTCCGTGACGATCATGAAGAAGGGCACCGGCACAGCATCGCCCGAGGAAGTGCTGGCCGCCGAGAGGTCGATTTGATCCACACGCTGGCCATCGATGTCGGCGGAACGAAATTTTCCGTCGCTTTGTTTCGAGGCGCCGGCATGATCCGGCGCGAAAGCCGTGCCACCGATCGAGACGGTGGGCCGCCCTGGATGCTGGACCACATCTTCGAGATCGCCGCGCAATGGCGGAGCGAGGGGCTGGAGTGGCAGCGCTGCGGCGTCGGGTTCGGCGGGCCGGTAATCTTTAGCCGCCAGGAGGTGGCGCTCTCGACGCATGTCGGCGGCTGGAGCGGCTTTCCCCTCGTTCAGAAGCTGCGCGAAGGTCTTGGCGTGCCCGTTGTCATCGACAACGACGCCAACGTGGGCGCGCTCGGCGAGGCGCTCCACGGCGCCGGCGCCGGCTTCGACCCGTTGTTTTACATGACCCTCTCCACCGGCATCGGCGGCGGCATCGTGTGGCAGGGCAATGTTTGGCGTGGCGCGGACTCGTGGGCCGGTGAACTCGGCCACGTCTCCATCCGGCCGGCCGGACCGGAGTGCCTGTGCGGCGCCCGCGGGTGCTACGAGCGAATGTGCTGCGGCCTCTGGTTGGAGCGCGACCATGGCCGGCCGGCGCGCGAACTGCTCGAAGACCCTGCATTCGTCGCGTGTTATGTGGTGGACCTCGCCGCCGGTCTGAAGATCTGCATCATGTTGCTCAACCCCGCGCGCATCGTAATCGGCGGCGGTATCGCCAAAGCCGGCGAGCGGCTCTTCGAGCCCTTGCGGGCCGAACTCCGCCGCCAGATCACGGCATGGTCGGGCGCACGGATCGACGTCGTGCCGGCCGCGTTGCAGGATGATAGCGTCTTATTTGGAGCCCTCGTGCTCGCAACCCAGGAACTGTAATGATTCAAAGCTTCCCCGCACTCTATAAACAATCGCTGTTAGCCGCGATCGAGAAGATCGATCTTGACAAGGTAAGCCAGGCCATCGAATGGTTGCGCGAGGCGCGCGACAATGGCCGCCAGGTCTTCGTCTGCGGCAATGGCGGCAGCGCGTCCACCGCGTCGCACTTCGTCTGCGACATGGTCAAAGGCGCTAGTTTCAACCGCCCGTCGCGATTCCGCATCCTGGCGCTCACGGACTCGCTGCCAACATTGACGGCCTACTCGAACGACGTCAGCTACGATTGCGTCTTTGTGGAACAGTTGAAGAACTTCGCCCGGGCGGATGACGTCGTGATGGCCATCAGCGGCTCCGGCAACTCGCCCAACGTCCTGCGCGCCATCGAGCACGCCAACTCGGCCGGCTGCCGCACCATCGGCCTCTCCGGCCGCGATGGTGGCCGCCTTGGTCCCATGGCGCAGCTCAGTCTCCACGTCGCCGAACCGCACATGGGCCGCATCGAAGACGCCCACATGGTCATCTGCCACATGATCGCCTACCACTTCATGGATACGGAGAAGTAGGAGCGAGATCTCCCCCAATGAATTCTGAGGCATCTCGAAGACAAGGCCCGCTCCCGCTCGAATCAGGCGCCAAAATAGGCCCAACAGATTGCCGACACAGTTAACCGCCCGGATCGTAGCGGCGTCGAGCATCGCGACCTGAAACCCGGCAAACTCATGCGCAGGCGCAAAGGAGCCAAGGTACTCGACTTCGGGTTTGCCAAGTCCTCAACAGCGAAAGCCTCGCGCAATGACCGCGACCCGAGAGAAGGGCGGTCTGGGCCGGACTCACTTGTGGCGGTAGGTGATTCGGCCCCTGGTCAGGTCGTATGGTGAGAGTTCCAGTGAAACCCGATCGCCATTCATCACCCTGATCCGGTTGCGCCGGAGCCTTCCAGCCATTGTCGCGAGCACGGTCCTTCCCGCATCGAGTTCGATCGAGAACATTCCAGCCTTGAACTTCTCGACGACCTTCCCGGTTACTTCGATTGCGTCTTCTTTGGGCAAATTGTTCCTTTTCCGGTCAGATAAGTGGGAGTATGGGCGCGGCGTATTGGTTGTGCCGCGCCTGCGGTTATGTATCGCTAAGCTGCCAACGGCTTTGCCGCTGGACCTACCAACGGCTTTGGCGCGAACCGCGGTTGTTGCCGCGATAACCGCCGTCGCCCGATCCGCGCTCGGGCTTCGGACGAGCTTCGTTCACGTTCAGCGTTCTGCCGTCCAGGTCTCTGCCATTGAGACCGTTGATCGCAGCCTCCCCTTCCGAATCGACGCTCATTTCGACAAAGGCGAAGCCTCTGGCTTGTCCCGTATCACGATCCGTCACGATGTTCACCCGGTCAACGGAGCCGTATGGTTCGAACAGGGAACGAACGGAATGTTCGGTCGTCCCGAAACTGAGGTTTCCGACAAAAATGTTTTTCAATTTAACTCTTCTTTCTGAATTTGCAGGGCGGCTAATGGCAAGATCGGACAACGACGGCTTTACCGGACGATGTGGGACGCTGCGTAAATCCGCAGAACTGTCAAATACTCCTTGATGGTACCACATGTCGCGTCAACACCTCCGGATCGAAAGGAAGGTGGAGATTCGACCGCGGGTCGCGGCCCGGCCCAGGCGCGCCGATTCAGGAGTCTCGGATCAATCCCCAGCGCCGGCGTATTCGCGCGTGCATCTTGGGGTGGGCGAGCGGTTGAGCGGTACGTTTCCATGCCGGAAGCGCTCGTCGAGGCATCGTTTTGGGAATCAGGCGATTTTGGAAAAGACACTACTACGGCAGATAACGCTTGAGGTCGGGGTTGAGCTGCTCCTGTACGTCGGGCTTGTCGAGGTCCTCGTTGAGGATGAGGCGGGGGGCGAGGTTGTTTATCTTGGTGACGTCGCGGCCGGCGAGATGATCGACGGCGGCCTTGACGGATTCGTAGCCCATCTTGAATGGATGCTGCACGACCAGTGAGTCAATCAAACCGGCGCGGAGGTCCTCAAGCAGGGTTGGACTCCAATCGAAGCCGACGAGCTTGACTTTCGACTGGCGGGCCTTCAGGGCCTGGGCCGCACCGACGGTACTGCTCTCGTTGGACGCGAACATCCCATCCAGCGCAGGATAGGCGGTCAGCATGTTTTCCGCGACGGCCAGCGACTTGGCGAAATCGGCCATGCCGAAGCGTTTGTCGACGATCTCAATTCCGGGAAACTTTTCGCGGATAGCGTCCTCGAACCCCTGTTCACGCGCCATGGTGGAGGCGGCACCGGGTTGCACGGCGACCATCGCTACCTTTCCGCGGCCATCGAGGATTTTTCCCATCCGCTCGGCGGCCATCCGGCCGGCGCCGTAGTTGTCGGTCGCTACCTGCGAAACGAAGTTATCGGTATCGACGCCGGAGTCGAAAATGATCACCGGGATATTCGACCGGCTGGCCCGGTCGACCACCGATACCATCGTCTTGCGATCGATCGGAGCGAGGGCAATGGCATCGACGCGGCGGTTGATCATGGCATCCATGATCTGCATCTGGACATTGAAGTCGGTCTCAGTGGCCGGTCCATTCCAAACGATCTCGACACCCTCTTCGCGGGCTTTGGCGACCGCGCCGGCGTGGACGGATTGCCAGAACAGGTGCGCCCGGCCCTTGGGGATCACGGCGATGGTGACCTTCTTCTCCTGGCGGCATGATGTGGCCGCCAGCAGAGCGAAGACCAGCAGAAACAAAACCAGCGCGACACTCCGGGTGGAGCGCATTCCTTTACTCCCTTACCACCAAGTCTCCGCCGTTACCCTTCGGATCAGGGCAGCGAAGGTTCCTGAATATTGAAGTTTACGTCGAGCGAGCGCAGGAATGCCAGCAGGTCCTGCTTCTCTTCGGCGGTCAGATTCACGGGTTGTAGATTGGTGGTGTCGAGCCAGGGGTTCTTCTTGCCGCCGCCGGTCATGATGTCGACGGACTCCTCCAGCGTGGCGACGCTGCCGTCGTGGAAGTAGGGAGCCGATTTGGAAATATCGAGCAAGGTGGGCGTCTTAAAGGCGCCACGGTCTTTGTCATCCTTGGAGACGACGAAGCGGCCCAGGTCGGGCTCCTTCTTGTCCATGCCGATGCCGACGTTATGATACTGAAGATCGGTCAACAGACGGCCGTCATGGCAGTTGGTGCATTTGGCCTTTTCGCTGAAGATGGTCCAGCCGCGGCGGGCCTGTTCGCTGAGCGCCGACTCGTCGCCGTTGATGAAGCGAATCCAGGCCGAGTCGTTGGCAACGATGGTGCGCTCGAAGGCGGAGACGGCCATCATCATGTTTTCCGGGGTGGCCGGCCCGCCGAACACCTCGCGAAACTGCTTGTTGTATCCCGGAATGGCGTCGATCTTCGCGGCGATTTCTTTGGCGCTCGGGCGGCCGTCGTTGCCGTCGACCCCCATGTTGCCCCCGGTCCAAGCGGCCATGCCCTGCCGCTCGAGCGACGGGCTGCGGCCGTCCCAGTAGAAAGCGCTGTGGTAGCCGATGTTCCAGAGCGTCGGGCTGGAGCGCGGCAGTTTGCGCTCGTAGGCGCCAATGGCGGTTGGCAGTCCGTCGGTGAGGCCCTTCTCCCTTAAGTGGCAGGAGTAGCAGGAGCGCGAACCATCGCCGCTGAGGCGCTTATCGAAGAACAGTTGTCTGCCGAGTTCGACCTTTGCGGGAGTCATCGGGTTGTCGGCCGGGATGACCATTTCCTGGTAGCCGGGCAGGGAGGGCCATTCGGCTACGGCCTCCTTTGGAGCTTCGGCCGGTTTCGGGGAGCACCCAGCCAAGCCGAGCGTGACAAGAGCGGTAACGCCAACAAGGGCTCGCTTCATTCCTGTTCTCCTGAAAATCTGTCGGTACTAAGCCCGGACGCTGGCGGCCGGAATCCGGCGGGCCAAGTCCTCGAGTTCGGCGCGGTTCTCGCTGCCGATGGTAAAGCAATCCACGCAATCGAGCGCGAGTGCGTACTGCAGGCACTCGTCGGGTTTGTTGCGGAGGCGGCCGGCGCCGAGGATCTTCATGCCGATGATGCCTTTGCCGGCAGCCTTCATGCCTTTCAATACGGGAACGACGGTAGCCGGGTCGGCATCCATTGCAATGCCGGCCGGGTTGATGCGGGCGAGGTCGACTTCGACCCACGGCGATTTCGCGGCGGTCTTGAGCGCACCGAGCGTGTGGCAGGAGACGCCCTTCGTGCGGACGATACCTTTCTCCTGCGCTTCGCTGATGAACTCCATTGCGCCCTTCTTGCGGCTGGGCCAATCGTCGTCGAGCATGCAGTGGAGCAGCAGGATATCGATGTAGTCCGTGCCCAACTCGCGGCGGAAGCGATCCAGATCCGCGCGCATCTCCTTCCCGGTGGAGGCGTGCGTCTTGGAGAGGATAACGACTTTCTCGCGCGGAATCCCTTTGAGAGCCGTCTTCAGATGGGGATGCGAACCGTACTGATCGGCGGAATCCCAGAAATTGACGCCCCGATCGTAGGCGGCCTTGAAGAGATCGGCCATGCCCTGAAGACCGAGTTTCTTAGTCTGGTTCGAACTGCCGCCCGAACCGTTGGTGCCCGTGCCCATGGCGAGGCGGCTGAGTTCGACGCCGCGCGGGCCGAGTTTCACTCTGTCGGAGGCGTACTTCTTCGTGGGCGCTGCGAACAGGTGATAAGGGAATGCGGACAGGCTGACCGTACCGGCAGCCGCCGCCGTGGAGCGAAGGAATTCTCGGCGTTTCATTAGGCCTCCAAGCTTACTCGTCAAAGTATCACATTGAAAATTAGAATGACAAGAAAGTATAGGATGCCGGTTTACCCCGCATTCGCGCTCACTCCGTTCCGTCGGGCTCGTATCCCCCGTGATTGCCCAGATCGAAATGGTGCACGTCGCCGCTCTCACCCGCCCCGAGATCCACCGCGCCCCAGCGCAGGCCGCCGGTGTCCATCATGGCCACCACGAACTCGCGCCTCATATTCATAAAGCCGCGGGTGGGGTTTCGGGTCTGGCCGGGCCGGGCAACCGGCTTGCCCATGACCATCGGAATCCGGACGTGCTCATAGTCGCGCAGGATGCGGAAGTATTGCTGCCGCGCGGTCAGCGGCCAGTTTGGATGCGTCTTCTGAAACCATTCGCCCTTCATTAGCGTTTCGAGGTCGCCGATGGCCGTTGTCTCGTCGCGCCGCTCGGTAGTGGGAATCGCCTTCAGCAGGTCTTCCTCGCTGGCGCCTTCGATGTCCTTGATCGGCGCGCGGGTGACCGATTTCGGCTCCTCCAAAAAGGCGCGGCGGAAGTAATACCTGAGCGCCTGATCGACCGTTCGCATCCGCTTGTACGCATCCGTGGCGCTTTCGCCGGTTTTGCGCGCGCTCACGTCGGCTGTCGCGGCCGGATCGCTGAATTCAAACTGAATTGCGCGGTCGTAGACCTCGACGGCCGCCTTCCGTTCGGCCTGAAGATTTGCCCCGGCGGCTTCGCCACCGTACACAGTCGTGCCGTCCTTTTCGGTCCGGGTGGCGATGTAGGGCTGCACGTCGTAGTTCACATCGACGGCCGAACCGGAAGCGTGCTTGGAAGTGCTGCTGCCTGAGCGCCAGGACCGGACGGAGTAAATTCCGGTCCACTCCTTAAAGGTCTTCTGCTCTCCGCCGAAATGGGTCCGGTCGGCCGAGTCCTCGCCGAGCGCGTCGAATTGCGCCTTCAAATCAGTCTCAACCTGCTCCAGCTTCCCTTTCAGCTTTGGGTTCAGCCCTCCGCCGACGGTGTTTCCGAGGAACTTGTAGTTGTCGACGAGGTAGTCGGGGCGGCGCTGGATCAGGCTCGAAGCATCGCCCTGACCTTGTTGCAGAGTATGGGTGAGTTCGTGGGCCAGCAGGCGCCGCCCCGCGGCGGATTCCGGCGCGAACTCGCCTGGAGCGAAAACAATGCTTGAACCCAAGGTGAACGCGCGAGCATGCACGGCGCGAGCCGCGCCGGCAGCAGCGGGACCCGTCGAGACGCGCACACCGCCGAAATCGGCGCCAAAGCGCGGTTCGGCCCAGTGGCGCGCGGCATCCGGCAGTGGACGAGCTTCGGCGACGGCCTGCTGAATCCGGGCCGCCGGCACAGGCGACCCATCACGTGCCGCGCCGGGCTCCCCCTTCGCTTGCAGCTCCTCGTCGCAAGCGGCGCACTTCCGCTGAAGGGCCGGGACGGCGCCACCCGCCGGTACTGGCATTCGGGTGACCAGATCGGCCACCCGGTCGGCTTCGCGTTCGTACTCATCGCCGGGCTGGTTGACCGTGAGTCTAGGTTGGATGCGAGTCGCGAGCGCGCGCCAGAGGGGATTCGGCAGCGGTGAGGGCTTCGCCGGCACCAAGCGATCTCCGGCAGACGTGTTCTTCGGTGGCGCTGGCGTCCTCGACTTGTGCATGGCTCTCACCTCTCACGTACCGGAGCCCGCACCCGGCATGAAAGAGCACCCGCCGGCCGTACGGTTGACTTTCAGCCAGCCTACGCAAGTCACCGGCGTCGCCGGGTTGACCACACCCTCCGCGTTACCGGGCGGGTACCCATCATAGCCGGTGCCCGTCACGGTTCCGGGCCGGTTCAGCACGCCGGCCAGACTGCCGAAGCAATCTTCGTCAGTCACCGTTATGCAGCCGGCGCTAACGCTCCCCGGATGGAGGTGCATGCGGTAGCGGGAAGTGGAGAACTGCGGCTCCAGCAGGTACCAACTGCTTCGATCGCGATACCACGTAGTGCGCTGCGCCGCGCCCTGCAGGCGAATGCAGTAAGTACCGTCCGGAGTGGGATCGCCGACCGTGCCGGTGACCGCGCCGCAGCTATGAGTCGCCCCACCCTTGCCGGCATACACGTTCGTGCCGTCGTAGCAGGCGACAAACGGATTGGCGGTGACTGTCCCACCTTCCTCGAAGTCGTAAGTCGTGCTCGTTTGGCGGAAGAACACCGACCGGTTGAGAGAGCGCCCTTCCTCGGTCGCGTTATCCGAGATGCAGTCGCTCAGCGGAAGCCCGAGAAACCCGTCCATCTGCACGATGGCGCCCGGCGGGAGCATGCTGAACACCCCCGCGGCGCGCTGGAGCCGGAGGGTTGAGTTGAGCGACTCCGAACCGCTGCAATCTGTCAAACCCTGCACCTGCCAGCGAATGCCTGGATTCGCTCCCACCTCGCGCAAGAACGTCGTCCAGACGGAATTCGTCGCGAGATCGCTCTTTACGGTGGCGCTGCCGACCGCAAAGTTCGCCACCAACACCCCAGATACATCGTTGGAGACATCGCCTAGGATCATCGGGCTCGTCCGCGCCCGCGTTACCTCACCGGCCGCGCGATCGGGGCAGTCTTCACCCGCCTCGCAGGTGGCGTAGCGCTGCAACTTCTCGCCGCCGCCGGCCTGCTGCAGCGTGTGGACCAGTTCATGGGCAATCAGCGTTCGCCCTTCGTGCGTATCCGGGCGGTACTCGCCCGTATTGAACGCGATAGAGCGGCCAAGCGTGAACGCGCGGGCATGAACGGATTGGGCGGCTTCCGCTGCCCTCGGACCGGTCGCGATCCGTACGCCACCCAACCCGGCGCCGAAGCGCGGCTCGAAGAACGAGCGAACCGCGTCCGGCAGCGGCCTCGCATCCGACAACGCCGCCCGAACGCCGCTGGGGCTGGGGCTGGGGTTCGGCGCGGTCGCCGGAGTGCCCTCCGACCGCATCATTTGCAGTTCTTCTTCCTCTTCCTCCACCGGCTGCCTTTGCAGTTCGTCTTCGCAGCCGGCGCATTTCCGCTGGACGGCACTGCCGCTGTCCGCGCCCGCCGGCATCCGCATGACTTGCTCGGCCACCCGGTCGGCTTCGCGTTCGTATTCGTCGCCGGGCTGGTTGACGGTCAGTTTGGTCTGAATGCACGTGGCGAGTTTATGCCAGATGGGGCTGGCCCGCATCAGCTCCGGCCGGGCCGGATGGGCGCGCGCGGCAACCGCGGCCTCGGTGTGAGAGCGCTTCGCTGCGTGCAGGTTCATGCCCTTCTCGATCTATCGTTCCATTATAGGAGCCGCCATCTACAACTCCAGCCCGATGACTCCGCCCACGAAGCCACCCACTCCTCGCGGCGATTCCTCGCCCCGCGCGACGGGAAGCAGCAAACGGCCCTCCGCGCCGATGCGGAAGATCGACAGCCGGACGCCGGCTTCCAGGCTGGGAACGAGGTCGAGCCGGAAGGATCGAGTGAACTCGTCCTCCGTTGACGCGCTGCCAAGCAACCCCAATCCGGGGCGGACGTAGACGTAGGGTGGCCGGTATTCGTAGAAAAGATTCGGCCCGGCCTGTATCCGCTGGCCCTCAGAAAGGTAGCCGATCTCGCCGCCGGCTTGAAGCTGATGCTCACCGCCGCGCCCGAGAAACACGCGCGCGTAGCTGGCGTGAATACCCCATGGATCGTTGCCCAGGAAGAGTGCTCCAACGCCGAGGTTGATGACGTTGGCAGGATGACGGGCAGTTTCATGGCGATCGGCCTCCTGCACGTTCCAACTGCCCAGGCCCAGGTATTCCACCCGGCCCATGAAGTAAGCGACCCGAAGACTCTCCTCGTTGGTCAAGCCCCGGATTCGTTCGATGCCGGGATTGTACTGCTGGTAATAGCGGCTCGATGTGTGATGGTCTGGGATGGCGAAGTCGGGTCCGAGATCGCCCTCGATATCCATGCGAATACTATCGTCGATCGACTCGCTCTCGGCCCGCCGCTTCAGACCCAGGTAAACCGGTCCAGTGAAGTACTCGGTGAAGCCCTCCACTGCGAGGGAACTTGCTTCGAGCTGCCGCGCGGCGCTCCGAAAGTCCGGGTGCGTGACCGTGTGGAGATACTCATGGATCAATGAGTGCAGGATCTTCCAGCGGGCGACACGGCGGGCACCGGAACCGCTCATTCCTGGCACGGCGGCGATGCGCCGTTGAATGTAGGCGGTCTCATCGCGTTCGTACGCCGGAAAAAAGAGAATGATAGTGCGAAGGTCGGCTTGCCGGGCGGAAATGATCGCGTCGCGCGTGCGCACCCAGAGTTCTCGGTCGCGGCACTCGGCGGGCCAACCGGAGGCGGGCGGGGACGTAGCGCACGCCGGCGTACCGCCAACCACGTTGTGATCGGTCACCAGTTGGCGCCCCTCCTGCAACATGCGGCTCTCTACCCAGAACCGGACGGCGTTGTCCGTCTCGGCGGAATAGGTCGTTGGCACTTCGTGAAACGTCTCCCGGAGATGCTGCGCCGGGGCGGTGCCGCCTGTCTGAATATAGGACCGGTAACGTTCGAGGACGGCGTTCTCGGCGATGTCAGCCACTTCCTGGACGCCGCCGTGGCTCACCTCCAAACCCGAATCCCGTCTGGCTTCGGCCCCAGGCAGAACGCGATCTATATAGGTGTCCATGGTGGTGAGCATCTGCTGTTCGAAGATCTGCGGGTCGACGACAGGATCGGGAGTTCCTCCGCCGGCGGCTCGAATGGGATTGAGGGTCTCTTGAATCTCCCGCTGCTGAGCCACGTTCGGATAGTGCGCCGCCGCGGTCAAGTCGGCATCGCGCTGGACGACCCCACCGTGGCGGGGCATCGCACCGCCCTGTTGGATCACATGCGCTAGTTCATGGGCCAACAACCGGCGGCCGTCTGGTGTGTGAGGCGCGAACTGGCCCGCGCCAAAGACGATGTGATGCCCATGCGTGTAGGCCCGCGCACGGACGGCGTGGGCTGAGGCTCCCGCCTCGGCGCCAGTATGAACCCGCACGCCGCTGAAGTCCTGGTTTAGGCGTGTTTCCATGAAGCCCCGCGCCGCCGAGTCGAGCGGCTGCCCCGAAGAACGGAGCACCCTTTCCACGGCACCGCCCACAGCGGCAGGCTCGCGATTGGCCAGCGTCTTCCGCTGAATCTCCGGTGCGGACCGCGCGGCAGTTTTTCTCCTCAGGACGGCGAGGGCTCTTCTATAAGCGGCAGCCTTAATGTCCGCGCGAGACTTATGCCCGGCCCACTCATTGAATTTGGCCTGCGCAGCCTTGATGTTCTCGGGATCGCCACCTTGTTTGGCCAGCTCAAGCGCTCTTTTGGTACTGGCGTAGTTTTGGTGGATATCGAAGCCGCCGCCAGCTACCCATCGCGAGGCCGCATCCTGCCCGGAAAAGGTTGGAGTGGCGCCTGGAAGTTCGGCGGACGCCCGCACGCCGCCGGACATATGCATGAAGGCGGCCGAGAACAGAAAGCTGTACTTCGGATTCGCCGCTTGCCGGGGATCCTGCTTGATGGCCTTCACTGCCTCCCAGATCAACGCGGCATCCGCTGCGCTGGACCGCTTCGCCATCTCCTCCATGTAGACCAGCGTGCGCACATAGTTGTATTCGTGTGTGACCTGGACGGGCCCCCGGCCGATGAAGGTCTGCGCATACGCCGGATTCTTCGCGGCATCGATCTGGCCAAGCGGATCGATCGACGACGATCCTTTGTACCGAAGCGGCCCAGCCGGGTCGCGAGTGAATACGACATCTTCTGGGTTGTCGATGAACGGCGTCTTCTGACCCTCGGAGAGTGTGGCGAAGATGGTTTCGCCGGCAGCGTGCGCGAGGTAGGCGGCCTGAGCCTCGATGGTGTCGATCTTCATCGCCCGGAACGCAGTCGCGACATGGGCAAGGTAGGCATCCAATTGCGCCTCGTGCCCCTTCGCCCGAGCGGCGACGCCCTGACCCACAATCTCAAACAACTCCGCCCGCGTCAGGGCGACGCCGGCCGCCCGCGCCGGAGTTCGACCGCTCTCAGCCACCAATTCGCTGGCGGATTTGACAGGTCCGGCACCAGCCCGGTACTCCTCGACAGAGGGCCCCTGCACGCCGGGCCGCACCGTTCGCGGCTCTCGCGTTCCACTCGCCGTGTAGGCGTCAGCGAGACTGGAGGCATCCCAGAGATCGGCGCCCGGTGGCGGCGCCCACGGATCGACGATTTCATCGAGCGTGGGCTGGCGCTGGATAATACGCGTGGCGAGAGAATGCCACACTGCACTTACGATTGGCTTGAGCGCCGAGATCTTGGGTTTACCACGAGTGGGCCTGACATGCAGTTGGCGGTGCGCTCGCATCTCAACTGCCGGCGGAGGCCGCGCCGGGGTTCTGCATCTCAGGGGGCACTTCGGATGCGCTAACGCAGCCGAGCTTCACCAATTGACCGAGGATGAAAGCGATGGGCACCACCGGAACCTTGCTGTACAGCCAAGTAAGGAACCATACAATGGCCTTGACCATGCCGGTTTCCAGGTGGCCGCCGGTGCTCCGGAAGATCGCGCGGGCAATCACCCCGCCAACCCCGGCTGATACGCAGCCGACGATGCCCGAGATAATTGCGTAGCAGGTGTTCCAGTGGAACGGTAGCCCCTGCAAGTCGGCCCAAGCCAACTGAATTATGGCGTCGAGTCCGACGCCAAACGCGGCGCCAACGATACATGCCACCAGGAATCGTGCCGCGGCGGCTAGGACGAGCAGAACTCCCGCTGGAATCGCTGGACCCGCCCGCTGAACATGCGCATGCGCGCTCCCCTGAACGGGGGAACGCCGGCTGTTCTCGGCCGGCGCCCTCGTCTGCTGAACCACGTGAGTGAGTTCGTGCGCCAGCAGGTGACGGCCCGCCGTAGTGTGCGGCGAGTACTGGCCGCCCGCAAAGACAACATTGTGGCCGAGCGTGAAGGCGAGAGCGGACACCGAATCCGCGGCGCTGGCCGCCTCACGACCGGTATGAACCCGGACGCCGCCGAACCCGCGGCCGAAGCGCGACTCCATGAACTCCAGCGTCGAAGCGTCGAGTGGTTCGCCCGCCGAACGAATGCCATCATGGACGATGGCCGGAGCAACCAATTCCGGCTCTTGCCGGCCGTCCGGCCGGCGCTGCAACTCGTCCTCGCAGTCCGTACACAGCCGCTGAACTTTCGGCTGGTCCGGCATCCGCATCACCTGATCGGCCACGCGGTCCGCCTCCTGCTCGTAGTGGTCACCCGGTTGGTTCAGTGTGAGCTTGGGCTGAATCCGCATCGAGAGACTCTGCCAGTGCGAATTCGTGCGGCCGGCCGGGGTGTGCTCCTTCGGCGCGGCCAGAGACGATGCCACCGCCTGGGGCCGGTGTTGATGCTGAAGGGAGAACATAACTGCCTCTATCCGCCGTCACTGGTGATGCTTTTTGTACGGTCCTGTGAAATCGAACTTCGCTCCTATCCGCCGGGTTCCGACGACGCGTCCGAGCCCCTTCGGCTCTGTCGTGGTGGATGGAACTCCACCCGCTTCCGGAACATTACCGGTAGCCATCCCGTCCGGCAACTCCTGGGCGAGGTGAAGCGTCCCGGTCATCGTCCAACTGCCGCTGGTTCCATCGGGGATCTCAAACTGCCAGTAGTCGATCTCGCTCTGGCCGCTAGGCCTGACGTCGAACGCTTCCCAGTAAAGCGAAGTGTACGGGTAGCTGCCTGCAGGAGGATTTACGAAATCGAAACTCTTCTCGACTCTCTGAATGACATGTGTGTGCTTGCCGACCCCCTTCCCGTAGAAGCCATCCTGGTTGGCGTAAGTAAGGAACCTGACTTGCCATGAGAATTGAATGGGGCCAGTACCGATGTAGGAGCGATCGGCCAGTTTCGGGCAGGCGCGTGGATCGCTGTTCGGGCAGGCCAGGCAAGGAGGCTTCACTTCACTAGTGTCGAGCTTATCGCTCAAGTCTTCGCTCCTGGCTGTCGCCGTGGATGTCAGGCAGTTCGGAGAATTGGACGCTGCATTTCCGGGCGTAGCGCGCTGCACGTCCGGAGCGCCACCCACAGGTCGCATAGCCAGTTGGGTCCAAAGGGCGCTCCCGGACGGCCGAGGCGCGGGCCCGGCGCGCTCGGGGCTCCGCTTGGCCGCATCGACTGGCATCCGTTCGCGGGCGAAGGGGCTCATAGTGTAACCTGGCCGCTCCCCACATTCTGCTCCCAAGTTGCCTGAGCGGCCGGGTTGCAGCCGTGGTTTGTCTGGGCGTCGTACTGGTTTGTCAAGGTACTTGCTCGCGCGCGTACGGCCGCAAGTGAGACTGTGGCTCCGGAAGCGCGTGCGGCGTTAGCCTTGTGAACCAGCACGCAGGGGATGTCGAAGTGAAGCTGTTCGTGACGCAGCAGGCGCGGGGAATCCGCGACTCGGGCAGCGGTGCACGCGGCGCCGATCACTGATGTACATTCTCCGAAGTTCGTTGCCGTTGACGCGGCAACTGTGATCGCGGCAGGACAGGTGGTGGATGGGCCGCCTGGGAAGCCCCAAGTGACCCCTGGGGTCCCAGGGGCCATCACCGCTTCGCAAGCAGTGATCTGGGGCTGGCAGCCGTTGACCGCGAGGTTCGATGGCTGGCCTGACCTGGGCCGGACCCACGAACCGCCCTGGTCCAATGTGGTCTGGAATAGCTGGCCTCCTTGAAACGCAACCTCACTGATACGGAACTGCGTTCGAGCCTCAAAGGCGCCGGTGGGCGTCCCGGTGAAGTTGGCCCACGTCAACTGGCGGTTGGGAATGCAGGGCTCCGGCCGTGCCTGGACT
>CAYPUQ010000046.1:1804-22301 GCA_964413655.1 uncultured Solibacteraceae bacterium | reverse complement strand
GCCGGTTATCTGGAGGAGGGCGCCACAGCGGCCACCGGTCACGTTTACGAACCGTATCTCGGCCTCACTCCCCGGCCGCGGATCCTTCTGCCGGCGTGGCACGCCGGGCGAAGCGTTCTGCCTCTCCATCCCGGGGTTAAGCTGGATGAATATCGTGGTTGGCGATCCCCTTTGCCGTCTGGGGCCGCCGTGAGAATTCCTCGGGAGGTAAGCATGAGGCGACGAGAACTGCTGACAGGAGCCGCGGCGGCGACCGCGGCCATCGCGACGGCGGCGGCGCCAGCCGCCACTGGGCGCAAGCGCATCCCCATCGGCGTGTCGACGTACTCCTACTGGCACTTCACGCCGCAGAAGTTTCCCATCGAGAAGGTGATCGAGGACGCCGCACGGCTGGGCTTCGACGGAGTGGAGATTCTTCACCGGCAGATGGAGGACGAGACGCCTACCTACATGAACAAGCTGAAGCGCCTCGCGTTCACGCTCGGCCAGGATCTCTACATGCTGTCGATTCATCAGAACTTCGTCTCGCCCGACCCGGAGACCCGCCAACGGAACATCGAGCACACCAAGCACTGTATCGACCTGGCGCACCAGATTGGCATTCCGGCCATTCGCCTGAATTCGGGCCGCTGGGGCACCATCAAGTCCTTCGACGAACTGATGAAGGTGAAGGGCAACGAGCCGCCGCTGCCCGGCTACACGGACGACGACGCTTTCGGCTGGTGCATCGACAGCATCGAGAAGTGCCTGCCGAACGCCGCCCGGGCTGGCGTCGTGCTGGCACTGGAGAATCACTGGGGTTTGACGACCCAAGTGGAGGGCGTGATCCGGATCTGGAAGGCGGTGAACTCGCCCTGGCTCGGCATTAATTTAGACACGGGCAATCATCCGGGCGACCCGTATCACGAAATCGAGAAGCTCGCGCCGCATACCGGTATCGTCCAGGCCAAGACTTACTACGGCGGCGGCGTCTGGTACACGCTCGACCTGGATTACCAGCGCATCGCGGGCATCCTGCGCAAACACGGATTCGGCGGATGGGTTTCGCTGGAGATGGAGGGTAAGGAAAACGCCGCCACTGCGGTACCGAAGAGCCTGGAGGTATTGCGCAAGGCCTTCGGGTAGGGCCGCCGGCGCCTATTTGCCCGCGTTGTCGCGTTCGCGCTTGTACTCGCCCAGGTTCCCCTTGTCGATGACAAACGAGCCGGTATCGACAAACGCAGGCACGGGCGAGAACGCCTCGCGTGCGAAAGGCTCGTCGAGCGCCTGCAGCTTGTAAAGGTTCAGGTCGGCGAGCATACGCAGGCCCGTGTAGGCCATCGTGAAGGGCTTCTGAGCGATAGTCGCTGCAATCACACCCTTCTCGATCCACTCGATCGTGCGCGGTTCGGCATCCATGGCCACCACCAGTTTGCCGCTGACATTGTTCCGGCCCAGGACCTCGGCGACCTCGGCGCAAGCGATGGCTTCCAGGCAAACGAACGCGTCTACGCCGCCCAGGTTCTTTGCCACGATCTCGGACGTCTGATCGAATGCGATGCGCGGATCTCCATGAATATCGATCGTCCGGGTGATCCTGATCTGAGGATTGGCCGCGAAGACGTCTTCATAGCCGCGCAGGCGTTCCCGGAGGTTTGTCTGTTCCGGCATCGTGTAGATAACGACATTCCCCTTTCCGCCGAGACGTTGCGCGGTCAGCCGGCCGCCCATCAGCCCGGCCTGATAATTATTCGTTCCGATGAAGAACAAACGCTTGCTGTCCGGTGCGTCCGAATCGATCGTGATCACCGGAATACCCTTGGCGATGGCTGCGTCGATGTCCTCCTTGAGCAGGTCCGGATCGGCGGGCGAGACGAGAATCCCACGCGGCTGAAGCGCGAGAATGCGGCGGAACTCCTCTTGTTGCGCCTTCGGATCGAAGGACTCGGGACCGGCAACGTCGGCCCGCACCCGCAGGGCGGTGGCGGCGCTGTTCAGCCCGTTAGCGGCCGATTGCCAGTAAGGCAGCTTAACATTAGTCGCGACAAGGAAGTAGCGCTCCGCCGTGGTATGCGGAGAGCCACCGCAAGCGGCTAAAGCCAACCCGAGCGAAGCGGAGAGAGCGAGCGATGACAGTCGATTGAGTTTGTACACGTGATTAGTTCCCTGCACGACGGATTGTAAACCGCGGCGCGAGGCGGAGGCAAGCGCCTGTTGGGCGCCGGTTGCCCGCTATTCCGGGATGGGTTCGTCCAGGGCTTGAACAATCGCCTTGCCTTCGGTGTCCACGCCACGGCACACTCCGGGCTCGGGGCCGGGAATGAGCCCCTGGCAAGGCTACTGGCGGGGAGGCAGCTTATGATGTAAGCTTACAGTGTAAGCCAAAAGCATTGTGCAACAGCCCTTACCCCAATGTGGAGTTTTCAACAATGATGCGAACTCGCTTATTGCTCACCTTCCTGCTGGCTGGTGCTGCCAGCGGCCAGGAGTATTCCAAGAACTAATTCCAGGCGCTCTACCTTCACGGGCAAATGGATTCGGGATTGACCCGCCAAGACCCTGCACTCGCCGGCCGCTTCCCGCCCAAACGGCCCCATCACGGCTTCGCCTTCTCCTATGTCCCCAACCGCACCCGGATAAGTGGGCTGAAGCTTGAGGTGTCGTGGATGCGCGAGGACATACGGTCCGCGGCGCGATGGGGGAATTCTCGTACCGTCAGGAACCGCAGTGGCTTCTGGTGGGCACTCAACTCAAGGACAATCGCACTTCCTCCCGACTCAAGCCCTTCGTGCATCTGATGGGAGGGGCCGCGAGATTCAGGACCGCAACGGCCGCGCCGGCGCTCGCCGCTTGCGCCGCCACTTTCGGAGTGTCCACCTGCCCGGCCCGATTCGAGAGCCGGCGTTGGGCAACGTGGCGGAGGGCTGGATTTGAAACTCAACGTCCGGGTGGACGTAAGACTCTTTCAGATCGACTACGCACCTTTAGCGCGTTTCGGACAAACGCTCTGTCCGGGCGAGAAAGTGAACCAAGCCGACTAAGTTCTCCGGACATCTCTCTCACCGGATTTGGAGTGGCGTCGCCGGTTTGGAGGAGCCGGTCCCGCCGCGTTCAGGACCTTCTCAAGGCCATCGAGGATCAGGCCGAGCCCAAACTCGATGTGATTGACTCCGTCGTGACGGCCATCGATCACCTGTCGCGAAAGACCGTTGAGGTAGGGGAATCGCTCGGCGGGGATCTGCGGAAGAAAGGTCTTGGCCGCGGCTGCATACTCGGGCGGCTCGATCGGAAACTTCAGTTTCTGCAGCGTAAATCCGTAGACGTAGCTGTCGATCGCGTTCCACGCGTGGTCGGCCAGCGCGTAGGAGAAACCCGCTTCCCGAAGACTCCCGATGGTTGCGTCCACGTAGCGCAACATCGCCGGACCGGTGTTGGCGCGGGACATGATCAACATGGTTGCCCAAGGGTGGCGCATCAGGACCTCGTGGGCAGAGATCGCGCGCCGGCGCATCGCCGTCTTCCAGTCGCCTCCAATGGCAGGCAACTCGATCTCGCTCGCAACGATGTCAGCGATGCCATCCAGGACGTCATCCTTGTTCGCCACATGCTTGTACAGGGACATCGCCTCGACCCCGAGCGCCTCACCGAGTTTGCGCATCGACAGGGACTCGATGCCGAATTCATCGGCGAAGGCGACCGCGGCCTGGAGCACGCGCTCTTTGGTCAAGGGGATGCGAGGCTTCGCCAGTGCTTTGGACTTTTTCGGCATTGGCAACCTCCTATTCTTACCCAGCGGCTTCACCCGGGCGCTCCGCAACGGGCAGGGACCCTTGCAGAAAGAGTTCTTGGCTTACACTGTAATCTTTTATCTATGGAAGCATGCGGTCAAGACGCCCGGCGGAGAATGAGGACGGTCGTCCAATCCGAGTACGGCTCACCCGAACTCCTTGCGGTTCGGGACATCGACCCGCCCGTCAAGGACGGTGAGGTGCTGGTAAGCGTTCGCGCGGCGGGCCTGCACCCAGGCGACTGCTTCGCTGTGAGGGGCGCGCCGTTCGCCATGCGCCTGGTGAGCGGTCTGTTCAAACCAAAATACGGCGTTCCGGGATTCGACCTGGCTGGGCAGGTTGTCGCGGCAGGGCCCGCTGTAAAGCGCCTCGCACCCGGCAACGAAGTGTTCGGCGTGTGCAACGGCTCCTGCGTCGAAGTCGCGTGCGCATCGGAAAGGACACTCACGCGGAAGCCGGTCAACCTCTCATGGAAGCAGGCGGCCGTACCGACCTCCGCTCTCGCGGCCGTCCACGCTCTCCGTGATGTGGGAAAGGTACAGCCAGGGCAAGGTTCTGATCAATGGCGCGTCGGGAGGCGTGGGTACGTTCGCAGTGCAGCTTGCCAAATTCTTTGGAGCGGAACTGACCGGAGTGTGCAGCACAAAGAATGTGGACTTGGGCCGCTCGATCGGCGCCGACTATGTGATCGACTACATGCAAATGGATTTCACTCAATCGGGGCAGCCTTACGATCTCATCATCGACAACGTCGAGAACCGGTCCTTGGCGGATTGCAGACGCTCGCTAACGCCGACTCTCGTACTGAATAGCGGGTCGGGCGCGCACGGGGTCAGACTTCTGCTTCGCCTCGTCAAGCCGCTCGCGCTGTCTCCATTCGTGCGCCACAATCTGTGCCGGTATCTCTCGGAACCGAATCATGAAGGCCTACCTTTCCAAGGAGCTTCTCGAATCCGGGAAGCTTATCCCTGTCATCGAGAAGACGTACCCGCTGCACGAGGCTCCCAAGGCCCTCTTTCACATCGAAGGCGGCCACGCTCGAGGGAAGGTCGTCATCACGTTGTAAGGCACCGGGTACCGCTCAGCAACCACTTCGTCCCCCGGGCGCTCACAACTCGTTGCGCGATCCCTTACGCGTCGATATGGTTGGCGAAGTACCGGTCGAGTGAGGCCTTGTATTGCCGGCTGGCTGTTTCCGAAAGCTCGCGCATTTCTTTCGGACTAAACGGCTTGAACCGCTTGGCGATTCGCGTATTCTGCTCGACAAAGTCGAGTTGCGGCATGCCGAGAACCGCCGCCGTGACCGGCAAACTGAGCGAATAGCGGATCAAGGTCTCGATGGACCCGGCGCCGAGAATCTTCTCCTGCCCGAAGATTTTCATCGCCGTCACGCCCATCTTCTTTCGGAGGGCCACCGGCAAGGCCAGCCGCTCGAAGCTCTGGCCGGTTTCCTTGCTGATGTGCGGAGCGTCCTCGCGGCCCTCGTTGCCGATCAACGCTACGTTGAGAGCCATCTGCGTACAATCGAAATCGTGGCGCTCGATCGCGGTCTTCAGAGTGGCCGGATTCGTGTGGCTGGTGACGCCGATGAACCGTGTGACTTTCTGCTCGCGCAGCTTGTAGAGAGCGTGCAGGACTCCGTCTTTGGCTTCCGCCCGCGCGAGGTCGTCGTCGCGGAGGAGGCTGTGGATATGAATGAGATCGACCCGGTCCGTCTGGAGGCGTTTCATGGAACCCTCCAGTATCCGCAGCGCCTCATCGCCGTTGCGTTCGCCGATCTTGGTAGCAACAAAGACCTCCTTCCGGCGAGTCTTCAGCACATCGCCGACCCACTCCTCGCTTTGGCCGCGTCCGTAGCTGTATGCCGTATCGAGGTAACTAATGCCAAGGTCGATACCGCGATTCAGGGCTTCGACGCCCTTGTCCCTCTCCTTGTAAGCAAGCAGGCGGCTGCCGCAACCGAAGGCGACAATGGAAACTCTCGCCCCGGTCTTGCCGAGAATCCGTGTCGGCATGCCGGTCTTCTTGTCGACATCCGCCCGAAGCGCCTGTTGAGCGGCTAACGCGCTGAAAGCCGCCGATTCGAGAAACCCGCGCCGTGAGATATTCATAGCGCCATTCTATAATGGCGGGGCGGGCCTGGGCCGCATCTGGTTGGGGGGAAAGAGAAGGAAAGCTGTATGAGCGCAGTAGAGAAATACCGGCCTGGAGACTTCTGTTGGGCCGAACTTGCCACATCGGACCTGAACGCTGCCAAGGAGTTCTACGGCGGGCTGTTCGGTTGGACGGCCAACGACATGCCCGTGGGGCCGAGCGGCACTTACACCCTGTTGATGCATGGCGGCCGCGAAGCCGCCGCGGCCTATCCCCTCGATGCCCACCAGCGGGAACGGGGCGTTCCGCCGCATTGGATCCTCTACATCGCCACCGATAACGCCGACGAGACGGCCGACAAGATCAAGGAGGCCGGCGGGACCGTGGTGATGGAGCCTTTCGACGTCATGACGGTAGGACGGATGCTGGTGGCGCAAGATCCGGGCGGAGCGCAGTTCTGCGTCTGGCAGGCGCGCGACCATATCGGCGCTCGGGTGCGCAACGAGGACAACACCTTCTGCTGGCCGGAACTGGCGTCGCGGGACGCCGACCGGGCGCGGGCGTTCTACACAATCGTGTTCGGCTACGAAACCAAGGTTTCGGACATGGAGCACGGCGTCCAGTACACGGAATGGCAGATCGGCAACGAGTCGATCGGTGGCATGCTCCAGATGACCGCGGAATGGGGCGAGACGCCGCCGTACTGGGCGCCGTACTTCATGGCGGCCGACTGCGATGCCGCGGCGGCGAAGGCGGGCCAATTGGGCGGCGCCGTGGTTCATGGACCGACGGATATTCCGCATGTGGGCCGATTCGCGCTGATCCGGGACCCGCAGGGCGCGACGTTTTATATCATCCGGCTCAGTGCCTCGGTTTAGGCTGAGTGCCGGACTGGCGTGCCAGGACGAGGCAGGGGGACGAGGGCGTCCGCCGCGAACCGGGGGGTCCGCCTCACAAAAGCCGAGCCGGTCCTCACAGCCTCTACTCGCCCAACAGGTGCAGCGCGACGCTGCGCCGGTGCGGCGAGCGCCGGTGCTCGAAGACATAGATGCCCTGCCATGTGCCCAAGGCCGGCCTGCCGCCTGATACCGGAATGCTGAGCTGCGTTTGGGTCAGCGCCGAACGGATGTGCGCCGGCATGTCGTCGGGTCCCTCGGTGGTGTGGACGTAGAGGCTATTGTCTTCCGGAACCAGCCGGCTGAAGAAGGTTTCGAGGTCGCGCACCACGTCCGGGTCGGCGTTCTCCTGAATGGTGAGCGAAGCCGAGGTATGGCGGACAAAGACGGTGAGCAGGCCGGTCTCGATGCCCCGTGAGCCGGCCCAGCGCACCACCTCCGAGGTGATCTCGTAGAGGCCCTTACCGCGCGTCGCGACGGTGAGTTGATGCGCGGCCTGCCGCATCATTCGACGGTCACGCTCTTGGCAAGGTTGCGCGGCTGGTCGACATCGCAGCCCAGCCGGACCGCGATGTGGTAGGCGAGTAGCTGAAGCGGCACGATCTCGAGAATCGGGAGAAGCAGTTCGTGGGATCTCGGAATGGAGATGACGTGATCGGCCTGCTTCTTCAGTTCGGGGATATCGTCCTCGCAGCCGGCCGCTACCACCAGGCCGCCGCGCGCCTTCACTTCCTGCATGTTGGAAAGCGTCTTCTCGTAGCGAACGCTGCTTTCGCCCGATCCATCGCGGGTGGCGAGAACCACTACCGGCAGGTTCTCATCGATGAGAGCGTTCGGGCCGTGCTTCATCTCGCCGGCCGGATAGCCTTCAGCGTGGATGTAGGAGATCTCTTTCAGCTTGAGCGCGCCTTCGAGGGCGATCGGAAAGTGAATGCCGCGGCCGAGAAAAAGAAAATCCTTGGCGCGGAACAGGGCACGGGCGAGTTCTTCGTAGTGGGAGTCGTTGCCGAGAACGGCCTCCATCTTGCCGGGGATCTGGACCAGTTCCTGCGTGAGTTGTTGCTGATCCTCTTCGCGCAGTTGTCCGCGGACCTGGCCGAGGTACACCGCGAGAACGAACAGCGCGGTCAGCTGGCACGTGAACGCTTTCGTGGAGGCGACACCGATCTCCGGCCCGGCGTGGGTGAGCAGTGTGCCGTGCGCGTCGCGCGTGATCATTGAGCCCACGACGTTGCAGATCGCCAGCGTCGTCGAGCCTTTCTGTCTCGCCTCGCGCTCAGCGGCGAGCGTGTCGGCGGTTTCCCCGGACTGCGAGATGACCACCGTGAGTACCCGGTGGTCGACGATGGGGTCGCGATAGCGGAACTCGCTGCCGTAGTCGACTTCGGTGGGGACCCGCGCCAGTTTCTCGATCATGAATTTGCCGGCGAGGGCGGCGTGCCAGCTTGTGCCGCACGCGATCAGCCGGATTTGTTCGAACCGCCGGAACTCCTGGGGCGCGATGTTGATCTCATCGAGAAAGACATGGCCGGAGTCTTGGCTAACACGGCCGAGCAGGGTGTCCTTCACCGAACGCGGCTGCTCAAAGATCTCCTTGAGCATGAAATGCTTATAGCCGCCCTTTTCGGCCATGATCGGATCCCAGGGGATGTGCTGGACCTTCCGGTTCAAGGGCCGGCCGTTAAAGTCGCTCAGGCGGACGCCTTCCTCTGTGATCACCGCCATGTCGCCGTCGTTGAGAAAGATAACTTGGCGGGTGTGGCCGAGAATGGCCGGGACGTCGGAAGCGACGAAGTACTCGTTATCGCCCAGGCCGACGACGGCCGGCGGTCCCGACCGCGCGGCAACGATCTTCCCGGGGTCCGAACGCGCGATGACGGCGAGCGCGAAAACGCCGGACAATTGCCGGACCGCCTTCTGGACCGCCTCCTCCAGCACGCCGCTGTAGTTCTTCTCGATGAGATGCGCGATCACCTCGGTGTCGGTTTCCGAGTGAAACCGGTGCCCATCCTCCTGAAGTGAGTTTTTCAGGGCGAGGTAATTCTCGACGATTCCGTTATGGACCACAACGACATCGCGTTTGGAGTCGACGTGCGGATGCGCGTTCTCTTCGGTGGGCCGGCCGTGGGTAGCCCACCGGGTGTGGCCAATTCCGTAGACGCCTTCGATGGGCGACTCGCGCAGACTCTCTTCGAGCACGCGGAGTTTGCCCGAAGCGCGCCGGACTACCAGTTCGCCCTCGGGATCGATGACGGCGAGACCGGCCGAGTCGTAGCCGCGGTACTCAAGCCGTTTCAGGCCATCGATCAGGATCGGTACGGCTTTGCGGTTGCCGATGTATCCAACAATGCCGCACATAGATTAGTCGAGGATCTCGATCCGGTACTCTTCGATGACCGGGTTGGTGAGCACGTCGCGCGCGATCTGACCGACGCTCTTCTCCGCGACAGCGCGGTCGATGCCGGCGTCCAGCGTTATGTCGAATACCTTGCCTTGGCGCACATCGACGATCTCATGGTGGCCTTGTCCGGCCAAAGCCCGGGCGATCGTCTGCCCTTGAGGGTCAAGAACGGATTGCTTGAGAGATACGTACACGCGGGCCTTCATAGGAAGATAAGTCTTCATTGTAGGGGATCGACGCGGAAGCCGCGCGGCGCGCCGTAACCGTTCCCAGACCGGGCCGCGTCAATGGCATTATGGATGAAGGAAATACCTCGTAGAGGAGGATTCGAGCATGAGATTCGGAGGATTGTTTCAAGGCTTTGCGACGCTTGCCATGGCACTGGCAATGGCCGCCACGGCCCTTCCACAGCCTCGCAACGTGAAGCCCGGTTTCAATTTCTTTTCGGTGGACCAAGACATTCAGATCGGCAAGGAGTACTCGGCGCAGGTGGAGAAGGAGATGAAAATCCTGAACCACCCCGAGCTCTCGGCCTACGTGGAGCGGATTGGCCGCCGGTTGGCGAGCGGGGAAGGGGCCGGGAAGTACCCGTACACGTTCAAGGTGGTCCAGGATGACGCCATCAACGCATTCGCACTGCCGGGTGGTCCGACTTACGTCCACACGGGCCTGATCGCGGCGGCGGACAACGAAGCGATGCTGGCGGGCGTGATGGGCCACGAGATCGCGCACGTCGCTCTGCGCCACGGAACGAACCAGGTGTCGCGCGCTAATCTGATTCAGATTCCAGCGATGCTGGGTGCCCAGTTGGCGGGCGGAGGCATCACGGGAATGCTGACGCAACTCGGTGTCGGGCTGGGCGCGAACTCGCTGCTCTTGAAGTATTCGCGGAACGCCGAGCGCGATGCCGACATACTCGGGGCGCGGCTGATGCATCAGGCCGGCTACAACCCGATCGAGGCGGCCCGCTTCTTCGAGAAACTGGAGGCGCAAACGGGAAAGCGCAGCGGCATCGAGAGTTTTCTGTCGTCTCATCCGGCGCACAGCAGCCGCAGGCAGGAGATCGAGCGCGAGATTCAGTACTTGCCGCAGCGGAACTACAACGCCAGCGCGGGCGACCTAGGTCAGATGAAACGGTCGATTCAGGGCTTGCCGGCGGCGCCCAAGACGCAGGGGCAGCAGGCGGCGCCGCAACAAGGGCAGGGCACGCAGCCGGCGGCCGGTCCGGTGGCGCCGTCGAACACAATGCGCCAGTTTCGGGGACGTGTCGGCGCGTTTTCGCACCCGGATAACTGGGAACTGCTGAGCGACGCCAATGCCGCCGAGGTGACAGTGGCGCCGCGGCAGGCGGTGGTTCGCGACCAGCAGGGCAAGTCGCACATCACCCAGGGAGTGATCGCAAGCGTTTACCAGCCTCGGCAGCAGCGGACAAACCTGCGCAACGCCACCCAGGAACTGGTGCAGAACCTCCAACAATCGAACCCTGGGATGCAGGTGAGCGGCAACAGCCGCAGCGTCCGAGTGGACGGGCGGGCGGCGCTGATGACGACGCTGACTTCGCAGTCGGCGCTGGGCGGCCGGGAAATCGACACGCTCGTCACGGTGGATCATTCGAACGGCCTGTACTATATGGTCTTCATCACACCGGAAAGCCAGTTCGAAGCGACCAAGAATGCGTTCGAGCAGATTCTTCGCTCGGTGAATCTGCCCCAGTAACCGATTGACTTACGAAGCTATCTTTTTCGACTTCGACGGCGTGCTGGTGGACAGTGAGCCGCTTCATTACGGGTGCTGGAGCGAAGTGCTCGATCCGCACGGCGTTCGCATGAGCTGGGACGAGTATGCCGCTTATTGCGTCGGCGTGTCGGATCGGGCATTGATCGAACGCTTCTGCCAACTCTCCGGCGGGAGGGCGGAGTTCGACACGCTGTGGGCGGAGTACCCCAAGAAGAAAGCGCTGTTCCGCGACCGGATGCTGGCCGATGTGCCCATGCCTGCCGCCACGCGCCGGCTCTTGGCCGGCCTGAACGGTTACAAACTCGCCGTGGTAAGTTCGAGCGGCCGCACCGAGGTGGAGCCTCCGCTCGTGGAAGCGGGCGTCCGCGACTACCTCGACACGCTGGTCTGCGCCGAGGACGTGGCGCGGCACAAGCCGGCTCCGGACCCTTACCAGGAAGCGGCGCGGCGGCTGGGCGTCTCCCGCGCTCTTGTCGTGGAGGATTCCGAAGCGGGGCAAGCAAGCGGGCGGGCCGCCGGATTCGACGTCGTCTACATCCCGCGCCCGGAGCGGACGGCGGAACTCGTGTCCGCGCACCTCGGGCTCGGTTGCGATAGAATCTGATGCACCCATGAGAACCGTAAGATTTTCTGTTCTTTCACTCGCGCTACTCGGCTCGCTCGCCTTGCACGCGCAAACCAAAAAGATTGTGGTGATGGGCCAGCCGGAGGAGGTGGTTCGCGACTGGCAGTCCGCCTCCAGCCAGGTTCGCATCGTTAACGCAACCAAGGAAACGCTGATGAAGGAGATCGCCGACGCGGACGCTTATGTCGGCGGCATCACACCGCAGATGGTTCAGGCCGGCAAGAACCTGAAATGGGTCCAGGTGACTTCGGCCGGCGTGGAAACGGTGCTGCACCGGTCCGGCTCCACCGCTTTGCGCGATACCGCCATCGTCGTGACAAACAACCAGATCGTGCAAGGACCTGAGATCGCGGATCACGCGATGGCGATGCTGCTGTACTTCACTCGCAATCTCCACGTCTACGCGCAGGACCGTCTGACCGAAACCTGGCGCCGCGGTGAGCGGTTTCCCGGTATCGAACTGAACGAGAAGACGGGTGTCGTAGTCGGACTGGGCGGCATCGGCCAGCAGATCGCCGTCCGCGCGTGGGCTCACGGCATGAAGATCATCGGCGTCGACCCCGAAGATATTCCTTACTCGCCCTTCTGGCAGCGTGTTGTCAAGCCCGACCAGATCGACGAGGTGCTACCGCAGGCCGATGTCGTATTCGTCTCAGCGCCGCACACGGAGATGAGCCACAAGATGCTCGGGCCGTCGCAGTTCGAGCGGATGAAGCAGGGGTCGTATTTCATCGCCGTGTCGCGTGGCGGACTATACGACATGCCAAGCCTAGTGAAAGCACTCGATTCCAAGAGACTGGCCGGCGCGGGCGTGGACGTAACCGATCCAGAACCGTTGCCTCAGGGGCATGCGCTGTGGAAGTTCAACAACGCCATCATCACGCCGCACATTGCCGGACGGTCCGATCTCGACAGGGCCCGCATGCTCGGAACGGTGAAAGAGAACATCAAGCGCTTCGCCGAGGGCAAGCCCCTGATCAACGTCGTCGACAAGCAGAAGGGGTATTGAGCTTCTCGCGACGCCGATGCCCCGCGTCGTCCTGATTCACTGGAACGCCGCCGAGGGAGGGCATTGCGCCGAGTTGTTGCGCAAGGCCGGGTACGAAGTACGACTTTGCACCAAAGTGGAGGGTCCCGCGACGTTGCGCGCGCTTGCGGCCGATCCGCCGGAGGTTTTCGTCATCGACCTGACACGGTCGCCACTGCAGGGACGCGTGATCGCCGTCGCGATCCGGCAGAAAAAGACGCTGCGGCGTGTTCCGCTGCTGTTTGTAAGCGGGGACCCGGAAAAGGTCGCTCGCATCCGCGAGACAATCCCGGACGGGTTCTTCGCCGACTGGACCCGGGTCAAAACAGCCGTCCGGACCGCCATCAAGAATGCGCCGGCCGATCCGGTTGTGCCCGACACGATGGCCGGGTACTCCGGCACCCCGCTGACCACGAAGCTGGGCGTCAAGGCAGGCTCGGCAGTGGCCCTACTGGGCGCGCCCGGCGGGTTTCTGTCCGTACTCGGGGAACTACCGGAAGGCGCCCGGGTGGTGACGCAGGCACGGGGTCGGTCCGACCTGGTCCTGTTGTTCGTCAAGTCGCAGGCTGAGATGCGCCGCCGCTTCCCGGCCGCGGCCCGGCTGCTCGGCGAACGCGGCAGCATCTGGATCTGCTGGCCGAAAAAAGCCTCCGGCGTCGACACGGACGTGACCGAACCGGTAGTCCGTTTGTTCGGTCTGGACGCCGGGTTCGTCGATTACAAGATCTGCGCGGTGGATCGGACATGGTCCGGCCTGCTGTTTACGCGGAGAAGGAAGAAGTGACCCGGCGGCGGCTCCTGAGCCTTCCTCTGGCGACCGCCGCCGCGCGGGCCCAGGCGGCGCGGTTGCCGAACATCGTACTGATCCTGGCCGACGATCTCGGCTATGGGGACCTCTCCTCCTACGGCGCGGCCGATCTGCGCTCCACGCGGATCGACGAACTGGTTGGCGCCGGCGTACGGTTCGATAACTTCTACGCGAATTCGCCGGTGTGCTCACCCACCCGCGCGGCATTGCTCACGGGCCGCTATCCGGATATCGCCGGGGTGCCGGGTGTGATCCGGACTCATGCCCGGAACAGTTGGGGCTATCTGTCGCCGCGCGCCAGTTTGCTTCCCCAGCCGTTGCGGACCGTCGGCTATCAAACCGGCCTGATCGGCAAGTGGCACCTCGGGCTGGAATCGCCAAACACGCCGACCGAGCGCGGCTTCGATTTCTTCCATGGGTTTCTCGGCGACATGATGGATGATTACTACCATCACCGCCGGCACGGCATTAACTACATGCGCCGGGGGACGGAAGCGATCGACCCCGAGGGGCACGCGACCGATCTCTTTACCGATTGGTCCATCGACTACCTGAACGCCCGCAAAAAGGACGGCAGTCCGTTCTTCTTGTACCTGCCCTACAATGCGCCGCACACACCTATTCAGCCGCCGCAGGACTGGCTCGACCAGGTAAAGGCACGCGAGCGCGGGATCGATGAGAAACGGGCTCGCCTGGTGGCGTTGATCGAGCACATGGATCATTCGATCGGCCGGATCGTGGATGCGCTCAAGGCCAACGGCCAGTACCGGGACACGCTGCTCATCTTCACAAGCGATAACGGCGGACAACTCGACGTGGGCGGCCAGTGCGGCCCGTTGCGGGGCGGCAAGCAGGATATGTACGAGGGCGGGCTGCGGGTTCCATTCTGCGCGGTCTGGCCGAACCGGATTCGCGCTGGGTCGCGTTCGGACCGGGTGGCGCTGACGATGGATCTGTTTCCCACGCTCTGCGAAGCGGCGGGGGCGCCAGTTCCGCCGGGGCTTGATGGCGCGTCGATCCTGCCGGCACTGCTTGGCCGGACTCAGTCCGATGGCGAGCGGGATCTCATCTTCGTGCGCCGCGAAGGCGGCATGCGCTACCAGGGGCGGGACTACTATGCGCTGCGGCGCGGAGAATGGAAGCTGGTGCAGAACTCGCCGTTCGAGCCGTTCGAGCTTTACAACCTGCGGAGCGATCCGAAGGAGAACCGCGACTTGTCCTCGGAGAATCGGGCGGTGCATCAGGAACTGGCAACGGCCCTGATGGCGCACGTACAGCGCGCCGGGCGCGTTCCTTGGCAACCGCCCGCGATTGGTTGACGCCGCCGGTCAGTTACGCCGCCGTCCGGCCACCACGACAAATTCACCGGGCACGTGATAGCCGGACCGTTCTTGTACGCCGCGATCGATTCGAGATACTCGGCGTGGGCCTCGGCGCGGGTGCGTACGTCGAACCGCGAGTAGGCCAACGCGACCGGCCCGCCCGCGAATGCGGCGCCGCACGCCTCTTCGGCGGTCGCGTAGTCGAGCACCGTGTCGATACGCTCGATCGCGACGTCGTCAAAGCCGGCCGCCGCGAAGACCTGTGCCAGCGTGTTGCCGGTTCCGAGTTGGAAGAAGAGCGGGCAGACCTCGGACTCGACGCGAGCGTCCACCACCGGAAAGATGCCGGCCCAGCCGCAGCGCCGGCGGTTGCCCCAGACCGCCGCCAACATCCGGCCGCCCGGTTTCAAGACGCCATACGAAGCGCGCAAAGACGCGAGCGGATCGGGAACGTACATCAGGCCCAGCGAACAGAGGGCGGCGTCGAAGTGGCCGAGATCGCCATTCAGCTCCTCGGCGCCCTGGCGGGCAAAGTCGACGTTGCGGAGCCCGCGGCGGGCTACCTCGGCTCGCGCCGCCTCCACCATGCCGCCGGAAATATCGGTCCCCACGACCGCGCCGGCCGGCCCTACGGCCTCGGCCGCCGGAAAGGTGACGAGGCCCGTACCGCAGGCGATGTCGAGGACGCGCTCTCCGGGCCGCAGCGCCGCCATGTCGAGCAGAAGTTGCTGCGCCGGGGCGATCTGCCGCCGCCAGTAGTCCTCGTAGTAGGCAGCGGCTTTGTCCCAACCGTAGCGTTGGATTCGTCGTTGGAATCGTCCATCCATGGCTACTCCGCCGCCCTCCGGAACACGACCTCGCGCTGGACACTCTGCGGGTCGCGGAACACGTGCAGATAATCACTTTGGGCGTCGGCTTCGTCGAGCAGACGAATCACTTCTTCCTCGGGGGCCGGGCTCTCCACCTTCACGATGTAGCGGATACTGCTGTAGCCGGGCCGGCCCCCTTCAACGCCGTAGAGGGAGCGGGAGTCGTAACCAGCCTGCACCTCGACCTCAAGCGACGTAATCGGCACGCCACGCCAGGCCGACCACAGGGTATAGCCGATGGCGAGACAACTGCCCAGCGCCGCACGGCCGAGAATGCCCGGATTCGGACCGGCGTTCTCGCCGCCCGATTTGGCGCTCATGTCGGTGACCAGCTTCCACGGACCTTCCTCAATCTCGCAGCGCAGCCCATCCACCCACCGCACCTTCGTGACCGCCGTTCCCTGGCCAACCGATGGCCGCAGGCGAAGCGCCTTTGCGTTGCGTTCGAAGACGGTGCGGACGTGCTCGAACCGGGACTGAGTAGTTTCCACGTTTGCTGTCCCTCCACATTGACAGGCGCAGAATGGGCGGAAAAGCGGTCATTGGGATTGTACGGAGCCCATAAGGAGTCCTGTTAGGATGCGTGCGGTGAGTACACAATATGGAAACGATAAAGGCCGGAGTCCGGGAGTTCCACGAAAAGCTCGCAGGCTGCCTCGAATCTTGTACGCCGCTGGCTATCATGCGCCACGGCGAAACCCTCGGGCACTATATCCCCGTGCCGAAGCGGATCCGGAAAGCGGAATTCGAGGCGCGGCGCGCCGTCGCGAACAGAACGGGAATGCCCGCTAAAGCCAAAGCGCTGGTCCTTCGGATGCGGAGTCGCCCCATGGACTTCCAACCGCCGTCGAGGTGTGCCGATGGGGGGCGGCCGAACGAGGCACTCGCGAATTCTTTCCCTCTCGCATAGAAACAAATCACTTGTAACTTCCACCCGCCGCAAGGGAAAATAGACACTGGTCATGTCTGAACCGGCTACCCCGATCCCTGGCCAGGCAGAAGTGACGCGTCTGCTGATCGACCTGAAGAACGGCAAGAAAGAGGCGCTCGACCTGCTGACGCCGCTGGTTTACAGCGAACTGCACAAGCTCGCCGCGTCCTACCTGCGCAACGAACGCAAGGCGGTAACGCTTCAGCCCACCGCGCTTGTCAACGAGGCCTATTTACGGCTGGTGGCGCAGAGCATGCCGGACTTCGAGAGCCGGTCGCATTTCTTCGGCATCGCAGCGCACCTGATGCGGCAGATCCTTGTGGATCACGCACGGAAGAATCGTAGCGCCAAGCGCGGCGGCGGGGCCGAAAAGGCGTCGCTCGACGACGTTGTCGCCTGGGCGCCGGAGAGGAGCGCCGATGTGGTGGCGCTCGACGATGCGCTGAAGGCGCTGGAAAAGGTCGACCCGCGCAAGAGCAAGATCATCGAGTTGCGCTACTTCGGCGGCTTCAGCGTCGAAGAGACTGCGCAGGCCGTCGGCGTCTCGGTGGCCACCGTCGGACGGGAGCAGCGCCTCGCCGAGGCTTGGCTGCATCGTGAGTTGAACCGCCAATCTGACCAATGAAAGTCGACCGCTGGCAAACCGTCGAGAAGCTCTTCTATCAAGCCCTCGATGTACCCGCGCCCGAACGTCTCGCCTGGCTCGAGAAGAACTGCGGCGGAGATGCCACCCTGCTCCGGGAGATCCTGTCGTTACTCGAAAGCGATGAGGCGGTGAGCGCTGAGTTCCTGCACGGGAAGATCGGCGACGCTCTCGCTGGCTTCGGCGCCGTGACACAGGGCGTGCCCCCACGCCGCCAGCGTGTCGGCCCGTACCGGCTGCTGCGCATCATCGGCAACGGCGGTATGGGCGCCGTCTACGAAGCCGAGCGCGACGACCGGCAGTACACGAAGAAGGTGGCCGTCAAGCTGGTCCGCGCCGGCATGGACACAGAATTCATCCTGGCCCGGTTCCGCCGCGAACGCCAGATCCTCGCTCATCTCGAGCACCCGAACGTCGCCCGCCTGCTCGACGGCGGCACGGCCGACGACGGCACGCCGTACATCGTCATGGAGTACATCGACGGCCTGCCGGTCACCGCCTACTGCGAGCGGAACAAGCTGCCGGTGGAAGCACGGCTGGAGATTTTTCTTCAGGTCTGCGCGGCGGTCGACTATGCCCACCGCCGTTTCGTCGTTCATCGCGACCTGAAGCCCGGCAACATCCTGGTCGACCAGTCCGGAACGCCGAAACTGTTGGATTTCGGCATCTCGAAACTGCTGATGCTCGACGGCCAGACCGCCGGCCAAACCGTCACCGAGGGCGGCCGCCTGATGACGCCTGACTACGCCAGCCCCGAGCAGATACTGGGCGACCCGGTCACCATTGTGTCCGACGTTTACTCGCTCGGTGTCATCCTTTACGAGCTGCTCACCGGCCAGCGCCCATACCGGATCGAGCGCCTGTCGTTTCAGGCGATCGAAAAGGCCATCTGCCACGACGAGATCAAGGCGCCAAGCACGGCCGTCCGCCGGGACGGCGATTCCGCGCACAGGGCGTTGTCGCGCCGCCTTGCCGGCGACCTCGATACCATCGTCCTGCGAGCGCTCCAGAAGGACGCGCGCCGCCGCTACCAGTCCGCCGAGGAACTCGCCGAGGACATCCGCCGCCACCTCATCTATCTGCCGATCTCGGCGCGGCCCGATACCCTGCTCTACCGGACGACGAAGTTCGCGCGCCGCAACCGCGGCATTCTGGCCGCCGGGCTGGCGGTGCTCCTTGCGCTTGGGACTGGTATCGTCGCCGCGCGCCGCGAGGCCGCCACCGCAAAGCGCCACTTCGAACAGGCGCGCCGTCTGGCCAACAGCTTCGTCTTCGACGTGCATGACTCCGTGCGCGACCTACCCGGCTCCACCCGCGCCCGGCAAAGGATTCTGCAGACCGGTCTCCAGTACCTCGACGCACTCTCGCAAGATTCGAGCGCTGATCCGGAGCTTCAGGCCGAACTGGCCGCTGCCTACCTGCGGATCGCCGACGTGCAGGGCAACGTGCTCGGCCCCAATCTCGGGCACATGACCAGCGCCGAACGGAATTACCGGAAGGCCATCGAATTGTACGAACTCTCGCTGGCGAAGGCCGGCGGAAACCGGGAGTCTCACATCGGGCGGCTGAACGCGGAAGCGAAGCTCGGCGACCTCTACTCGTATACCCGCAGCCCGTCGCGCGCGATCGAGTCCTACCGCCAGGCGCTGGAGGATGCCGAGTCGCTGCTGCGGCGCTTTCCGAACGATCCGGAGGTTCTGCGGCTGCAGGCCGGTCTGCTCAACAAAGCGAGCCGCGAGCACCGCCACATTGACGACTACGAGGCCTCCTCCGAGTTCGCCGGCCGGGCGGTGTCGATAATCGAAGAATTGCTACGGGCCAGTCCGGGCGATTCCGAGTTGCTTTCGCAGCTCTCCACCACGTACGCCAACCTGGGCATGGCGCAAAGCCGCACCGGCAAACTCCAGCCGGCGCTGGAGAATCACCACCGCGGCGCCGCGGTGCTGGAGAAGTTGACGGACTCCGACCCGGCCAACACCAACCATCTCCGCAATCTCATGCTCGCTTACAGCCACGCCGGCGATGTGCTGGGCAGCCCCACGCTGTCGAACCTTGGCGATACCGCCGGCGCTCGGGACGCCTACGCACGGATGGCCGGCATCGCCCGGCGCCTCTACGATTCCGATCCGGCGAACCAACGCTGGGGAAGCGACTATGCCAATGCGCTCATGCGGCAGGCAGCGGTGGAGCCGCCGGCGCGCCGGCTGGAGCTTCAGTTGCTCGCTCACCAACGCCTCGCGGACGTCGTTCGGGCCGCGCCCGAGAATCTCCTCGATCGCGGTACCCTGGCCTTTTTGGAAGGGCAGATTGGCGAGACGCTTGCCGCTCTAGGCCGCGAAGGGGAATCGCTCCGGTACTTGCGCGACGCGGAGCGGAACGCGCGGGTGGTTCTAGCGGTCAGCCCCGACAATCCCACCGTACAGCGAAGCCTGTTCGGGATTATCCAGTCGCTCGGCAAGTCCCTGGCTCGTTCCGGCGACACGATCGGCGCTATCAACTACGCTCAGGAATGCCTCGACCTCGGACGCCGGCTGTCCGAGCGCAACACGCGGGGAACCCGCGTGGCCCGGGACTCTTACCTTGCTCGATCCCTGGCCGGCGCCGGCTCCATCCATTCGCTACTCGCGCGCCAGACTTCCGTCCCGGCCTCCGACCGCGAACGGCACACCGCCGAGGCGCGTGGTCTGCTCGAAAAAGGCGCCGCCTTGTGGTCGGATCTCGAGCGGGAGCCCGATTTCACTCCGGTTTTGCGCAGGTATATGCAGGAGACCTCCACCCTGCTGACTGCGTTGCCACCCGCCCAGTTTGCGGAGAAACGCCCATGAACGATCAGACGAAGAAGCTGGTCCGCGAAAGTTTCGAGGAGATCCGCGACCTAGCCGGCCCGTTAGCGCTCCTCTTCTACGGCCGCCTGTTCGAGATGGACCCGTCCATCCGGCCACTGTTCAAAGGCGACATGAAGGCTCAGGGCGCCAAGCTGATGGCGATGCTTGAAGCGGTGGTGGGCAGCCTGGACGACTTCGACTCCATTCGCCCGCAGCTCGAAGAATTAGGCCGGAAGCACGTCGAGTATGGCGTCAGTCTCAGCCACTATGACACGCTAACCGCGGCGCTGTTGTGGGCGCTTGCACAGGCCCTCCAGCCCGCTTTCTACCAGACCCACCGGGCAGCTTGGCGCGAAGTAATCGAATCGATTAACTCGGCGATGAGGGCCGGAGCGCGCTCAGCTACATCCAGAATGCAGTGACCGCGCGGTTAGCGGCGAACGCGCAAACATAGGCCAGCCCGGTCATATAGCCGAACTGGATGGCGGGCCACTTCCAGCCGCCCGTTTCGCGGCGGACGACGGCGGTGGTCGACATGCACTGCATGGCAAA
>CAYPUQ010000046.1:0-1704 GCA_964413655.1 uncultured Solibacteraceae bacterium | reverse complement strand
ACGATCGCCACCGCGAGAATGACGGTTCCGGCCCGCCGCAGAAACACCTTCGCGCGGTCCAGGAGCCGCAATCCGAGCGAGCGTAACGTCGGCCAACGGTATGGCGGCAATTCAAGCATGAACGGCACGCGATCGCTCCTGAGGATCGACGACTTTAGCAGCTTCGCTGTCATGATCGCGGCGAGGAAACCCAGGACGTACAGCCCAATCAGAACCGCGGCGCGCGTACCCAGCAGGCCGAGGAACGGCCGCTCCGGGATGAACGCCGCGATGATCAGCGTGTAAACCGGCAGCCGGGCCGAGCAGGTCATAAACGGCGCGATGAGGATCGTCGCGATGCGGTCGCGCCTGCTTTCGATGGTCCGCGTCGCCATGATGGCCGGCACCGCGCAGGCATAGGCGGACAACAGCGGGATAAACGACTTCCCCTGCAAACCGGCCCGCGCCATGGTCCGATCAGCGATCAGCGCCGCTCGCGCCAGGTAGCCGGAATCCTCGAGAATGCCGACGAACAGGAACAGAAACAGGATCTGCGGCAAGAACACCAGCACCGATCCGACGCCGCCCCAAACGCCCTCCACCAGCAGGCTGCGTATCATCGACTCCGGCAATGCCTGCCCCACCCATACGCCCGAGGCCTCGATCCACTGCTCGACGCCGTCCATCAGCGGCTGCGCGAACGAAAAAATCGACTGGAAAACCGCCAGCACAACGAGCACGAAAATCGCTGGTCCGGCGATCGGATGAAGGAAAACGGCGTCGAGACGGCGGCTCCAAACTGGCGGCGAGGGCGCCTGGTAGGAGCCGGCGGAAATATGCGTCGCCCAGGCCCTGCACTTCGGGATGTTGTTCAGCACCGGCAATTCCACCGGCGCCGGCACCCCCAGTTCTCCGGAAAGGAATTCGTACAAGGGTTCCAAGCCCTCGCCGCGCGCCGCGCTAGCCAGCAGAACCGGTACGCCGAGTTTCTCCGCCACGGGCGCGGTGTCGACGTCTCCGCCGCGCTTCCGGAGGTCGTCGGCCATGTTGAGGACAACCAGCGTGGGCAGTCCCAATCCGAGAATCGGCGCCACCAGCGCCAGGTGGCGGCCGAGGTTCGTGGCGTCGAGAATCACCACCACCGCGTCCGGCCTCGCGATACCCGCCATCTGACCCGTCAGGACGTCGCGCGTTACCTGCTCGTCTTCCGAGCGAGCTTCCAGACTGTATACGCCCGGGAGGTCGATCAGTTCCACCTCGCGCCCGCCGCCAATCGCCATCCGGCCGCGCCGCTGTTCGACTGTTACGCCGGGATAGTTGGCCACCTTCTGCCGGAGACCGGTGAGCTTATTGAACAGCGTGGACTTGCCGGAATTCGGCGGACCGACAAGCGCGACTGTTTTCACTCTCGCGCATGCGGGCGCACTATGGCTCATGACTTGCCGTTATTGGATTTCCCGTTACGCAGCCGGATATGCCGCGCCGTTTCCGCGCGCAACGCCACCTCAGACCCGTCGACGCGAAACACCCGGGGATCGCCGCCTGGGGCCGCGCGGCCGGCCACCACCGCTCCGCCGGGCAAAAAGCCGAGTTCCATCAGCCGCCGCGTGACGTCGTCGGGGAGGTCGAACCCCTCGACTACCCCTTCTTCCCCGCGCTTCAGATCCACGAGCGAGGACCCGCGGCCATGGAGACCCTTTTTGAAACTCAGTTGCATCTCAACTA
>CAYPUQ010000045.1:7956-22717 GCA_964413655.1 uncultured Solibacteraceae bacterium | reverse complement strand
TCCTGCCGCTGGCGCCGCTGCCCACGCACGGCGTGCATACGATGAACAAAGGCTGCGAAGCGGGAACCGGGCTATGCTTCCTCTCGCACCAGGGCGAGGTGTATCCGTGCGGGTATCTGCCGGTGTCGGCGGGCAATCTGCGCGAGCACCGCTTCCAGGAGATCTGGGAACATGCCGAGATCTTCGCGCGGCTGCGGCGTGCCGGGGCATCGGGATTCGCGGGTCTTGAACCGGCGCCCGATTGCTGTATCCTGGTGGGTCAGCACGAGCCATGTCCCGTTTCGAAGTCCTCAAATCCATCGAAGCCAAAAAGCTCCACCCCCGTAGCGGCCTCCCGTTAAAGGAGCCGCCGGTCACGGTTCCGTACTCGGCGATTATCGACAATCTGGAAGAAGACCGCGACCTGATCAAGTTCAAGTGGCTGGGGCAGATCTACCAGTGCGAGGAATCTGTGTTGCGCCCGGCGATCAAGGCGCTGGACGAGTCGGGCGCGGTTTCCGGTGGGGATGCCGCGAAGCCGGCGGCGGGACCGCCGCCCGAACCCGACATCCGCTGGGCGGAGTTGCGGAGCACCAAGGGCGAGGTTCTGCGGGCGAAAGTGCCCGGGGGCTGGCTGGTGTCGTTCGGGCAGCAATTGACGTTCGTGCCGGACGCCGGGCACGCCTGGGACGGCAAGACACTGGAGTAACAGGCGAGTTTCCGGGCGGCCTGGGAGGCCGCCGCGGGCCGGGGGCCCGCCCCACAAACGATGCCGCGCAGCCAGTTTCCGGCGCCGCCGCCGACTTTTTTCCTCCACGCGGCGTCTTATCTTCGGAACGGAGCCAAACGGACTTGATCTTTCGAGAGGTCGAGGACCGGGACCTGGCGGCAAAAGCCCGCCGGGGCGATGTGGACGCCTATAACTTGCTGGTGTCCCGATGGGAGCGGCGTGTCTTTAATTACATCCTGCGGCTGGTGGGCGATCGCGAGGACGCCCAAGATGTCAGCCAGGACGTGTTCCTCAAGGCTTACCAGAACTTGGGGAAGCTGGACGACCCCGCCCGCTTCGCACCGTGGCTCTTTCGCATCGCGCACAATGAATCCTTCTCCTTGTTGCGGCGCAACCGGCCGGAGACGGGGGCACTCGAAGATCTCCCACCCCCGCCTCCGAGTCCGCGTATGCTGCCTGTCGAGACATCGCTGGCGGTTACGGCGGCGCTCGGCCGGCTTAGCCGCGAGCAGCGCGAAGCGGTGGAGCTCAAGATCTACCAGGGTTTCAAGTTCGAGGAGATGGCCGAAATCCTGGATTGTCCCGTATCCACTATTAAATCCCGGCTCTACACCGCCCTCGACATTCTCAAGAACGTCCTGGCGCCTGTCAGTCTACAGGGGGAATCATGAGTTGCGCATCGATTGATATCAGGGAATACGTCCTCGGCGAAGCGCCCGCCGCCGAACGCCGCCGCGTCGAGGATCACGTTCATGCCTGCGCGGCCTGCCAGGAGGAACTGGAGCGGCTGCGCGTGACCCACTCGGCCCTCTTGACCGTCCGCGAAGAGGAGCCGCTGCGCCGTATCGCTTTCGTCTCGGACAAGGTGTTCGAGCCGCGGTGGTACCAGCGCATTTGGGGCTCGGCTCCGCGCCTGGCGTTCGCGTCGATGGCACTGTTGGCCGTTGCCGTCTTTTCGCATTCGCCACTGTTTCGTCCCGGTGCGGCCCCGGCGCCGGTCGCGGTGAGCGCCCCCGCGCCGGATACCGCCATGCTGGAGACTCGCGTGCAGGCCGAGGTCGACAAGCGCCTGGAATCCGCGATTCGCCAAGCCGTCGCCGAAGTGGAAACCCGCCAGGAGCGCCGGACCGCCGAACTGCTCAAAGCGGCCGAAGATCGCTTCGACCAGGAGCGCCGGGCCGACATGCTGGTGGTCCAGGAGAACTTCGACGTTCTCCGCAAGCGGATGAATATCCTGTACACCGCGAGCGCCGAAATTGGAGCCGCGCAATGACGCGCCGCCTGGTCGCTCTGCTGCTGCCCGCCGCGATCCTGCTCGCCGCCACGCCGCGCGTCCCGCGCAGTCTGATGCAAAACCTGGAGCGCGGGTTCGATCAGCGCATCGAGCGCTGGTCGATCGACGATCCGTTCTACCTGCTCGGCTCGACCCGCGGCGTCTACCTGGAGGACTATGGGGTTATCCTGACGGCGGAGATGAACCTGCTGACCGGACCGGCTCTTTCGCCTTTCCGGCCGAAGCTGACCAAGGACGAAGTGAACCGCCTGCATCAGAAGAAACTCACCCGGCTGCCGGCGCTGAGGCAGGTGATGCGCGACATGATGGTGACCACGGCGACAACGCTCGGGGAGGTCCCGCCGTCCAACCAGATCGTCGTCGGCGTCTCGCTGTTCTACCATTCGTGGGAGGAGCGCGCCGGGCTGCCGGGCCAGATCGTGATGCGCGCCCCGCGGCAGACGCTGCTGGATATCGAAGCCGGCCGCCTGAAGGGGCCGGGCGCCGAGACCGCCGTTCAGATTCAGGAATTCTAGTTCCGATGCGTCTCGGCGAAATGCTGATCGAGCGAAAGCTCATCACCCCCGAAGAACTCGACCAGGCGCTGGAACTCCAGAAAGAACGCGGCGACAAACTCGGCAAGATTCTCGTCGATCTCGGGTTCGTCGCGCAGCGCGAAGTGCTGAGCGCTCTCGGGGAACAACTCGGCATCGAGGTGATCGCGATCGAGGGCTCGCCGGCCGTGACGCCGGAGACCGAGAAGCTCTCGGCGCGGTTCCTCCGGCAGGTGCGCGCGTATCCGGCGCGCATGCGCGACGACACGCTGCTGCTGGCGATGGCCGATCCGCTCGACTTCGAGACCCTCAGCACCGTTCGGGCGGTGACCGGCCTCAAAATTCAACCCGTGCTCGCGGCCGAGGCGGAAATCGCCGATGCGCTCGAGCGCCACTTCGGCGACGCCGGCCGCCGCGAGACGCCGGGATTCGAGGACATGAACCCGGAAAGCGGCGAAGATCTCGAACATCTCCGCGATATGGCCTCCGAGGCGCCGGTGATTCGGCTTGTCAATGCGATGGTCGCCAACGCGGTGGAGAAGCGCGCCAGCGACATCCACATCGAGCCCTTCGAGAAGGAGTTCCGCATCCGCTTCCGCGTCGATGGCGTTCTGCACCCGCAAGAGCCGCCGCCCCGCGAATTGAAAGCCGCCATCATCTCCCGCGTGAAGCTGATGGCGCGGCTGAATATCGCGGAACGCCGTCTGCCCCAGGACGGCCGCATCAAGATCCGGACTCTTGGCCGCGAAGTCGACCTCCGCGTCTCGACGCTCCCCACGCTCTACGGCGAAAGTGTGGTGATGCGCCTGCTCGACCGTTCGGCGGGCGACTTTTACGACCTCGAGCGCCTCGGCTTCAACCAAAGAATGCTGCGCCTGATGGAGCATTTCGCTCATCTTCCACACGGCATGTTTCTCGTCACCGGACCGACGGGAAGCGGTAAGTCCACCACGCTTTACTCGGCGCTGAAGCGTATCAATCTGACCGACCGGAAGATCATCACCATCGAGGATCCGGTGGAATACCAGATGGACGGTATCAACCAGATCCACGTCAACCCGCAGATCGGCCTCACGTTTGCCGCGGGGCTCCGCCACATCGTCCGCCAGGACCCCGACGTCATCATGGTGGGCGAGATCCGCGACCGCGAGACCGCCGACATCGCCATCCGCTCCGCTCTCACCGGCCACCTGGTCTTCTCCACGCTGCACACGAACGATGCGCCGAGCGCCATTACCCGGATGACCGATATGGGCGTCGAGAACTACCTGATCACGTCGTCGCTGGTTGCCGTGCTCGCCCAGCGCCTGGTTCGCGTCATCTGCCCGGACTGCAAACAGCCCGCCGGCGATCACCTGGCGCCTGACGGCGAATTCATCTCCACGTGGCGCGGCACCGGGTGCGACCGCTGCTTCGGCACCGGATATATCGGCCGCGTCGGCATCTTCGAAATGATGGAGATGAGCGACGAGTTGCGCCGCCTCGTGATGCGCAACGAGGACGCCTCCGCGCTAACCGAAGCCGCCCGCCGCAACGGCATGACCACGCTGCGCGAAGACGGCTGGCAGAAGGTAGCGGCCGGCGTCACCACCATTGACGAAGTCCATCGCGTGACGCAGGAGTTTTAGCCGATGGCGACGACGTTTCACTTCCGCGCGGTGGCCCATGACGGCAAACTCCGCACCGGCACCCTCACCGCCGAGACCGAGAAGTTCGTCGCCTCCGAGTTGCGACGCCAGGGTTTGACGCCGGTGTACGTCGGTGTACAACCCAAGGCCGGCTTCGAACTGAAGCTTCCCAGCTTTCACTTCGGCAAGCGCCGCGGCGTGCTCTTCTTCACTCAAGAGATCTCCACGCTGCTTAACAGCGGCATCCCGCTCGACCGCGCGCTTGCCATCACCGCCGAACTCACCGAGCAGGAGAGTTTCCGGACGGTCGTCCAGGATGTTCTCCGCGTTCTCAAAGGCGGCAAATCGTTCGCAGACTCCCTGGCCACACACCCGGAATACTTCAACGAGCTCTATATCAACATGGTCCGGGCCGGAGAGGCCAGCGGCTCGCTTGGGGTTGTCTTCGAGCGGCTCTCCGAGTTCGAACGTACCCGCGACGACCTGCGCAGCTACATCGTCAGCTCGATGGTCTACCCGGCGCTACTGACGCTCGTCGGCATCGCCTCGATTCTCGTGCTGATGTACTTCGTGGTGCCGCGCTTCGCCGCCATCTTTGAAGACCCGCGTATTGCGATGCCGCTGCCCACCAAGCTGCTCCTCATGAGCAGTAATCTGCTCCGCGAGTGGGGCTGGCTCGGTCTGCTCACTTTCGCCGGCGGAACGGCCGGCTTCACCAGCTACATCCGCACTCCGGCTGGCGGTCTCTGGTGGGACACGTTCCGTCTTCGCGTTCCGGTGCTCGGTGACGCTCTGCGCAAGGCCGAAACCGCGCGCTTCGCCCGCGCCATGAGCACACTGGTCGCCAACACGGTGCCGCTGGTGCAGTCGATCGGTATTTCGAAGAACATTCTGAACAACCGCAAGATCGCCGGCGCGCTGGATGCGGTCGCCACCGGTGTGAAACGCGGCGAGGGCATCGCCGGACCCTTGAAACGCTGTGGCGAGTTTCCGCCGCTGGCCGGCCATCTGCTGACCGTCGGTGAAGAAACCGGCCGCCTCGACGCCATGTTTACCCGCATGGCCGATATTTACGAAGCCGATACCCGCTCGGCGATCCGGCGCTTCACGTCGTTATTCGAGCCTCTCATCATTCTGGTAATGGGCATCGTGGTGGGAGCGCTTATCCTGAGCATGTTGCTCGCGATTACGTCCATCAACGAATTGGCAGTGTGAACCTCATGAGAAAACAACCCTACCGCCGCACCCGCCGCCAGGCCGGCATCACGCTCATCGAAATGCTGGTGGTGGTGACGATCATCGCGCTGTTTGCGGCGCTAGTCGCCCCACGCATGCTCTCGCGCGCGGACTCGGCCCGTATGACCGCGGCGCGCGCGCAGATCAACTCGTTCATGACCGCGCTCGGCGCTTACAAGCTGGATACCGGCGTCTTTCCGACGACGGAGCAGGGTCTGCAGGCGCTTCGCGTCCGGCCGGAGAACGTCAATAACTGGCAGGGGCCGTACCTTCCGCAAGACATTCCGATGGATCCGTGGGGCCGTCCATTTTTCTACAAGTATCCCGGCGAGCACGGCGATGAGCCCGAGATTGTCTGCTTCGGCGCCGACGGCGAACCTGGCGGGGAGGGCTTCAACGCCGACATCGTCAGTTGGAAATCGCAGTGAACGGTGGTAATGGTGGCGCGGGAAGGCTCGCGTCCACACGATTGTGGACGCGGCACGCACGAGTGCGTGCGCCACATGACAAACAGCCCACCCAGGCGGGGATTACGCTGATCGAGATGCTGGTGGTGGTGGCCCTCATCGGGCTTATCGCCGCTGTTTCGTTTCCGGCGGTCAGCGCGGGCCTCGATTCCATTCGCATCGCTTCCAACTCCGATGCCATTGCCGCTTTTCTCAACTCAGCCGTGAATCGCGTCGAACGCCGCCAGCAGCCGGTCGAGATCACCATCGAGTCCCGCGGCATGGTGATGCGCTCCGTGGAGCCCGGCTTCGAGCGTTCGCTTGCCCTGCCGGAAGGGCTTCGCATCGCCGGTGACCCGCGACAAGCCGTGATCTTTCCGGGCGGCGCTATTCCGCGCCTCACGGTGGAGCTTCAGAACGCGCGAGGCTCGCGCCGCTTCATTTCCATCGATCCGATCACCGGAGTGCCGCAGATCCACCGTCCCGAGGAGGCCAGTCCATGAGCCGCCGCGGGTTCACCCTCCTCGAAGCCCTGGTCGCCACGGCGATCATGGCGGTGGCCGTGTCCACGCTCCTCGCCGCGCTCACGACCTCTTTGCGCAACGCCGCGCGCGTCAGCGACAACGATCGCGCCACCGTCCTCGCCAAGCGCCTGATCGATACGCTGTTGCTCGACAATACGCTCCCCTACAACACCGAACTCGACGGCAAATGGGCTGAACAGGATGGCCTCGAAGGTGGCTGGCGCGCCCGGCTCGAGCCCTTCGAGGCGCCTCCCACCCCACGGCCCGGCATGCAGATCCTCGAACGCCTCGCCGTTCAGGTCTGGTGGCGGTCGGGCAGCCAGACCCGCACCCTCGACTTCGAAGCGTTCCGCCGCGTTACCTGGAGCCCACAGCCATGACGGCCCGCCGCAAACGCCGCCAGGGTGTCACCCTGATCGAACTCCTCATCGCCATCACCCTGGTCAGCATGCTTTCGGCCGGAATGCTCTGGGCGATCCGTGCCGGTCTCGGCGCAATGGACCGCACCAATGCCCGCACGATCGCCAGCCGGCGGGTCCTGGGAGCTAATCGAGTATTGGAGCAGCAGGTGGCGGGATTGATTCCGGCGCTTGCGCCATGCGCGGGCCGGGTCAAGCGAGTATTGTTCCAAGGCGCGCCGGCGGCGATGCGCTTTGTGTCCAGCCACTCGCTCGAAGAGGCCGCCCGGGGCTACCCGCGTTTGTTGGAGTACACGGTGATCCCCGGCGACCAAGGCGTCGGCGTCCGCCTCATCGTCAACGAGATCCTTTACACCGGACCCGAACTGCTCGAATTTTTCTGCACCGCACCGTCCGTCGAGCCCCGACCCGACTCGTTCATCCTCGCCGACCGCCTCCAATCGTGCAGCTTCTCCTACCTGTTCATCGATTCGCAAAACGGCGCCCGCGCCTGGTTCCCGGTGTGGGACCGCGCCGGGCTCCCGGCCGCCATCCGCGTCGAGATGCTGCCGCTGGAACCCGACCCGTCGCGCCTCCAGATGGCCACGATGACCTTGCCGGTCCGTCCGGACCGCCCCGCGGAGATCTACACCGATGTCGATCCACCGCTCCAATAACCGCGGCCGCCGCGGCGGCGCCCTGTTGGCCGTTCTCTGGCTTTCGGCGGCACTCGCAGCGATCGCGTTTTCGGTGGCGGCCACCGTGCGGGGCGAAGTGGACCGCTCGTCTACCTTGCTCGAATCCACGCGTGCCCGCTTGCTCGCCTCGGCCGCGATCGACCGCGCCATCGTCCACATCCTGGGCGGTCCGATGCGCTCCAGCCCCGACGGCCGCAGCATCACGGTCGCGCCCGAAACGCCGCGGATGCCGATGTCGTTCCTCACCGGCGAAGCGGTTGTCGAAATCCTCCCCGAAACCGGCCGTCTCAGCCTGAATCAGGGCAAAGTCGAAGACTTCGTCAGCTTGCTCGCCGCGATGGGCGTCGAGGTCACCCACGCCCAGCAGATTGCCACCGCCATCGTCGACTGGCGCAGCGGCGTGCCGGGCGGCATCGGACCCTTCGATTCCTTTTATTTGGGCCGCACACCGTCTTTCCGCGCGCGCCACGCGTCTTTTGAGGAGGTAGAGGAAGTGTTGCTGGTGCAAGGGATGACGCCCGAGATTTTTTACGGAACCTGGCGCCGGGCGCCCGAAGGGGGCCTGGTCCGCACCAGCGCGTTCCGCGACTGTGTCTCCGTCTATGGCGCCACGGAGCAGTTTGATATCAACACCGCCGACCCGGCGCTGCTGCTGTCGCTCGGCATCATGCCGCCGGTGGTGGAGCAGATCGTCCAGGCGCGCCGATTCCAGCCTTTCCTGAAGCGCGATCAACTTGGGGCCGTGCAGGCCATCGCCGGACCCGGCGGCCGGCGTCTCGGACTCGGCGGCAACACTGTTTGGACTCTCCGCGCCACCGTGCGCCCGCGCACGCCGAACGGAACCCTCTCCGAGGTTCGCCGCACGGTCTCGGCGACCGTGAAGTTCATGAACCAGGCGCTGTTCCCGGGCCCGCCGGTTCGCATCCTCCGCTGGCGGGACACCGCCGTACCCGAGGGAGACCTATGGCGGCAGTAGGAACGGCCGGCTGGCGCAAGTGGCTGGCCGTTGGAACCGGCATTGCGATTGAAATCGACGGGAACGCGTTGAACGTTCTCGTGACTCGCGTCCGTCCGCGGGGCGCGTCGATCCTCGCCGCGCATCGCATCGAGAACCTCCACGAGCGTCCGGCCGGCGAATGGGGCGACGAGTACCGCGCCTTCCTGCGCAAATACCGCTTGCAGCGCCAAGCCGCGCTGGTCCTGCTGCCGCGGCGCGACGTGATCGTTCGGACGGTTCACCTGCCCGGCATTGCCGACAAGCAACTCCCCGCCGCGATGCCCTACCAGTTGGAGGGTCTGCATCCTTACGCCGAGGAGGAGGCGCACCCGGCGTGGACACGCCTCGGCAACTCGCCGGCGATCCTTACGGGCATCGCCCGCTGGGATCTTGTCGAACACTGGTCCACCCTCTTCGCCGAAGCCGGCATCCCGCTCGCCGGATTTACCTTTTCCGCCGCGTGCATCTATTCCGCGCTACGGTTTCACCGAGTGCCGCCGGCCGAGGGCCTGCTCGCCATCCACGGCGCCGGCTCGATGGTCGAAGCGTACGGTGAAAGTCCGTCGCAGCCCGTTTTTTCCACGCTGCTCGATGTGGCGGAGGATCGCGCCCTGCCGCTCGCCGCCGGGCAGTTGCGCTTGCCGCCGGAGAGCGAAGCACTGCCCTTGTCGCAGCTTCTGCCGGCCCCGCTTCGCGGGCCCGAAGGGTTCGACGCCAACGCTAACGCGGTGCTCTATGCCGCTTCGCTCGCTGCCGCTTGCCCGCACCTGGCAATCGAGGCGAACCTGCTGCCGGTGGAGCGGCGGACCACCACTTCGCGGCTTCAGTATGTGCCGACCGCGGCGCTCGCCGGACTGTTGCTGATCGCCGGCGGCATTCTTGTCGCGCAACAGCCCCACGAGGACCGCAAGTACCTCGAACTTGTCAATGCCGAGATCGCGAAGGCCGAGCGCGCCGCCGCGCGAGTTCACGACCTCGACAAGGCCACTGTCATTGCGCGCAGCCGCATCGATTTACTGGACAGCTTCCGCCGCCGCTCCATTGAGGACGCCGACGCGCTGCGCGAGTTGACGTCGATTCTCGCGCCGCCGGCTTGGGCGCAGTCGGTGGTTCTGACCCGGACGCAGGTGACCATCAACGGCGAATCGGAGCAGGCGGCGCCGCTGCTGAAGGCCATCGACGCCTCACCGCTGTTCCGGAATTCGGAGTTTGCGCAGTCCATGGGACGCACCGGTTCCGAAGGTGGAGCGGAGAGCTTCTCGATCCGCACGCAGCGCGAGGCGGATGCGAGGCCGGCCGAAGCGCCGAAGCCGGAAGAGGCTAAGGCGGAGAGTGAGAGTAAAGTGGGGCAGGCCCGATGAACCTCACGGAACGGGACCGGCGTGCGCTTATCTTTCTCGGAGTGGCGTTGGCCATCTCGCTCACTATCTACTTCTGGCCCGAGGGGAAACCGGAAGTCGTCGAGGCTTCTGGCGCCGATTCGATCCCGATGGCCGAGCGCCGCCTCCAGAAGACCCGCGAACTCGCCGCCACTATTCCCGCGAAGGAGAAAGTCCTCCAGGAGATCGAAGGGCAAGTCGCCGGCCGTGAGAAGGGGCTGATCGAAGACGAAACCGCCCAGCAGGCGCAGGCTCGCATCGTCCAGCTTCTTCGCAAGATCGCCCGCGCCCAATCGCCGCCGCTCGAACTCGGCGCCATCGACCTCGGCAACATTCGGCCGCTCGGCGACCATTACGCCGAAGCCGTCGTGACCGTATCGGCCCAGTGCCAGATCGAGCAAGTAGTGAATCTCCTCGCCGATCTTTCGGCCCAGCCCGAACTCATCGCCACCAACGAGATCCAACTCCGCACCGCCGACCAGAAGCGGAAGACCGTCGCGATGCGCCTCACTGTTACCGGCGTTTTGCCACGCCGCCAACTGCCCGCGCAGCGGCCAGGAGGGACGCTGTTTTGAGCCGGAAACTCGTCGCGCTCAATCTGCTGCTCGTGGCCGCCCTCGGCGCCGCCGGATGGAAGCTCTATGAAAACTGGCGGCTGGCGCGGGCGCGAGAGCAGGCGTTTCTTCAGCGGCAGGTTCGCCCCGGCGCGGCGCCACCGGTTCAAGCCGTGCCTCCGCCGAAACCGATTCAAGCTTCCAGTTATCTGGACATCGCCCTGCGGATGCTGTTTTCGAGCGACCGCAATCCAACCGTTGTCGTCGAAGAAGCGCCGCCCAGCCCCGTGCCGGCGTTTCCGGCCGCTTTCGGCGTCATTGACTTCGGCGACGGTCCGTTTGTGCTGATGACCGAAAAAACCGGCGGCCCGCAGAAGAGCTTCCGTCCCGGCGACAAAGTGGGCGAGTTCACGCTCGTCTCGGTGTCGGCGAAGGAACTCGTGTTCGAGTGGGATGGGAAGCAGTTCCCGAAGGCGTTTGAGGAGTTGAAGCCGAAGCAACCGGTGGAGGCGGCGCCCTCCGCCCAGACGCCCACGACTTCGCCGCTCGCTTCGTCCGCTTCAGACCGGCCCGTTTCCAACCCGGCGCCCGTGTCGCGCAACCAGCAGATCACCCCGAAAGAAGTGGTCGAGGAAGCTCAGCGCCCGCGCGATGGCGGACCCGGCATCGATGTCGGCGGCTTCGAACGGCCCTGCGCGCCGGGAGATACTTCGGCGCCTGGAAGCGTTCAGGGCGGCTGGCGGAAGGTGGTTACCCAGTCCCCGTTCGGTTCCCGCTGTTATTGGGTGCCGGTTCGCCAGTAGAGAAGAAAGGTAAGAATAATGTTCGCCCGCATTGCTCTCGTCCTCTTGACCGCCGCGATGGCGCCATTGGCTATCGCCGACACGGCGAAGAAAGAACCGCCCGCCCGGAAAGTGCAAAAGGCGCCGCAGAAGAAGATGTCTACTACCGTGCCTGACGGGGCCGTCGAGGTAGAACCCGGGTTGTACCGCGTTCTCGACGCCAAGGGGGAGACTTGGTTCTACCGGCGGACGCCGTTCGGCGTCGTCAAGTTTCAGGAGCAGAAGAAGGCCGAACCCGCCGAAAGCACGCTGAAAGCGACCGACCTCGGCGAGACGGTGCGCTTCGAGAGCCAGACTCCGTTCGGCCCCCGCTCCTGGACGAAGAAGAAGTCCGAGTTGAACGAGGAAGAGACCGCCGCGCTCGCGAAGCAGGAAAAGCCTGAATCCCAGCCATGAAGGACCCCATCGGCGATAGATCAAGGAGTTTCTGTGGTGGCGCACGCACTCGTGCGTGCCGAGCCGGAATTCGTGCCGGCTCTTGTGTTGCCGAGTCGCGGTTGCCGCGTAGTGTGTGCGCTGGACCAGCGATAATCCTCGGCCCGCGCGACCAGTCCGGCCTTCACGGGGTTGTTCTCGATGTATCCGGCGATGCATCTCCATTCGGCCTCGTCGCGCACCCAGTGGTCGTACGATTCGCGTTGCCAAAACGGTTGCCCCGTTCGGCCCAGCAGACAGTTCGATTCGCGAGCCGTGTACCCCTTCAACGATTTGAGCAACCGGCTGGGAGGCACCAGCGGCAGCAACAAAACGTGCACGTGGTTGGCCATCAGAACGAACGCGCCCAAATGATAATGGCCGAGTTCCATGCCGCGAGCAAGCGAGTCGACGACCAAACCGGCAATGGCTTCCTGCCGCAGAAACAGCGGGCCGGACGTGGCCGTATCCAGGCGCCGGTCCATCCACACGAAGGCTTGACCGGCGGAGACCTTCCGCGGTGGCGGGTACATTGCTCGCGGAAGGCTGCCGTGCAGGTGCCAGGTCACGAACAGCCAGCGGCCTTGGGGGTACAAGTGTGGCAGGCGGCGGGCACTCATAACGTTGAAGGGTGCGAATACCGAGGAAATAATCTCTCGTGCACACGAGTGTGCACGCGGCACGCACGAGTGCGTGCGCCACGAAGTTTGAACAGTGCGAGCTGCCAAGAGTCTGGAGCAGAGGCTGGAGCAGAGGAATGATTCGATTCGGAAACGACGCTTTGTGCGCACTTGTGCTGATGCCGGCACTGCTGCTGGCGCAGGACCCGCAGACGCCGCCTGCCCAGACGGCGTCGCCGCCGGCGGTTGTTACGACCGGTGCGCTGAACCTCCAGAACGCTTCGCTCACCGAAGTGGTGGACATTCTCTGCCGGCAGCTCAAGATCAACTACATCCTCGATCCACGGGTGAAGGGCAGCGTCACGCTGAACACTTACGGGGAAACCCGCCAGTTGGACGCTCGCCAACTCCTCGATCTCATCCTCCGTATCAACGGCGCCGCCATGGTCCAGGTGGGTGAACTGCACCGCATCGTGCCGCTCGCCGATGCGCCGCGCATGCCCATTCCGCCCAAACGCGCCGAGCTGGGCGATATCCCCGACGACGAGCAGACGATGATCAACCTCATCTTCCTCAAATACGCTACCGTCGGCGACGTTTCTAAACTGCTTGAACCCTTCGTCGGCGAAGGCGCCAAGATCTTCCAGTACGTCCCAGCCAACATGCTGTTGATCATGGACAGCCGCCGCAACATGCGCCGCACCATGGAACTCATCTCACTGTTCGACAGCGACACCCTCGCCCAGCAGCGCGTCCGCCTGTTCGAGGTGAAAAACGGCGCCCCCAGCGACATCGCACAGGAACTCGACACCATCTTGAAGACCATCTCGCTGGCCGAGAAGGCGTCGCTGGTCACGTTCCTTCCGGTCGACCGGCTCAACATTATCATCGCCATCGCCCCCAATCCGGCAGTCTTCAACGAAGTCGAGAAGTGGCTGGAGAAACTCGACACTGAGATCCAGGTCACCGCCGGCAGCACCGACAACTACCTCTACCGCGTCAAGTACGGCCGCGCCGAGGTCATCGCGATGGCCATCATGGGCCTGTACAGCGGCAATCCGTTCTTTGCGATGTCCATGATGGGCGGCCTTGGTATGGGCGGGGGTATGGGAGGCGGCATGATGGGCGGGGCTGGTCTCGGAACCGGCATGATGGGCGGCATGGGGATGGGCATGCCGGGCATGGGCATGCCGGGCATGGGCATGATGGGTGGCATGGGCGGCATGGGGATGATGGGCGGGATGGGCATGATGGGCATGGGCTACCCCGGCATGATGGGTGGCGGCTCGTACCCAACGGCTTATGGCTATCCGGGCGCGGGCCAACCCGGCGGGGCTTTCGGCATGCCCCAGTATCCCGCGGCCGGCGCCCCGCAGACCGGCCAGGCGGGTGGAGCCGCCGGTGCGCAGCAGCAGGGCGACCAGACCGGTTCCTATTTGGGCTTCCCGTCATTCGGCCCGACCGGCCGGATGCCCCGGGTTATGCCGAACCCGTTCGACAACACCATCCTGATCCAGGCGACGCCCCAGGAGTATCAACAGATCCTGAAACTGCTTCGCTCCATTGACGTTTCACCGCGGCAGGTCCTGATCGACGCGAGGGTCTACGAAGTGTCCCTGAGTGGCGCGTTCGCCAGCGGCGTCGCGGCGTTCTTTCAAAAGACAGGCGGCGAGCAGACGATCCCGACACGCCAGTTGACGGGTTCGCTGGCTTCCGGCTTCACGAGTCTATCGGCCGGCTGGCTGGTTCAGCAAAGCCGGGAACTGCTGGCGTTTTTGAGTCTTGCCGAGAGCGAGTCGCGCGCCCGGGTGATCTCCGCTCCCAGCGTCATCGCCACCGATAGCATCAACGCAAGCATCACGGTTGGCGTCGAGGTGCCGACACTGTCCGCCTCAAGCGTCACCCCGATCCAGAGTGGGGGGAGTTCCCTGTTCGCCAATACGATCCAGAACCGGAACGCTGGGGTCACGCTGACCATCGTTGCCCGTGTCAACCCGAGCGGGGTGGTCACGATGCAGTTGAACCAGGAAGTGAGTTCGCCCATTGCTCCGGCCGCCGGTGACATTCAGTCGCCCTCCTTCTCGCGGCGCAATGTCAACACTCAGGTCACCGTGCAGGATGGCGACACCATCGCCATCGGCGGCATAATCAATGAAACCAACGCGCAGTCGAGCGCCGGCATTCCCGTCCTCCATCGCCTGCCGATCATCGGCTATGCTTTCGGCAGCCGGTCGATTTCCCGGGAGCGGACGGAACTGGTGATCTTTCTGACACCGCGGGTGATCTACGACACCAACGACATCGTCGAAGCCAGCGAAGAGCTGAAGTCGCGGTTCCGGCGTGTTACCAAGTACATCCGCGAGTAGCCCCCATCCCATTTCGACCCTCCGGACGGACTCTCCGACCCCGGTTCGGCTCCGTTCGATGAAAATCGCGCTGCCCAGCCAACTCTTCCATTGACCCGGACGCTGAGTCGTGATGTAATCAAA
>CAYPUQ010000045.1:0-7856 GCA_964413655.1 uncultured Solibacteraceae bacterium | reverse complement strand
TGTTCGAGCGGGATTTTGAGGCTCAGGTTGATAGAGACTTCCACACAATTCCAATTTGAATTTCCACAAGGAGAAGGAAATGCTTGATTTGCGCAAGTTGTTTCTGGCGTTCGTCCTGGTCGCTCTCGCGGCAACCACGGTAAGCGCTCAAACCTTCTCGCCGGTATCGTGCGTGGCCCAGGCTGCTGGCACCCCGTCGATCCGCGCGGAAGGCGTTGCCGAACTCGTCGGCGACGTAATCATTATTTGCAATGGCGGCACGCCGACCCCGTTTGGTCAGCTTGCCCCCCAGGTGAATATCCAGATCTTCTCGTCCCCGAGCATCAACATCACAAGCCGGCTGCTGGCCGGTCCCTGGATGGAAGCCGTACTGTTCGTTGACGAGCCCCTGCCGGCCGACCAGCGCATTTGCGGTTCGACCGCTGCGCCAGAGGCGAATCCCGGTTCGACCGCGCCGCCACTCGTGGGGGCCGCGGGCGTTCTGCCGATTGTTCCGGGTGTCTGCGGCCGCCTCGAAGGTACGGGGAATGGTATCGGAAGTTACGATATCGCTACTGGCGTCACCACCGCCTACAATGGTTCCACGGGGGCCTATCGCCTGAATGCTTTTCAGGGCCGTCAGGCGGGTCCGAACTCGATCATCTGGCAAGGTGTTCCGTTCGATCCTCCGGGCACCCAAACCACCCGCGTGCTTCGCATCACCAACGTTCGCGTGAACGCGAGCCAGTTGGGCGTGCCGTCGGGTTCGCAGGCGTCGGTGTCGCTGGTGGTTTCGACCAGCGCTTCGGGTGTCATCAACCCGATCGCTCTGCCGATCACCAACCCGGCTCCGACCGTGGCGATCGCCCAGAACTCGCTCACTTTCGCGATTGGCAACGCTGGCACGCTTCTACAGTGCGAAAGCGTCAATGTGACTTGGCCGGGCGGCACGTTCGCCACCCCGACTAACCTCCTCGAATTGCGCTACGACGAACTGTTCCCGACGGTTTTCCGCCGCCGTAACCAGGCTGCTACGTCCGGCGATACGCCAATCGCTCAGTCCGTGCTAGGCTTCCCGTTCCAGACTGAAACGGGCTTCTATCGCGACGTACCGACTGCCGATTGGCCGGAACAGTTGAATGCTCAGGCTAGTGGCGTGAATCGTGGCCGCGTCAGCGGAACGCTCTCGGGCACTCTCGGGTTGGCCGATAGCGGTACGCGCCTGATCGCCCGACTCAGCAACGTTCCTAGCGGCGTTCGGATTTGGGTGCAGAACGCTCCCGTCCTGCGACTGCCGATTACCGGCAATCCGCAGTCCGGCACGCTGCAGTTGGTTCAAGCCGACCCGAATTGTGCCGGTCCACACAGTCCGGCTCCGGCCAATGCGGCTGGGTTCACCGAAGTCACCATTACCGGTGGCGCCGGTTCGGCCTGCTGGGAGGTAATGACCACGGATACCACCGCTTTCGAGCGCGCGGTGATCCAGATGGTAGTTGGCTTCGTGAGCAACACGGCCAATGATCTCCCGGCTCTCGGCACCGCTGCCGCCAACGGCAATCTGGCTCCGCTGAGCATCCAGGCAACCGCCGGTGGCGCCGGTGTTCCGATTCCGCGCTTCATCGACACCGCCGCCAGCCGGAACATCTTCACCATCAACGCTTGCGTGACGAACCTGCTGTTCCCGTTCGTGACCAACGTGGCTGGCTTCGATACCGGTTTGGCGATCTCCAACACCAGCAAGGATCCGTTTGGCACGGCCCTTCAGACTGGTGCTTGCACCGTGAACTTCTACGGCACGATCGGCAACAGCGATGTCTGCCTCGCCTATCCGTCGCCGTCGATTACCGGTGGTGAGCACTTCGTCTGGACGCTGTCCAACGGCGGTGCTGTCCAGGCTACGGCAGGCTTCCAGGGCTACGTGATCGCGCAGTGCGCGTTCCAGTATGCTCATGGCTACGCCTTCATCAGCGACCTCGGCGTCCAGCGCATCGCGCAGGGCTACCTGGCGCTGGTGATGGACGAGCATCTTGGCAGCCGCACAGGCTCCAAGAGCGAGTCGCTCGGCCACTAAACGCCTGGTTAACCGACAACCAGCAGGGAGGGGGAGCTTCGGCTCCCCCTTTCTTTTTTACAACGCATTTTCCGGTCCCACCGAGTTGCCCTTGCGGCTTGCGTGTTAGACTGTTTAGGTTGTTCCTCCCGCGTCCTATCCATATTGCCTGAGGAACTCCGTTCTGCTTCCGACTGCCGGGGTGAGACGGACCGGTTCCCGAGACAGAGCACTGCGCCGTCCGTGGCGCCCGGCAGCATTCAAGTCACTTGCAGGAGGTACGGTTGAATCCCGCCAAATCGTTTGTTCCAACCCTCGCTCTGCTGGCCCTGTCGGCCGCGAGCCTGGATGCGCGCAACGTTTTCGTTGCGCCCGCGACGCCCACGAGCGGCGACAATCTGGTTGTTTACAGCGGAACTCCGCTCAGTGAAGTAGCCACCATACCGATCAATGTCAACGTTGTCGGCGTGTTCGCCAAGCCGACGGCTGAAGCAAACCAAGTTCGCTACTACGTAATCAGCGAATCGGGCAGCTTGGCGATCCGGGCGTTCAGTGAGAGCTTCACTCAGATCGGCAATGCCCTCCCGACCAGCCAGCAGATCCGCGCCGCGGGTCTCTCGCCCGACGGGCGCCGGCTTCTCGTCATTGGCGGCAACAACCTGCGGGTCTTCAATACGGAAGGCGACACCCTTGCCGAGATTAACATCGGCTTCATCGATGTCGGACCGAATCCCAACGGCATCGCATTCAGCCCGGACTCTCGCCGCGCTTACATCGTCAGTCCGTTTCAGCGCATGACGGCCGTTGACCTCACCACGAACCAAGCCGCCGGCACTATTCCCCTCTCCTTGATCACCGAACCTCCCGCCATTGCCACCGGTCCGAACGGATTCATCTACGTCAGCGCTCAGAACCGGGTGCTGGAAGTCGATCCCCGCATTACGCCGCTCAGTACCGACGCGATTCGGCGTACATACACTCTGCCCGCGACGGCCAATGTGGGGCGGCTGAGTTTCACTCCGGACGGTACCCGCGCGATCGCCGTGAATCGGCAGCGCCAGACGGGCCTCTTGTTCTTCTTCTCCCTCGATCACACTCGTCCGCCCGAGGTCACCACCGTCTCGCAGAACACGAGCGGGTTCGAGGGGATCACGTTTGCTTCGGTGGAGGTAATCTCCAATTCCCGCGCGTACGCCATCGCGACGAACGTATCGAGTCCACGGCAGGCGCTGGTTCAGGTCAACCTGCCGAACTTGGCCGCGGCGGCCGATCCCGTTCCCATCCCGACGATCGAGCAGAACTTTTTTGCCGCCCTCGGCAACATCCAGATCGCTTCGTCGCTCGCGTTTTCGTCCGAGCAGCCTCTCCCCAGCCGGCTTTATGTCGCGGCGCCTCTCAAAGTGATCCAGCCCGTCGCCGACAATACCCTTTACGTCATTAATCCCACGAACAACTTCAGCCGCATCCAGGACGTGACGGTCGCTTACACGCCCGGCGCCAGTTTCCATGCCGGTCCAGTCAGCACGTCGCAGCAGCTCGACACACCGACCAGCACGATTCCCCTGAATCAGAACCAGCCGGTGCTCACTCAGGGGACACGAACGCTCCCCTTCGGCGTGCGCGTTCTCGGCGCGACCGGCCGGCCTCTTTTCAACCAGCAGGTTACTTTCGTTCCGGTCTCTCCGGGCATTCAGATCGACGGGCCACCGAGCGTCAACACGAACTCGGACGGGTATGCATTGAATACGGTATTTGCGCCCAATGTGCCCGGTCCCTTCACAGTCCGGGTGGCGGTGTCCGGTTCCAACCTGACCCGGGACTTTACCTTCAACGCGGCCGGCGATACAGGCGGTGGCAATGGCGGCGGGCAACCGGGTGAAGCGGCCATTCAGATCGTGCAGGGGGGGGGGCAACTCATCGTCGAAGGCGATTTTGCGCCGAAGGATCTTCAGGTGCGACTCCTCGATGGGCAGGGTCAACCGTTGCCCGACCGCCAAATCACTTGGACGGTGGTAAGCGGTTCGGTCAACTTGCAGACCGGCACCGGCGACTTTCAAACGCGCGCAACCAGTACTAATTCCGCCGGCATCGCCGAGATGAGGGTGCTTTCGTTCGGTTCGCTGGCTCCAACGCCGACGATCCAGTTCGCCACCATTACAGCCACCGCGGCCGGCATCGGCGAGGCGACATTCGAATTCGTCGTCTACCCACGCCTCATCAACTCCAATAGCGTCCCTTTTCCGTCCGTCACCTACCTGGCTCCAACTGCCGATCCAGCGGTCATCGAAGGCCGCATTGGTCAGACACTGCAAGGCGCCATCCACGTTCGGGTGCAGGCGCCACTGGTGATCACCGGGTCGCCGCCCATCCGCAATATCGGGATTTCGGTTAGCACGGGCCAAAACCCCACCCAGGGCCCCGTCGCTCAGTGCTCTCCCGTTGCCAACCCACTCACCGGCGAGAACGGCGAAGCCACCTGCAACATCCGGCTGACTGGCCGGGCGGGAACAAGCAATTTGGTTGTCAGTGTCGGCGAGTTCAGCATCCGGAACATCCAACTCGTCGCTCTGCCCGGCTTCGCGGGTGGAGTCCGGATCATCTCCGGGAATAACCAGTCGGGGAATCCGGAACAGGTTCTTTCCCCTCTCACGGTATCCGTCGACGATGGCGATCCAGCGAACACCCTTCCGAGTATCCCGGTGCGATGGGAGGTCATTTCCGGCTCCGCTACACTCACCGGTCCCGCGACCGCAAACACGGGCGCCAATGGCCGGGCGACCAACACCGTCCGTCTCGGTTCGACACCGGGACCGGTGGTGATTCGGGCCACTGCTCTGAGCGGTAACAACCCGAGCGCCACATTTACTCTTCAGGTCAACGTCACTGCCGCGAACCTTCAGCCCGTGTCCGGCAGCGGGCAGACCGCTCAGGTCAATACCACCTTCCCGGCTGCGCTTGTCGTGCAGGCCAACAATGCTCAAGGCCAGCCCGTTCAGAACGTCAGCGTGGGCTTCGCCGTTACTACCGGGTCGGCGACGTTGAGCAGTTCCTCCGCCATTACCGGCGCCGATGGCCGCGCCCAAGTGAGCGTCATCGCCGGTGCGAATGCCGGCCCTATCGTCGTGACCGCGTCGCTGCCCGGCGTCGGCTCGGTACCGTTCAATCTGACCGCCACCGCCGCGCCGCCACCACCGCCGCCGCCGGCCGACATTGAAGTTCTCAGTGTCTACAACACTGCCGGCGGGCAGCGGGGCGCGGTGGTTCCCGGCGGCATCTACACCGTTGTGATACGCGGCTATGTGCCGGACTTGAACGGCTTCATTGTCGCGAACCCGGTCACCGGTCCGTTACCAACCCGCTTGAATGGCATCGAAGTCCAGTTCGGCAGCTCTTTGGCGCCCATCTTCCACGTCGGACGATGGAACGGCGAAGAGACCGTCACCGTTCAGGCGCCATTCGAGTTGGCGTCCGGCGGCGAAGTGTGGATTACGGTGCGTCTCGCTGATCGCGGCGCCGCTTCTCTTCGCGTACCCGCCGTGCTCGACTACCAGCCGGCGCTTTTCCAGCACTTCGATGGCGAGGGCCGCCGTGTGGCCGTCGCGCTTCGTCCCGACGGCAGCTACGTAACCCCCGATAACCCGGCGCAGGGCGGCGAGATCGTCCGCTTCTTTGCCACGGGCCTCGGCCAGGTCAGCCCGCTTGCCCGGACGGGCGTGACCGGGCTCCCCGGCCAGGAAGTCACTGGTCAGGTTGTCTTCGGCGTCAATGGCGAGGGCGTTCGTCTCGTCTCGGCCACCTATGCCGAGGGGATGATCGGCGTCTATGAATTGGCGGTCGAGATCCCAGCGAACGCCGCGCTGCGTAGCGACGCTCCGGTGGATCTACTAGTTCGCCGCCCGACGGGCGAACCCGCTTTCGGCGCTGGGTCGATCATACCCATCGCCCCCGCGCCATAACCGGCATTCAGCCACCTGTCAAGCCTGGGGCGGGCGAAGCGCTGACGCTTCTCCCGCCCCTCTTTTTCATCCCCACCAGGGCTCGCCCTTGGCGAGGTGCTTTCGCAAAAATCCTTCGTCGATATCGAGTCCCAGCCCGGGCTTGTTCGGCACACGAAGGATGCCGTTCCTCACCGCCGGTGGCTCGCCCGTCGTCATCTGTTCGCGCAGCCTTCCTGGCCGGCCGAGCCAGCTTTCCGAACGGTAGAAATTCTGAATCGCCATCGACAGGTGGGCCGAGGCGTAAGTCCGCACGAGCGTCCCGACGTTGTGCAGCGCGACCGGGGTTCGCGTGATGGCGGCGTATTCGGCGATCTTCCGGCAGCCGGTGAGTCCGCCCGCGAACGAGATATCGGGATGGATGACGTCGACGGCCTGCGCGTCAAGGAACGGTTTGAACTCGCGCAACCGTTCCAGTTTCTCGCCGGTGAGAATCGGCACGCGCGTCGCCCGCCTCAAAGCGGCCCAGCCTTCGGAGTAGTGTACGTCCAGCGAATCCTCGACGAACAAGACGTTCAGCGGCTCCACTGTCTTGCAGATGGCGATGCTGCTGGTGGTATCGAACTCGCCATGGCACGCCACGCCGATGTCGAGCGTATCGCCACACGCCTCGCGCACGTTCGCGTAACCGCGGTACAGTTTGCGCAACTCTTCAGTTGTGAGCGTCGGGTGAAACGGCCGCTCGATGGGAAATGCCTGGTCGATATTGAACTTGAAGGCCGTGAAGCCCTCCGGCTGCTGCTTCACGTAGTCGACCCAGGCCCGGCAGGAGGCCGGATCGTGCATGTCCTTCAGCGCGTCGCCGTGCGAATACATTGGGCAGCCGTCGCGGAACGGGCCGCCGAGGAGTTTGTACACCGGCTGTCCCGTGATTTTCCCGGCGAGGTCCCAGAGAGCGATGTCGATGCCGCTGATGGTGCCCATCGGCCCCAGGAACGGGTGCTGGAGCGAGGTCATTCCATAGAAATGGCGCTCGATGGCCAGCGGATCGGCGCCCCGCAGTCCCGCCGGACCGCGCGGGAAACGCGCGGCGCCCGGGAACTGCCCGACCAGCAGATGGTCGAGGTGCGCTCGCGCCATGGACCCGTTCGTGCCGGTTTCGCCGTAGCCTACCAGCCCCGCGTCGGTCTCGATCTTGATGAGGCAGCCGTCGAACTGAAAGTCGAGTTGCATGGCCTTGATGGCGGTAATCTTGACTTCGCCTTCGTACGGCGCGGCAAGGCCATGGTAGTTGGCGAGCCACGCGCCGGCGGGCAGGGCCACGGCAGCGCGGAGGAATTGGCGGCGTGTGGAGGGCGGAAGGTTCATCGGTGGGGTTCCTGTCGAGCGACAAGAATATCACAGCGCTGTTGGCGTGGAATGGGCCGCGGTGCTGGGTGTGACGTTGTCTGGCGCAGCGGGATGCACGCGGAACATTATCACGCCGGATTGCTCCAGTGGTTGGCGGCGGTGCGCAATCTGCCGGGAGGAGCATCTATGCCCGGATGGGGTACGCCTTGCACTCGTGCGCCAGGTAACTGACGCAGGCGAGGCAGGCGAGGATATCCTCGTGAGCGATCTCCGGATAGCCCGCCAGCACCCCGGACTCGGTTTGACCGGCCGCAAGCAGATCGAGAACAAACTCCACAGACAATCGGGTCCCGCGTATCACGGGCGTGCCCGCAAGGATGTCCGGATCGATGACGATTCGCCCGGACCACGCCATCATTCAACTCCTGTCTGAATGAGCGGTGACTTCATCGCAAAGGCCGCGACAGTTAATGGCGGAGAGGGAGGGATTCGAACCCTCGATACAGTTTCCCGTATACACGCTTTCCAAGCGTGCGCCTTCA
>CAYPUQ010000044.1:14416-23432 GCA_964413655.1 uncultured Solibacteraceae bacterium | reverse complement strand
GGAGCGCGCCGAAACCGACGTGGCCGAACTGGAACTCCGCGCCCCGATCGGCGGTACGGTGATCACCCGCGCCGCCGAACCCGGCCGCGTCGTCGCCGCCGGCGCGCCGGTCCTCACCGTTGTGGATCTCGGCCGGTTGTACCTGCGTGCCTACGTGCCCGAAAAGCAAATCGGGCGCGTAAAACTCGATCAAGCGGCGGACGTGTTTCTCGACTCCGCCCCCTCCACGCCGATCCCGGCCACGGTGATGCGGATCGACCCGCAAGGCATGTTCACGCCCGAGAATATCTATTTCCAGGAGGACCGTGTCCGCCAGGTGTTCGGCGTTAAACTACTGCTGCACGGCAACGGCGCCGCGAAGCCCGGCATGCCCGCCGACGCCCGCATTCGTGCCGTCGCGCCGGGCCAAAGTTGATCCATGCCGACGTCTCACGCCATCGAAGTCGCCGGCCTCACCAAGGTCTATGGCAGCGGGGCGAAGGCCATTCGCGCCCTCGACGAAATCTCGTTCGACGTTAGCCGCGGCGAGATCTTCGGGCTCATCGGCGCGGACGGCGCGGGCAAGACGACCGCCTTCCAGATTCTGGCCGGCGTCATGGAAGCCACCTCCGGTTCGGCGCGCACGCTCGGCCGTCCGCCGCGCGAGAGCCGCGACGACACCGGTTATCTGACCCAGCGATTCGGCCTCTACCCGGATCTCAGTATCGAGGAGAACCTCCGTTACTCTGCCGGCCTGCGGCAGGTGCCCGAGGCCCAGATCCGCGAGCGCGGCGAACGCTTTCTGGAACTCTTCGGCCTCGCACCGTTCCGGACGCGGCTGGCCGGCCGGCTGTCGGGCGGCATGAAGCAGAAACTCGCGCTCTGCTGCGCATTGGTCTCGAATCCGCGAATCCTCATGCTCGACGAGCCGACCACCGGCGTCGACCCCGTCAGCCGGCGCGATTTCTGGGATGCCCTCGCGACGCTGGCCGCCGAGGGTATGACCATGCTCGTGGCAACGCCGTACCTCGACGAGGCCGAGCGCTGCCACCGGATCGCCCTCATGGAGCGTGGCCGTGTCGTCGACATCGACGCGCCTGCGCGCCTCCGTACGAAGGAAGGCTGGACCCGCATCGAGGTGGTCTGCGATAACCTCTCCCGGGCCCATGATCTCTTCAAGCACGGCGCCGGCGGCGCCCTCCTCGACGTGCAGCGGTTCGGCGACCGCCTGGATGTGATGGTCCGCGATCCGATGGCCGGTGAATCGGCGATCCGGCGGACACTGGAAGCGAATGGCTTGGCCATTCACGGCATCGCCTCTTCGACGCCTACGCTGGAAAACGCGTTCGTCACTGCATTGCGCGGCCTGCGCGGCGCCGAGCACGACCCGCCGTTCCCGGATCGCCGCCCAGCCCCGAACGGCGACGAATCGCTGCTGGAAGCGCACGGTCTCACCAAGAGATTCGGCGCCTTCACCGCCGTCAAGGACTTCGATCTCACCATCCGGCGCGGCGAGATCTACGGTCTGCTGGGCGCGAACGGCGCGGGCAAGACCACGGCCATCAAGATGATGTGCGGTCTGCTGGCGCCTACTGTCGGCCGGGTAACCCTGCTCGGCCAGACCCGCGCGCTGCGGTCGGCCGCTCTGCGGCGCCGCATCGGCTATATGTCGCAGAAGTTCACTCTCTACGACGATCTGACCATCGGCCAGAACCTCGATTTCTACGCCGCAATCTACGGAGTGCCCAACCATCTTCGCCGCCGCCGCAAGGAGTGGATTCTTGAAGTGGCCGACCTGGCCGGCCAGGAGAACCTGTTGACTGGCATCCTGCCCGGAGGATGGAAACAGCGAGTGGCGTTCGGCGCGGCCATCATGCACGAGCCCGACATGGTCTTTCTCGACGAGCCGACCTCGGGGGTCGATCCGCTGGCGCGGCGCGCCATGTGGCGGATGATCAATGAACTGGCGGATGGCGGGGCCGCCGTGCTCGTAGTCACGCATTACCTGGAAGAGGCAGAGCAGTGCTCACGTCTCGGTTTCATGGTCGCCGGCGAACTGCTGCTCGATGGTTCGCCGGGTTCCGTTCGCGGCCATCTGCGAGGCAGCATTCTGATCGTCGAAGCCGGCGAGCCCGCACGCGCATTCGCGTTCCTCAAGGACCGGTTCGGACGGGCCCGCGTCTCCCTGTTCGGCGAGCGCATTCATTTACGGACGGACGGGGAACAGCTTACGGCCGCCAGCGTTCGAGAACTCCTCGGAGCCGCCGGTCTGGCTGTCGCGTCGATCGCGGAAACCCGGCCCACACTGGAGGATGTCTTCATTGCCTTGATTGAGGAGCGGCGGCTGGAGATCCCGCAATAGGAAAAGACAATGCAGCGGATTCTCGCCATCGCCGTCAAGGAACTCCGGCAGTTCTTTCGCGACCGCCTCACGCTATCGCTGACCGTATTTCTACCGCTGGTCCAGCTTGCGCTTTTTGCGACTGCACTCACCTTAAACGTTCGCAACCTGCCATTCGCCGTGGAGGATCTGGACCGAACGCCGACGAGCCGCCAACTCACCGACGCGTTCGTGGCCAGCGGCAAGTTCGCGCTGAGACCGCTGCCGCCGGAGATGACGCCGGAGCGGGCTCTGGACGGCGGCATCGTACGCGGGGTCCTCCGCATTCCGCCAGACTTCGCGCGCAACCTGCGAGCCGGACGGCAGGCTCCCATCCAACTCCTGCTCGATGGCTCTGATTCCAATAGTGCGCTGCTGGTCCGCGGCGCCGCGGCCGGTATTGCCCGGACGTTCCAGACCGGCGCGGCGCCGCCGCGGCGTCCACTCGTCCGCCTGCGGACGACTCACTGGTACAACCCGGGGCTCTCCGACCGCTGGTTCTTCGGATCGGGCGCTCTTGGGATGGTGCTGATTCTGTTTCCCGCTTTGCTGGGCGCGCTGGCCACGGCACGCGAGCATGAAAACGGCACGATTGCTCAGGCCTACGCTTCGACTCTCTCGGCGCCGGAATGGATTTTGGGCAAAGCGTTACCCTATGTCCTGATCGGCTACGGGCAAACCGTGATCTGCTTCGGCTTTGGGTTCCTGTTCTTCGACTACCAGGTACCTCGGCATCCGTTCGTTATGTTCACCGCGCTGACGATCTACCTGTGGGCGGGCGTTTTGTACGGCATGATGGCCGGGAACATCCTGCGCACGCAGGCGGCGGCCATCCAGGCGGTTCAGCTCGGCGCGTTCCTGCTGTCGCTCCTGCTCGCGGGTTTCCTGGTACCCATCCGCAACATGCCGGTCATCCTGCAATGGCTGTCTGCCCTTCTGCCCGCGCGGCACTTCATCGAGGTCACGCGCGACACCATGCTGCGCGGCGGCGGCTGGGCAACCAGCGGACCATCCATGCTGGCGCTGCTGGTTCTCGCCGTTCTCTTCTTTGCCGCCAACGTCAGGCGCATGCGGCGCATGCAGCACTCCGATTGAGGTATTCATGGCTTTTTCACCGGAACGCTACCTGGCCCTGACACGCAAGGAGTTCATCCAACTCTTTCGCAACCGCCGGCTGGTAATCCAGCTCATCATTCCGCCGACCCTCGCGCTCATTATCTTCGGATTCGCGCTGAACCCGGAGGTGAAGCACCTCCGGACCGGCGTCGCCGACGAGAGCCTCACGCCGGTCAGCCGCGAGTTCCTGGCCCACCTCACCGCATCGAGGGCCTTCGACGTCGTGGCCCACTATCCCTCCGGCGGGGCGGCCGCCGCGGCGCTCGCGCGCAAAGAACTCGATCTCGCCATCACCATCCCGTCGTCCTTTGCCGGGCAAATCGCCCGCGGCCAGCCGGCCGAAGCGCAAGTAGTGATCGACGCTGTCAACGCCAACAGCGCCGCGATTGCCCAGTCGTACCTGCAACAGGCGGCGATGAGCTTCGGCGCCAGCGCACGCTATGCGCCCATTCAGCCCTCCTCCATCCCGTTCTACAATCCCGGCCTCATTCACGCCTGGTACTACATCACGGGAGTGATGGGTGTCTTCATCCTGGTGAATTCCTCCTTGGTCGCCTCGGCGCTCACGGTGCGGGAGAAGGAAACGGGCACCATCGAACAGATCCTGATGAGTCCGGTCCAAAGCTGGGAGGTGTTGTTGGCCAAGACGACGCCCGTTTTGCTGCTGATGCTCCTGGTGTTGCTGCTGGCAATGACAGCCGGCGCACTGGTGTTTCAACTACCGCAGCGCGGCTCGTGGGTCTTGTTGCTGGCCTCGACGGCCGTCGCCGCCATCGGCGGCATCGGGATCGGCATCTTTGTCGCCACGTTCTCCGACACCCAACAGCAGGCGCAACTGCTGACGTTCTTCCTGCTACCGCCATTGGTACTGATCTCGGGCGCATTCGCCGCGGTCGAGACCATGCCCGACGTGCTGCAATACCTCTCCTACCTCGACCCACTCCGCTACCTGGTGAAGCTCATTCGCGGCATTGTCTTGAAAGGCGCCGGAATCGATCTTCTCTGGCCGCAACTCGCCGCGTTGGCAGTGATCGCGGCGGTACTCTACTCCACCAGCGCCATCCGATTCCGCTCCCAACTGCGCTGACATTGATCGCGGCGCCACGCCGCCGCCCCACCCCTGGACGCTCGGGCGAAAGCGGTCACAAGCCCTTCCAGCTCAGTGAAACCGAAGGCTCCCTCGTCGAGAACTTGGCCTACGCCAATTGGCAGATCCGCCTCGTCCACGAAGCTATCGGCAGGTACGACATCGATCTGACAATCCCGAAGGGCACAAGCGCCTCGAACTCCTCCACCGCTATCTGCGCCAGCACACGCGGAACCTCGCAAAGGCCGCGCCGAGACTTCGTGAGCAACAGACCGTGCGGCAAACGAAGGCGGAGATCTCGAAGGATTTGTTGATCGGCATGCCCGCGCTCCTCGACTACGCGAAAGTCGCCAAACGGACCCGGGCCGCGGATAAGGCTCACTCTTCCAGTGACTTGGCGGCCTACGTCGCCAGGGCGTCGGACCTGACGCCCGAGGAAAGATCCATCCTTGAAAACATGCGGTAACGCTTTGCGGCCGTAAATCCACCGAAAAAGGAGAAAATAAGCCCCGAATATCCCGCCGAATCCAACCTCATGACCACCTCGCGAACGAGACGTGTCTTTCCTCAGCCCACCCTACCTACCACCCGCACCCTGCCGGTACGCCGCATTGGCCCGGTGTGCGGCCTCGGCGATCTTTACCGCCGGACCCACCGGGCAGTTGCCGGGCCGGCGCGCTCGCATGCTATTCAGGAAGTTCTGCATGTGGTCGTACGTTCCATCCTTCACCGACCGCATACTGAGCAGCGGCTCCGGATACTGCGTCCGCTCAGCGGGCACGACGCCCTCGGGATAGATCCAGAAGCCGTCGCGATTGAGCTTCATCATCGCTTCGCTGCCGCGAAAGACGATGCCGCCGCCATCGAGGCTCCCCACCAGCGCGCCGTTGTACACCACCGTAAATCCGCGATAGTTCCACGCCGCATTGATGGCGTCCGGGCACTCGAACTCGGGAATCGCGTGACTGCCACCGCCCGCCCACGCGCTGTCCGGCGTGTCCTGGCCCATGTACCACTGAATGACGTCGCCCCAGTGGCTGTACAGGTCCGTCAGGTGCCCGCCGCCGAAATCCCAAAACCAGCGCCAGTAGAAGTACCGCAGCGGATCCTGCGGCTGCATGCGCGCCGGGCCCAGCCAGTTCTTCCAGTCGATCTCGCCTTCGAACGCCCGCTTGCGGTCGCGGCCGTAGTAATTCTGATACCAGTAGCTCTCCACCATCGCGACCCGCCCGAGCTTGCCCGCTTCCACCAACCCCTGCGCCACCACGAAGTGGTCCCAACTCCGCTGCTGGTAGCCCACCTGCACGATTCGCCCGGTCTCCCGCACCGCCTGTTCCACCAGCGGGCCCTCTTCGACCTTGCGCGTGAGCGGCTTCTCCACATACACGTCTTTGCCCGCCTTCACCGCGTCGATCACCATGGGCACGTGCCAGTGATCCGGCGAACCGATAATCACCCCGTCGATGTCCTTGTTATCGAGCAGCCGCCGGTAATCGCGGTACTCCGTGGCATCGGGCGCGATCTTCTCGCGCGCCTCGGCGAGCCGCGGCCGGTACACGTCGCACAGGGCGACAATCTGCGTGTCGCGCAAGCCGCGCGCGATGTTCAACAGATAGCGGCACCGCCCGCCGAGCCCGATCCCCGCCAGCCGCATGCGGCTGTTGGCGCCTAACACTCGCGCCGCCGAGAGCGCGGTGGTGAAGAGGAAGTGTCTGCGTTCCATGGACAGAACGATTGTACCGGAGGCCGGCCGGATTTTTTCGAGGGGCGGTGATCGATTTGAGTTTTTTTAACCGCGTGAAAAAGTGGAGGCAATAGCCAAGAAAAACACGAGCAAGAGAAGGAATATATGGGTAACGCAGTTTACAAAACCGATCACGCTGCCCGCGAAGTTTACGCCAAGCGTATGCGGCAGTCCAAGCAGCGAGGCGACAAGTACATGGGCTCACCGGCCACCGTGCTGGTGCCGTTCCATTCGAACTTCGACGAGTTCGCCGCCAAAGTGGCGGCCGAACTGCGCCACAAAATCGTGTACCGGACGGACGGCGGACGGTTCGCTCGCGGACTGGTCCGCGCCTCGGGCGATCTCAAACTCATTCACGAGGCCTACATGGCCGCCGCCGCTCCCCCGCCCGACGGTGTGCCAGTGCGTTTAAATGCGATGCTTTTCCGGCGGAAGGACCCGATGGCGACTAACCGTTGGGTGATGAGCGCCCGGTTCAACGCACCGGACTGGATCTTCGAGGACGAAGGCGACGTTGTCGTGGCAAGCGCCGGGGTCTTGGCGCAAGGCCGGGAGAACGCGATGAATCACATGCTCGATCACGCCGTCTTTGTCGCGCAGGAGATTCAGGGCGAACCCGGCAAACGCATCCGAAAGATGGTGGAGATGGCGGAAGAACTCGGCTATCCGCGGAACGCCGAATTCTGGCATTACAATCGCCTTCTCGTCGAGCAGTATACCAACTTCTGGACAGGCGACCAGCAGCGCCAATATATGTCGCATAACACGCAAGGCAGGCTGCCGTTCGACGGCTGGGTGGCCCCGTACGGAGAGTGGCGGAGGTTCCCCTTCCGCACGCTGGCCGCGAAGTGCTCAGCGCTGGACGCGGCCGACTGCCAGAGTCTGCTGCGGGCGTACCTTCTGGACGTAGACAAGGAAATCTATCTGTCGCTGGCCCACGCGAACAAGCAAGCCAACCGCGCGGCGGCGGGTGGAGGAGCCGCCCACAGCACCCTGGCGAGCGGGTTCATCCGGCACCTGAAGGCCCTCCAGTCATCGAAAGACCATTTGTACTCGGCGTACAAGTAAGGCGCGGACACCATCCCGGTGCTGATATAGTCCGGGGTATGCGGATCGCGACGCTGCTCCTTCTCACATCGGCGCTCCTGTCCGCCCAGGCGGGATTCACGCGGCTCTCCAGCCGTTGGGGCGATCTGCCTGGGCCTTTCCACGTCCGGCAGCAGACCGCCGCGCTTGCCGCCGACCTCGATAACGACGGCGCCGCCGACATCATCCTCACCGAACGCACTGGTAGCCCGTCCGTCGTCTGGCTCCGCCGCATGGCCACCGGCTGGCAGCGCTACGCGATCGACAACACTCAACTGCGCATCGAAGCGGGCGGCGTCGCCTACGACATCGACGGCGACGGCGACCTCGACCTTATCTTCGGCGGCGATGCCGGTTCCAACGAAGTCTGGTGGTGGGAAAACCCCTATCCCGAGTTCAGCCCGCACGTGGCATGGAAGCGCCGGATCATCAAGAACGGTGGCGGGCGCAAACACCACGACCAGGCCATCGCCGATTTCACCGGCGATGGCCGCGCCGAGCTTGTCTTCTGGAACCAGGGCGCCCGCAAGCTGTTCCTCGCGCCCATCCCCGCCAACCCGAAACAGGAAGAGCCGTGGGCGACGCACGAAGTCTACTCCTGGCCCTCGGGCGAAATGGAAGGGATCGCCGCCTTCGACGTGAATGGCGACGGCAAGGTCGACATCGTCGGCGGCGGGCGCTGGTTCGAACATGTCTCGGGCTACACCTTCCGCGAACACGTCATCGACGCCTCCGTGCCCTTCTCTCGCGCCGCGGCCGGGCAACTCATTCCCGGCGGCTGGGCCGAGGTGGTGTTCGTGATCGGCGACGGCATCGGCCGTCTGCGCTGGTATCAGCACCGCGACGACAAATGGATACCACGCGACCTGCTCAACCACGACGTGGTTCACGGCCACACCCTCCAAATCGCCGACGTGGACGGCGACGGCCACCTCGACATCTACTGCGGCGAGATGGGGAAGTGGATTCACGGCACGCCCGGCCCCAACAACCCGCATCCTACCTCGTGGATCTTCTACGGCGACGGCAAGGGCAACTTCACCAAGACCGTCGTGGCGCGCGGAGTCGGCGTCCATGAAGGCCGACTGGCCGACCTCGATGGCGACGGCGACCTCGACATCCTCAACAAACCCTACAACCACGACACCCCGCGCATCGACGTGCTTATCAATAACGGCAATCCGCGGGCCGCCGCCGCGAAGCTGCCGCTCGACCAGTGGCGCCGCCACTTGATCGATGAGGTGAAGCCTTGGCGCTCCGTCTTCATCGACGCCGCCGACCTCGACGGCGATGGCCGCCGCGACATCGTCACCGGCGGATGGTGGTACCGCAATCCCGGCTCGCCCGGCGGATTGTGGGAGCGCGTAATGTTCGGCTCGCCGTTCCACAACTTCGCCGCGTTCGGCGACACCGACAACGACGGCCTCCTCGATATCCTCGCCACGCAAGGCAAGGGCTCCGAGGCGAACCCGCGCATGGTGTTTGCCCGCAACCGCGGCGGCGGTGTCTTCACGCTCACGGACCGTCTGCCGGCGGCGGAAGGCGACTTTCTCCAAGGTGTCGTCGCGATTCAGGCGATGCCCGGCCCCGTTTCCTTCGCGCTCTCCTGGCACAAGGCCGGCCA
>CAYPUQ010000044.1:0-14316 GCA_964413655.1 uncultured Solibacteraceae bacterium | reverse complement strand
CGGTATTCGCCGGGTCTGCCGTCGTTCCCGGCGCTCACCAGCGTCCGGTACTGATGCGGCAAATGCAGCTTCCAGCGGCCGTCACCACTGATGACGCCCTCGAAGTTCCTTCCCGCCGAGAACGGATAGTAATCGTTCGGGTTCACCGCGCCGGGCTTGCCGGAGATCAGGTCCCAGACGTTCTTGCCATCGACAGGATTGCGCGGCGGCGGCGCACCCGCCAAGTGCGCGATGGTGGGCAGCAAATCGAGCGTACACCACGTGCGCTTCGAAACCGTACCGCTCTTGATGCGGCCCGGAAACCGCACCGTGCAGGCGCTGCGGATTCCCCCGTCGAAGCCCGTACCCTTGGCCTCGCGGTACGGCGTCGAGCCGGAATGGTTCCCGTAGGAAGTCCACGGTCCGTTGTCCGATGTGAAGAGGACGAAGGTGTTGTTCTCCACACCAGCGGATTTCAACGCCCTGGCGATCTCGCCGACCGACCAGTCGATCTCCATCATGACATCGCCATACAGTCCGGCACCGGACTTACCCCGGAACTTGTCGCTGCAGAACAACGGCACATGCGGCATTGAGTGCGGGACGTAGCACAGGAACGGGTTGGACCGGTTGCGCCCGATGAAATCGACGGCATGCTCGGTGGACCACCTTGTCAGCATCGGCTGATGCTCCGGCGTCACCCGTTCGATCTGGATTTCGCCATTCCGCCAGAACTGTAGCGGGTACTTCGCGTAGTTCTGCGGATTCTGCGGGTGGAACTCCCACATATCGTTGGAGTACATGAGCCCGCTCGACTCGTCGAATCCGCGCGCCGGTGGCCGCGTGTCGGGCTGATCGCCGATGTGCCACTTGCCGAAGCTTCCGGTGGTGTAACCGGCGCCCTTCAGTACCTCGCCCATCGTAGCGAACTCCGGTTCCAGTCCGCGAGCGCGAGGGCCATGAGCGCCGAAGACCTTCGTGCGGCCGGGGTAGCATCCGCTCAACAGCGCCGACCGGGACGCCGAACAAACAGCCTGCGGCACGTAGAAATTCGTGAACCGGCATCCTTGGCTGGCGAGCCGCCGCGCGTTCGGCGTTGGATAGGCGGGCTGGCCGAACGGACGGAAGTCCGCCCAGCCGGAGTCGTCGAGAAAGATGATGACGAAGTTCGGCTTGGTCTCCTTCTGTGCCCGGAGGATCGCCGGCGCAGCCGCTCCAAAGCCGGCGGTTTTCAGAAAGGATCGTCGTGTCGGGTGCATGCCCACTTAGAGAAGGCGCTTCAGGCGGAAAGTCTGCGCGGCGTTGTTTCGCATCTGAACGCCGCCGCTGTTCCCGGCATTGGTCGAACTTTCGCGCTCGCGGGTCAGTTCCAACTCGCCATTCTGAAAGCAGCCGGTAAAGCGGAGGCGCGATTCGTTGATCTGGTTGCCGGCCTGCTCCCGCGCGACGACGACGAAACTCACCCCACCCGCCGACACTGTGCCCTCGACGATGCGGGTGCTGCCGAAATCGCCGTAGAGTTTCCCTTCGAGCTTTGCGCCATTCTGATTGAACTGAAACGCCACGTCCTGAAAGGTGTTGTTCCGTCCGGGTATCTGGCCGATCCAGATGCCGCCGATGTCCCCGGCCGCTAGCGGCAGCCCGGACAGGAGCAGGAATCCTACGCCGAGGAGGACGCTCTTCACGGCCGCCTCACGACGAATCGCGCATCAACCCCGACAGCGGACCGGTGCTATCGGCGAAGCGCTCCACCGGCGCGCCGAACGCGTCGAGCATCGAGACATACAGGTTGGCCAGCGGCGAATCCTCGCTATAGACGAGGTGACGGCCGGTGTCGATGCGGCCCCCGCCGCGGCCGCCGAGCACCAGCGGCAGTTTGCGCGGATCGTGCCGGTCGCCGTCGCTCAGTGCCGAGGCGAACAGCACCATCGAATTGTCGAGGACGGTGGACTCGCCCTCCTTCATCTCGCGCAGTTTGCCAAGAAGATAGGCGTACTGCGCCACGTGCCAGCGGCTGATCAGATAGTACTGCCGCAGCTTGTCATCGTCCTTCTGATGGTGCGAAACGTCGTGGTGGCCGGCGCTCACGCCGTCCAGGAAGCGGAAGCTGACGTTGCTCACCGCGTTGCCGAACATGAACGTGGCGACGCGAGTAGTATCGCTCTGAAACGCGACAGCGATCATGTCGAGCATCAGCCGGACGTGTTCGGCGTGATCCCGCGGCTGATCGGTGGGCGGGGTCTTCGGGTCGATGGGAGCCCGAGGCTTCCACTGGCGGCGCTCGCCGCTGCCGGCGCGCTGTACCCGCTCCTCGAGCGAACGGACCAGCGAAAGGTACTCGTCGATCCGGACACGGTCGGCGGCGCCCACTTCGGCGCGCAGCCGCTTCGCGTCGCCGAGCACGCGGTCGAGCAGGAGCGCGTCCATCTTGGCCGTGTCGCCCTCCAATCCCGCCGACGCACGGAACAACCGTTCATAGACCGAGCGAGGATTGATCTCCCGCGCGAGCGGCGTCGTCGGATTGCTCCAGGCGATGTGAGAACCGTAGATTCGCGTATAGCCCACCACTGCGTCGACGCCGATGGCTACCGGCGTTACGCCGAGTTCGAGCGACGGCAGCGGAGTATGCTCGCCGGACCTCTTGGCGGCCATCTGGTCGACCGACGTCCCATTGCGGATATCAGCGCCGGGCGTCTTCTTGATGGTTGTGCAAGTGAGGATCGCCGCTTCCTTGACGTAGTGGCCGTCGCCGCCTTTCGAGGCTTCGTTCCACAAATTCTCAAACACCACGATCTCGTTCTTCAGGTCAGCGAGAGGCTCCAAAGTTGGCGAGAGCTGGAAGTCGCGGCCTTGGCCCTCGGGCCACCACTGCCTGACGTTCACGCCATTCGGCACGTAGAGCGCGGCCATCCGGACCGGCGGCTTCGGAATCTTCGATGAGGCTAGCACCGTCGTGGGAACCATCGCCTCCAGCCACGGCAGGCCGAGACTGACACCAACACCGCGCAGCATCGTGCGGCGGGACATGGTGAATTTTCGCGTCGTCATGGCTCTTCTTACTCCTTCTGGCTTCGCAACACCGGGCTTGGCGCCGGGGGCGCGGCGGGCGTCTGGTACCGGAACGGCGCGCTCAGAACAATCGCCTCGATCAGCGCGTGCGCCCGGTAGTCGTTCTCCTTCAACTGGGCCACGATGTTATCTACAGTACATGAATCGGATAGCGTCAATCCACGTCCGAGCGCGTAGCCGAGCATCTTGGCGGTGAGGTTGCGCAGGAACAGGTCCTTCCGCTCGAGCAGCACCGCCTTTAGCTGGTCGGGTCCCTGGACCTTGGCCCCGTCGGGAAATTCCGCCCTGTTGTCCACCGGGACGCCGTTCTCCTCGTCGCGCCAGCGGCCGATCACGTCGTAGTTCTCCAGCGCGAAACCCAGCGGATCGATCCGGTCGTGGCAGCTTGCGCAGGCCGGGTTGTCGCGGTGCTGGGTGAGGCGCTCGCGAACGGTCTTCGGCGCGGCGCCCTCCTTGTGCTCTTCCAACGCAGGCACGTCGGGCGGTGGAGGGGGCGGGGGCGTGCCGAGGATCGAATCGAGAATCCAGGCGCCGCGCAGCACTGGACTGGTGCGGTAGGGATACGACGATACCGCCAGCACCGCCGGCATGCCGAGCAGGCCGCCGCGTTGCGTTCCTTCGGGGACCTCCACCCATTGCGGCTGCTTCGAAGCATTCCGCCGGATCGGAAACTCCACCTTCATGTGCTTCACCAGGTTGCTGGTCGCGATGGTGTGCTTCGAGTCGAGCAGGCTCAGCACGGATAGATCCTGAACGAAAAGCTCGCGGAAGAACAGGGCCGGCTGGAGGCGGATGTCGGACCGCAACTCCTCGTCCGTGGCGTAGGCGGCGAACAGTTCAGCGTCCGGCGCTTTGTCGGTATCCAGTTCGCGAATGCGCAGCCACTGGTCGACGAATCGCTGCGCGAAGTTGAGCGACCGGTCGTTGCGCAGCATCCGCGGGATCACGTTCTTCAGCACGTCCGGATCGTGGAGTTTGCCGGCCGCCGCGACGTCGAACAGCAATTCGTCCGGCATGCTGCCCCAGAGGAAATACGAGAGCCGGGATGCCAAAGCATACTGGTCGAGCGGACGGACATCGGCGCTGGTGTTGGGTGGCTCGGCGCGGAAGAGAAACATCGGCGAGACGAGCGCGCCGCGGAGCGCGTACAAGATGGACCCTTCGAACGGCTGTCCCTGTTTGCCGGCGGCACGGAACAGGTCCATGTACGGCTCGATGTCGCGTTCCCTCACCGGGCGCCGGAACGCCCGTGGCAGGAAATCTTCCAAAATGCGGCGCGCGGCTTGTTCCGATGTCAGGTTCGGACCGGGCTGCGCCGTGAAAATCAGCGCGCGCGACTTGAACTCCTTGGCAGCAAAGTCGAGTGAGAACCGCGCGACTTCGAGGTACTTCTCAGTGTGCAGCGGCGAAAGGAAGAGTGTTTCGGCGGCGTTATCGAAGCCTTCGCCACCTGCTCCGTCGGCCGGGAGCAACTGCGCAATGTCGAGATGAATATCAAACAGGTCGCGCACCGTAGCGGCGTATTCGTCGCGGTTCAACCGGCGGATCATCGTGGGTCCGGGCGCGAACCCGGCGGCGCACGCCTCGGCGCGCAGCGCGTTGTTTACCCAGCCGGAGAACCGCTCGCGCAGATCGGGTCCCGGCGCCGGTGACCCCCGCGGCGGCATCTCGTGGTTCCGGACGCGCGTGTTCAGATTCGTCCACCGCTGAGCTTCCTGGCGCAGACTTTCGGGCGAGGCCACTTGGCTGAGACGAAATCCTCCGGCCGGCGCCTTGTCCGTGTGGCACGCGAGGCAGTAATTTTTGAGGAAAGCCTGCGACTCTTCGAATGTCAAAGCGCCGGTCTGCGCGTTCGACTCCACTGCAAGCGCAACCATCGCGGCAAGAAGAAACAACCGTCCAAAGAGGCGAAGGTCCATTGCATCCGCAGCCGAGTGAAAGGGGTGTACGCAAACCAGTTTATCACTTGCCTGACGATCGCCGTCACACGTCAGCTACCCCGCCCTGCCCCGCCCTACCCCGCCGGATGCTGTGAGTCCACTGGAGGAGGATCAACTGCTGGCCGTCCCGGCAGAAGCGGAACTTTGATATCCTCGCCGTGCCCATACAGGAACAAAAAGCGCATCCGTGGCTGTTAGCCCTCCACATTCCACACGAATTGAAGCGTTGGCGTGGTTCCTGCAAATTTCGCTGAACCCTCTACAACTTGGTCCGCCCCTCCGGCCCCATATTCCGGTACGAAAAGGTCTCGTCGGTTTTAACCAGAGTCTATGAATACGCGATGTGAGTAGCGCCTGCCTCACTGCGGCCGTCCTCCCCCCGCCGCCTCAAACCGCGCCAAGCTCTCCTCCAACTCCCGCCGCACAGGCGATGGCGGATCGCCCGGCGCCTGCGGCGGCAGCGACCGGATCGCCTGCTGCAGGGTCGCGATCGCTTCCTTGCGCTGCCCCACCGCGAACTGAGCCTGGGCCAGCAACTCGAGGGTGCCCGGATCGGACGCATTCGTGGCTTCAACCACCCGCTCGGCGTAGGGCAACGCTTCGACCGGATCGCGCAATTCGGCGAACGGAGTCGTCAGCAGGAGCCAGGTGTATTGCTGCATATCGTACGGTTCGGCTTCGCTCGACCGGACCAGCGGACGCAGCACCGCCAGCGCTCTCACGGTAGACTCGCGTGCCGCCGCGCGCTGGCCAAGATGAAACTGTGCCTCCGCCAGCCGCCCCAGCGCGATGTGAGTGTCGCGCCGGTATTGAACGTTGCCGGGATCCTGCGCGGCCAGTTCCTCGGAAGCTTCCAGCGCCAACTGGAAGTTCCGCACCGCGTCGTGATGGCGGCCCACCGCGAACAGCAGGTCGCCGAGAATCATCGACGTGGCCGAGACGTTGCGGCGCGCCGTCGCGTTGCCGGGGCTATCGACAGCCAACCGTTCATAGCGCGCCAAGCCCGACTGCAAACGCTCAAGGCCCGCCACCAGTTCGCCGTCGCGAGCCAGCAACTCCCCGCTGCGCGCCTCGGCCAGGGCCACCCACCGGCGGGCGTCGCGGTTCTCCGGCTCCGCCGCCAGCCAGCTTCGAGCCATCGACAGCGCCTCCTCGTAGCTCTGCCGTGCGCCCTTCAGATCACCCGTCTGCGACTGTACGAAAGCGATCTTCGACGCCGTATCGATCACCGGCAACATCATCGGCGCGGGTGGGTCCGTCCCGGCCAGCCGCTGATAGGTGGCCATGGCACGCCGGTAATAATCGAGCGCCAGCTTGCGATCGCCGCCGAGCGCGACGAGATCGCCCAAGCGCGTATGCGCGCGGGCCATGAGGGATTCGTACTCCTGGTTGCCCGGATGATCCGCCACCAGCTCGGCCGCCAATTCCGCGGCTCGCCGGTAACTCCGCTCCGCGCCGGCTCCCTCGCCCACGTTCGGACCGTAGAGGTTCCCCTGTACGTCGCCGATCTTCAGGTAGCCCTCGGCCATCTCCTTCTGTAGCGACGCGTCTCCCGCCGACTCGCGCGCCAATTGATCGAGGTAAGTCAGCGCCCGCGCGACGAGCGACTTTCGCGCCGCGGTTTCCCCCGCCCGGATCGCTTCGTCGAACTCGAACAGAACGAACCGGGCCAGTTCGCGCAGCCCTTGGAAACGATGTTCGGCGACGGCCTGCTCGTGCCGCGCAACCGAGGCGTAATAGGCGCTTGTTATCGTACTTCCAATCAAGCCCAACGTGAACAGCACGCCCACCAACACGGCAATGCGATGCCGCGCGACGAACTTCGAGGTCCGGTAGGCCACGCTGTCGCCGCGCGCTGAAATCGGGTGGCCGGCCAGGTGCAGCCGCAGGTCCTCCGACAACCGCTCCACCGACGGATACCGTCGCGACGATTCCTTGCGGAGCGCCGTCAGCAGGATCGTGTCGAGATCGCCGCGCAGATGCCGGTTTAACCGGTCGAGCGGCGTCCGCCGGGCCGCGGCGACCTCCTCCGGATCGATCGTGCGCACCGACCCGTCCGGCATCTTGTACTCTTCCCGCTTCAGCACCACCTCGCTCGGACGCTCCGGATCGGCTTCCGTGATAGCGTGGAACAGCCGCGGCGCCGTCCACGCGCTCAACCGGTACGGCGAATGGCCGGTGAGCAAGTAGTAGAGCAACACGCCGAGCGCGTACAGATCGCTGGCCGTCGTCACCGGCTGACCAAGCACCTGCTCCGGGCTGGCGTATTCCGGTGTCATTGGCACCGCGTCGGCGGTGAGCCCGTGCGTCGTCACGCCAACCGAGTCGCCCAGCAGCTTCGCGATCCCGAAGTCGAGCAGCTTCGGCACGCCCTCCTGGGTCACCAAAATGTTCGCCGGCTTGATGTCGCGGTGGATGATCAGGTTGCGGTGCGCGTACTGCACCGCGTCGCAAACGGGCCGGAACAGGTCGAGACGCTGCGTCACCGTCAGTTTGTGCGCATCGCAAAAGCGGTCGATCGTGACGCCGTCCACGTATTCCATTACCAGGTACGGCATGCCCTCCGGTGTGGTGCCGCCGTCCAGCAGACGGGAGATGTTCGGATGATCGAGTTCGGCCAGCATCTGCCGCTCGTTCAGGAACCGGTGCAGGACGGTATGGCTGTAGAGGCCGGGCTTGACGACCTTGATCGCGACGCGCTTCTCGTACTCCTGATCCGCGCGCGCCGCTTCGTAGACCGAGCCCATGCCACCCGAACCGATGCGCCGGATCAGCCGGTAATGGCCCACCATCCGGCCCGTCATGAATTCGGGGTTGGAAGCATCGAGCATCGGGGCCAGCCGCGCCGCGGCTGGCTCCTCGATCAGATCGGCGGACTCGTCGAACGACCGCAACAACCCTTCCACCTCCGATCGTAGTTCCGGGTCGGTCATCCCGGCGAGAAACTGCGACCGTTCGGCAGGCGGCATTTCGAGGACGGCATCGAACAGCGCGCGGACCTGTTTCCAGCGCTCGGCTGTCATCGCCGCGCCTACGCTTCCGGTGGCTCGCCGCCCCGCAGCGCCCGGTGCAGAAACGCGCGGGCCGAGTTGCAGTAGCGCTTGATGGTGGCCGGCGAGAGGCTCATGACCTCGGCAGTCTCCTCCACTGACAGGCCGCCGAAGAAACGCAGTTCGATTGCGCGCGCCTGCTGCGGATCGAGCGCGGCGAGTTGGTTGAGCGCTTCGTCGATCGCCAGCACTTCGAGCGCGCGGGCGTCGGTGGCGGCGATGTTGTCCTCCAGCAGGACGCGCTGCTTGTCGCCGCCGCGGCGGTCACGCGAGCGGGCCCGCGCGTGGTCGATCAGCACATGCCGCATCACGGTCGCCGCCACGTTCATGAAGTGCAGCCGGTTCTGCCAGTGGGCATCGCGCTGGCTTACCAGCCGAAGAAACGCCTCGTGGACCAGCGCGGTCGGCTGAAGCGTGTGGTCGGTGCGTTCGCGCTGGAGATGCCGGTTGGCGATCCGGCGCAATTCGTCGTAGACAAGGGGCATGAGGTCGTCGAGCGCCTGCTTGTCGCCGCTGTTGATCTTGCCGAGCAGGATCGTGACTTGAGCCTGGGGATCGATGGCCATCGGCTATGCCTCTACGGGCGTCTCCTCATCATAATCCGTGAAATCGAAACCGGTTTCATTTCTTCTTGCCGGATAGCTGCCACTCGGTGAACGGCGACCGGGCGCCGCGGACGTTTACGTTCAGCACATAAGGACGCCGCGATTGCAGTGCCCGTTCCAGCGCCGGGACTACATCGTCCAGCGTGTCGATGGTCTCGCCGTCGCCGCCGAAGCCCTTCATGACGGCATCATAACGAGTCGACCGCAGTTCGCAGCCGGCGGTGCTGCCGCAAAGCTCCGATTGCAGTTCCCGCTCCAATCCCCAGCCGGCGTCGTTACCGACGACGATCACGACTGGAAGATTGTAGCGCACCAGTGTATCGAACTCGGCGATGTAGAAGCCGAGCGAGCCGTCGCCGGTGATCATCACCACTGGCCGGTCGGGCCACTCGATCTGCATGGCCACCGAGTTCGGCAGCGCCGAGCCGATGGTGGCCAGCGGGCCAAGGCGGGTCCAGCCACCGGGGTTATTGGCAGGCATTGTAGCGCGGCCCCAGTGGACGAAATCGCCGCCGTCCCAGGAATACATAACATTGTCGGGCAGGTGGTCGCGCAGCACCCGGAAGAACGCCGCCGGGTGGATGGGCTCCGTCTCGTCGGCCGCCGCCGACGCCAGTTCCTTCTCCCACTCGCCGCGGTAGCCGTCCAGCGTCTTCAGCCAAGCTGAATGGCTGCCCGCGGACTGCCCGCCGAGCGCGGCCGTCATCGCGGCAAGCGTGGAGCGGCAATCGGCGCTGATGCCGAGTTCCAGTTGCCGAGTGACGCCCAACTCGGCCGGATGGATATCCACCTGGATGAACTTCGCCTGTGGCGAGAACAGTCTCGGGCCACCCATTGCCAACCGCGAATCGATTCGTTTGCCGAGCACAAGCACTACGTCGGCCTCCGGGAACGCCTTCCGCACCGCCTTGTTCAGCGCCGGATCGGCATAGCCCATGTGGCGCGCGCCGGGATTGGTTATCAAGCCCCGGGCCAGCGTCACGTCGTAATATGGCAGCCCGGACAGCGCGAGGAACTCGTTCAGCTCACGCCCGGCATCACCCCACCAGAGCCCGCTGCCGCCAATCACCACCGGACGCTCCGCGCGACGCAACAGATCGAGTGCGCGCCCGACGTCGCGGTCCGCCGGCGCGATGACCGTCGGTCCCAGCGGCGTCGGCATTGGCATCGGCGCCGCAGCCTGTCCTTCGAAGACGTTCACGGGAACTGTCAGGTGCACCGGCCCCATCCGTCCGCTGATCGCTTCGTTCCACGCCCGGCCGAGAAAGTAAGGAATCTGCCCAGGCGCAGACGGCTGGGCCGTCCACTTCGTAACAGGCGCCGCCATGCCGGTTTGGTCGATCACCTGAAACACTTGGCGGCCGGCGAGCGCGGTCGACGGAGCGCCGCTGACGGCGATCAGCGGGCTGCCGACTTGATAGGCGGTGGCGAGACCGGTCAGCGAGTTCGTGTGGCCCGGCCCGCCGGTGACCAGCGAAATCGCCGGCCTGCGGTGCAGCCGCGCCCACGTGTCGGCGGCATGCGTTACACCCGATTCGTGCCGCATGTGAACGATCGCCATCCGCTCCTTCTCGGCCGTCGAAAGAACCTCGTTGAGGTGGTCACCGACAAGCGTGAAAATGTGCGTGATTCCGAGCTGCTTCAGGCAGTGAACGAACAGTTCCGCTCCGGTAGGCATAAGGAGATTATGTCATCGGCGATAGAATGCACCCTATGAAGCTGCTTCCGTTCCTCTTGTTCGCGTCGCTGGCCGCCGCCCAACCTCAGTACGATCTGCTGCTCAAGGGCGGCACGGTGATCGACCCGAAGAACAACGTCAACGCCGTTCGCGACGTCGCCGTCAAGGACGGCCGCATTGCCGCCGTTACCGCGAATATCCCCGCCACCGACGCCGGGAAAACGGTGAACGTGCGCGGCCTGTACGTCGCGCCCGGTCTGATCGACATCCACGTCCACGTGTTCGCCGGCGAGGGGCCGGAATACACCGGCAACCTCGCCGTGTTTCCGGACGACCACTCTTTCCGCAACGGCGTCACTACGATGGTCGATGCCGGCTCCTCCGGTTGGCGCAACTTCGACGATTTCCACCGGCGCACGATTCAGCGCTCGCGTACACGCGTGCTCGCGCTGTTGAACATCGTCGGCAAAGGCATGGGCGGCGGCACCACCATCGAGCAGGACACCACAGACATGGACTCGAAGGCCACGGCCGAAGTCGTTCAGCGCAACCGCGATCATATCGTCGGCATCAAGACCGCGCACTACCAGGCGCCGGACTGGACGGCGGTGGACCGCGCGCTCGAAGCGGCGGAAGCGGCAGGCGTTCCGCTGATGGTGGACTTCGGCCGTTTCACCGAGGAACGGCCGTGGCGCGAACTGGTCACGAAGAAACTGCGCGCCGGCGACATCTACACGCACACATACCTGGCTTGGGTGCCGCTCCTCGATGAGAGAGGCAAGATCCGGCCCTACGTTTTGGAGGGCCGCAAGCGCGGCGTGATTTACGACGTCGGCCACGGCGGCGGCAGCTTCGTGTTCCGGCACGCGGTCCCGGCCATCAAGCAAGGGTTCCTGCCGGACTCCATCTCGACCGACCTGCACGTCAACAGCATGAATGCGGGGATGAAGGACATGCTCAACGTGATGTCGAAGTTTGTCAATATGGGGCTCAGCGTTCCGGATGTCGTCCTTCGCTCCACCTGGAATCCGGCGAAGCAAATCCGCCGCGAAGAACTGGGGCATCTGACCGTGGGTGCGGTGGCCGACGTTGCCGTACTCTCGCTACAGCACGGCAATTTCGGCTTCGTCGATGTCTACGGCGCGCGCCTGCGCGGCAACCGGACGCTCCACGCCGAACTGACCCTCAAGGACGGCGCGGTCGTGTGGGACCGCAACGGCATCACGCGTGAGGACTGGGACAAGATGGGTCAGTACGAGCGGCAAGACAACCCGGCCTGGGACGGCACCCTCGGCGGCGGCGTCCGTGTCCGGCGGTAGCCCCTTCACGATACTCTGAAACATGTGCGGGTTGATGGTCCGGACTGCGCGTCCGGATGACGCGGCCGGAATAGCCGACGTCTACAACCAAGGTATCGACGATCGCGTGGCAACCTTCGAGACGCGCCACCGCACCGCGGACGAAGTCAGTTCATGGTGCGGAGGGCGGCACCCGATCGTCGTCGCGGTAGAAGGCGGCCGGGTCGTCGCCTTCGCCGCCGCTTCAGAATACCGGCCGCGGGAATGTTACGCCGGGGTGGCCGAAGCGTCCGTGTATGTGGCGCGTGACTGCCGGGGTCGCGGAGCCGGCTGGGCCGTGCTGCGCGCGCTGATTGACGCCGCGCGCGTGGCCGGCTTCTGGAAGCTGCTTTCGCGCATCTTCCCCGAGAACCAAGCCAGTCTGGCGCTGATGGATTCGCTCGGTTTCGGGCGCGTCGGCCTGTACGAGCGGCACGGACAACTCGACGGCCGCTGGCGCGACGTTGTAATCGTGGAGAAACTGATCGACGCCTGCTGAATGCGCACTCCGATCCGGTTCGTAGGCGAACACCGCGCCCGTCTGCTAGACGGATTGCGGCTGACGCTCGCGTTCATCGCCCCGCTCGGGGTGGGCGGGCTGTTCGCCGACTTCGAACTCGGCCTGCTGGTGGGCTTCGGCGGCATCCAGGTGGCGCTGGCCGACCTCGGCGGCTCCTACCGCAAGAAGGCCGTCTCGATGAGCGCGACGGCGGTCACGGTGATGGTGGCCGCGTTCTGCGGCAGCGCGGCGGCGGTGAGCGGACCCTTGGCCGTGGCGGTAGCCTTCGCCGGCGCGCTGCTGTGCGGTATGGCCAGCCTGTATGGGCACACGGCGGCCAACAACAGCACGCCGGTGCTGGCCACGTTGATGGTCACCATGGGGTTTCCGGCCGGGCTCGAGGACGCCGCGCTGCGCGCGCTAGCGCTCGGCGCGGGCGGCCTCTGGTCGATGCTGCTGTCGCTCTGGCTGTGGCCGTTGCGGCCCTACGGGCCTTCGCGGGACTCCACCGGCGGGTGCTACCGCGCGCTGGCGGCGCTGATTCGCGAGGAGACCGCGCCGGCGTTCTGCGCGGTGGACAGTGCAATGGACACGCCGCCCGTGCTGCCAGTGCGCGCAACCGTCATGGAAGCTATCCGCAACGCGCGCGATACGCTGACGGAGAATCGCGGTACGCGCCAGGGCTTCAGTTCCACCGGCCAGGACCTGCTCTTCCTGAACGGCAACGCGGAACAGATCTACTCCGCGCTCCTCGCCGTGGGCTCGCTTGCCGGTCTGACACGCCGTCACGCACTATCGGAAGCTATCGAAGCTGGCGCCCGTGCGCTGCTCGAAGAGATTGCTGAGGTGCTGGAAGATTTGGAGCCCGCGATCTCGGCCGGCGGCGACGACGTTCCGACGGAAGAGATCCGCCGGCGGATGACCGGTCTCACCAGCCATCTGCGGGAATTCCGCGAACGCGCGCCGAGCGTCGCCGGCGATCTCCAATCCCTATTCGACATCCGAAACCTGCTCCACGGTCTGCAGGCAGTTGTGAGGCTGGTGGATCTGGCCGCGGAGACGACGCGATCGCTCGGCAAGGGCGTCGACCAACGCCACGCTCTGCCGATGCTCGCCGAGGAGCAGCAGCCGACCGCCGGGTTCATCGAGACATTGCGCGACAACTTGAACCTCCAGTCGTTGACGCTCCGCTACGCGTTGCGCCTGGCCGTGGCCATCGCGGCAGCCGTGGCGGTGGCGCGGTTCTATCACATCGAGCGCGGCTACTGGGTGAGCATGACCGTCGCCCTGATCCTCAAGCCCGACTTCAGCGGTACGCGGAGCCACTCGCTGGGCCGTGTGCTCGGCACGGTGACGGGCGGCCTGGTGGGCGCCGGGTTCGACGTGGTCGTTAAGGACCGCTTGCTCAACTATCTGCTGCTCTTCCCCATCGGCGTGGTAACGTTCGCGCAGCGAAACAGTAGCTACCCGCGCTTTGTCGCCTTCCTTACAACGTTCATCGTATTGATGCTCAACCTAATCACGCCGGGCGACCTGCGGCTGCCGCTGCTACGCGCCGTGGACACGGCGATGGGCAGCCTCATCGCGCTCGTCGCGGGGTACGCGCTCTGGCCGCACTGGGAGGGGCAGTCGTTCCCGGCGCGTCTGGCGGCGGCGATCAGGGCGAACCATCGATTCCTGGCTCTGGTTCTGGCGCGATATCGCAACGGCCGGGTGAACGAGACCGAACTGGCCCGCGCGCGCGCCGATGCGCTGCTCGAACTCTCCAATGCCGGGGTTTCCTTCCAGCGCCTGCTGACCGAACCCGCCTCGCGGCGCGGCGATCCTGAGCCGTACTATGCACTGGTGGTCGGTACGCGCCAGATCTTCGATGCGGCCACAGCGCTGCTGTCGCACCTGCCGCCCAGCGAGACCCGCTACGAGTTGCCCGGCCTCGACAAGTTCGCGGCGGCCGCTGGCCACATGATGCACGAACTCGAGGAAGCGGTTCGCGACCGGCGCGTGACCGAGGACCTCCCCGACCTGGAGGACGCTCTGGAAGAACTCTCGGGCCACATGGAAGACCTCACCGGACGCCGCTTGGAAGAACTGGCCGCCCAGCGCGAGTTTACGCCAACCCGCCAGTTCCTCCGCGACTATACCGCCGCGGCCAGGCTGGT
>CAYPUQ010000043.1:0-23583 GCA_964413655.1 uncultured Solibacteraceae bacterium | reverse complement strand
GGTAGGCTGCGGCAAGCCGGACGGGGGCGTTCGGCGCGGTCCAGGGGGACCGGCCCAGGGGACCGCCTGGGGACCGCCCCACTGCCTGGCGATCGCGAATGCGCCCCACACCCGCATGCTATCCTGAGTCCAAACAGCCGGCTCGATTCGCATGAAGCACCTGTCTTACACGACTCCGCACGGTATTGCTGTCACCCGAACCCGGTCGCGCGTGTCCTATCGCAAGGGGCTCCGGGGTCTGCTCCAACAACTCGACACCCGCCGTGGTATTTACCTTTCGTCAGGCTACGAGTTTCCCGGACGCTATTCGCGTTGGGATATCGCCTCGGTCTGCCCGCCGCTCGAAATCGTCGGCCGCGGCCGTCATATCGAGATCCGCCCGCTCAACCTGCGCGGCGAAATGCTGGTCCAGATGTTCCAGCGCGTGTTGGCCGAGCACCCCCATTGGGATCGCCTCGAACTCGCCGCCGGCTGCCTCTCCGGCACTCTCAAGCCGCTGCCGCCGCTTTTTCCCGAGGAGCAGCGCAGCCGCCAGCCGTCGGCCTTTTCCGTCATCCGCTCCCTGATCGAGGAGTTCCACAACCCGGACGACTCCCGCCTCGCCCTCATCGGCGCCTTTGGCTTCGATCTGCTTTTCCAGTTCGATCCAATCGAGTTCAAGAAGCCGCGTGAGGATCGCAAGGATCTCCACCTCTTCCTCTGCGACGATATCTACTTCATGGATCGCAAGAAAGAGCAGATTGAGCGCTACCAGTACGATTTCGACATGGACGAACTGTCCACGCTCGCGCTGGCACGCGATGGCGATCCGGTTCCACCGCCCCCCGATCGCGGGCCTTCGGAGATCGTCTCGGACCATGGGCCGGAGGAGTACGCGGATAAGGTCGAAAAGGTTCGCGAAGGCATGAAGCGTGGCGACTACTACGAAGTCGTCCTCCGCCAGACCTTTTCCGCCAACTACGGTGGCAGCCCTTCCGAACTCTTCGAACGCATCCAGGAAGCCTCGCCCAGTCCCTACGAGTTCTTCATTCAGTTCGGCGACGAAGCACTCGTCGGCGCGTCGCCCGAAATGTTCGTCCGCGTCGAAGGCAACCGTATCGAAACCTGTCCGATCTCCGGAACGGCCCGCCGCACCGGCGATCCCATGCGCGATGCCGACAATATCCGCGAACTGCTCAGTTCCAGCAAGGAAGAGTCGGAGCTCACCATGTGTACCGACGTCGACCGCAACGACAAGTCGCGCGTCTGCGTCCCAGGTTCGGTCAAGGTGATTGGCCGCCGCCTGATCGAGTCTTACGCTGGCGTTTTCCATACGGTGGACCACGTCGAAGGCATCCTGGCCGACGGCTTCGATTCGCTCGACGGCTTTCTTACTCACATGTGGTCGGTCACCATGATCGGCGCACCCAAGAAGTGGGCGGCGCAGGCGGTCGAGGACCTCGAGAAAACCCCGCGCGGCTGGTACGGCGGCGCTGTCGGCGTGGTCTCGCTCCGCGGAGATATCAATACCGGCATCCACATTCGCACCGTTCACCTCAAAGATGGTGTGGCCTCGTACTCGGTGGGCGCGACGCTGCTTTACGACTCCATCCCGGTGAACGAAGAGATCGAAACACGGCAGAAAGCCACGGCGTTCTTCCGCGCCATGAAGGCGGTGCGCAAGGAGGCACCGGCCGTCGTCGCGTCGAAAGAACTCTCGGGTGAAGGTGTCAAGCTATTGCTGGTGGATAACGAGGACTGTTTCATCCACACGCTGGCCAACTACGCGCGCCAGACCGGCGCCGACGTCGTGACTTACCGCTACGGCTTCCCGCTGGAACTCATCGGGCAGATCTCACCGCACCTGCTCTTCATCTCGCCCGGTCCCGGCCGTCCGGGCGATTTCGGGGTCCCCGAGCTCATCCGCTACGCTGCGCGCCAGGGGGTACCCGTCTTCGGAGTCTGCCTCGGACTCCAAGGTGTGGTGGAAGCCTTCGGCGGCGAACTGGGCGTGCTCGACTATCCCATGCATGGCAAACCCTCGGCAGTAACTCACCGGGGCGTGGGAGTGTTCGAAGGCCTGCCGGAGCGATTTCGGGTGGGCCGGTATCACTCCCTGTACGCCATTCGTGATAAGCTTCCGGCCGTGCTTGAGGTAACCGCGGAATCGGACGACGGCGTCATCATGGGCGTCCGCCACCGCGAACTGCCGATCGAGGCGGTGCAGTTCCATCCGGAGTCCATTCTGACGCTCGAAGGCGACTGCGGCCTGAAGCTGATCGAGAACGTCGTTCGCGCTTGCCGCTATGCTGCCCGGTAAGCTGGCCGGTGCGCTGATCTTTCTTGCCGGCGCTGTGGTGACCAGCGTGTTCTTCATCGACTTTTGCAATCTAGTCTACGATTGCGGCTGTACACACCTCTGGGCCGGGGCCGCGGCGCACTGCAACATTCACAAGGCGCATCCGCCTCACTGCCCATGGTGCAGCATCGGCATGGGGGGCTTCGCTTCTGTTTACGTCGCGATCCTAGCCGCCCAGTTCGTGGCGCTTCGCCTGACTGGCGCATTCTCCTGGCCCGTTCGTCTTCTGGCGGTGCTCGCCGCGTTCCCGGCTGCGGCTGGAGTACTAGCGATCGTCATCGGCTGGCAGCAGGGGTACTGGAACCAATGAGTCTTGTTATCCAGGCTCGACTTCCCGACACTATGACTATGTCCGATCTCACCTACGTGCTGTTCCTGGCTATGATCGTCTGGCTCGCCGACTACCTGTTGAACAGCGGCGGAGGGGGCGGCGGGCGTCGCTGCCGCGTGCCGATCGGCTGATGCGGCGCGTCGCGATCGTAGGAGGCGGCCTCGCCGGGCTCGCCGCTGCCGCGGCGCTCGGCAGTGGAGACTGTGAAGTCGATCTCTACGAATCGCGCGCTTTTCTCGGTGGCCGGGCGGCGTCCTACCCGGTGCCTGGTTCCCGTGGCGAGATCATCGACAACTGCCAGCATATTCTGCTGCGCTGCTGCGTCAACCTGCTCGATCTCTACCGGCGCTTGGGCGTCGAGCATTTGATTCACTTCCATCGCGAGTACTACTTCCTCGAACCTGGCGGCCGCACCTCGATCCTCCGCGCCGGAAACCTGCCCGCGCCCTTCCACTTCACCCAGTCCTTCCTCGGCATCAAATGCTTCGACTGGGCGGACAAGATGGCGATCGGCCGCGGCCTGCTCGCGCTAAGACGGGAACGGTTGACGCGGACCGACCTCGATCGCATTACGATGCTCGAGTGGCTTCGCGAGAAGGAGCAGACGCCCCGCGCCATCTCGCGGTTCTGGAACCAGGTGCTCGTCAGCGCCATCAACGAGAGTCTCGACCGCATGGCCGCAGTCCATGGCTTCCAGACCTTCTGGCTCGGATTCCTCGCCCGCGCCGACGCTTCGGACATGGGGGTCCCGGCGGTCTCGCTCGGCGATCTCTATAGTTCTTCCGCGTGGCGCACAATGGCGAACGTGCGCATCCACACTCGCGTGGCTGTCGAGCGCATCTGCATCGAGAACGGCCGCGTGGTTGGTCTCCGTACGGGGGAAGGGAATCGCGCCGCCGAGACCGTGATCCTCGCCGTGCCCTTCGAACGCGTCTCCGCACTTGCACCCGAACTCGGCCTCGACTTCTCGCTCTGGGAGCACTCGCCCATCACCGGCATCCATTTGTGGTTCGACCGCCCGATTACCGAACTGCCCCACGGCACGCTACTCGACCGCACCATACAGTGGTTTTTCAACAAGGGCGAGGGCTACTATCTTCAACTCGTCGTCAGCGCCTCGCGCAGCCTGGTTCCAATGCCGCGCCTGGAAGTGATCGATCTCGCCCGCCGCGAGCTGGCTGATTTCTTTCCTGCCGTCCGCTCCGCCCACCTCGTAAACGCGCACGTTGTGAAGGAGATGCGCGCCACTTACTCCGCCCGCCCCGGCTTACAGGCCCGACGCCCCGAACCGCGCACCCGAATCGACGGCCTCTACCTGGCCGGCGACTGGACCCGCACCGCCTGGCCCGCCACCATGGAAGGTGCCGTCCGCAGCGGCTACCGCGCCGCCGAAGCCGTGACCAGCGCCGCGACTACCTTCCTTCTCCCCGATATCGCGTAGGATCGCGGCGAACGGAGTGTTTCGCCGCGGGACAACCAGTCCCAGAAACGAACGATCTCGCGAGTTGCCGTCCCTTGGTTTCAGCCAGTTGCGGATGGAAGCGGGCTTGCACTCCCCTCACGGTGATGTGGACCGACTTACGGCAGTCGCTTCGCGCGCTGGGCCGCGCTCCGCTCTTCACGGTTATCGCGATCCTTTCCCTGGGCCTGGGCATCGGGGCCAACACGGCCATATTTTCTTTGATGGACCAGGTGCTCGTCCGGGCGCTGCCCGTGGTGGATCCGTCGCGGCTTGTGATTTTCCGTTCGGAGGGCAGCATTCAAGGATGGAGTACAGCCGATAACTACCAGACCGTGTTCTCGTATCCTCTCTATCAGGACCTGCGCGACCGGAGCGAGGTTTTCAGCGACGTCTTTGCCCGGGCCGGGACTACCGTCACGGTATCTCACAGCGACACGCCCGACCGCGCGCGAGCCGAGGTCGTTACGGGTAACTATTTTCGCGGGCTTGGTGTTGCCGCTTTTCGCGGGCGTCTGATCGCGCCGGAGGACGACACCACACGCGGTGGGCATCCGGTGGTGGTTCTCAATCACGCCTACTGGCAAGCGCGGCTTGGCGGCGACGAAGCGATCACTGGCCGGACGGTCCGGATTAACAATTCCCCAATGACCGTGATTGGCATCGCCGAGCCGGGGTTTCATGGCGTGCTTCGCGGGGAGAAGGTGGACCTCTACATCCCGCTGGCGATGATGGACGCCCTCGCTCCAAACTGGCCGGGCAGTGACAAGCGCGACGTCCACTGGCTGAACATCTTCGGACGTCTCGGTCCGCGACTCACGCGCGAGCGCGCCGAAGCCGCGATGGCGACCGTTTACCGCCCCGTGCTCGAACACGACCTCACTTTTCTCGACAACCCGCCCCAGCGCTTCCGCGACGAGTACCTGCGCAAACGGCTCGAACTTCGTCCAGCCGCGCAGGGCATCAACGACCTTCGCGCGCAGTGGCAGACGCCGTTTGTGGCGCTGATGGTGCTCGTCGGGTTCGTGCTGCTGATTGCTTGCGCCAACATCGCCAACCTGATGATCGCGCGGGGCATGGCGCGGCAGCGCGAGGTCGCAATCCGGCTGGCCATGGGGGCCGGCCGCGCACGGATCATTCGCCAGGTACTGACGGAGTCGCTTGTTCTGGCGCTCGCCGGCGGGGCTTGCGGCCTGCTCTTTGCCGCGTGGACCAGTGAGGCTTTGCTCGGGCTTTTGCCCGGCGACTCCTTCCGCACCGTCTTCTCGGCCGCCGTCGATGCGCGGCTGCTTATCTTCACCGCGGCGGCCTCCGTTCTTACCGGCATCCTCTTCGGTCTTTTCCCGGCGATCCAGGCCGCGCGGTCCGAGCCCGGTCCGGCGCTAAAAGATGCCGCGACGGCCGCGACGGCTTCCCGCACCGCCGTGCGCCTCCGCAAGGGACTGGTGGCGGCGCAAGTCGGGCTGTCCACCGTGCTCCTGATCGCGGCCGGGCTGTTCGCGCGGAGCCTGAACAATCTCCTTCGCGACAGTCCGGGCTTCCAGCCCGAGAACCTCATCACCTTTTCATTGAATCCAAGGCTGAGCGGGTACGATCCGCCCCGCGCGCTGACGTTCTATCGCGCGTTGCACCAGCGGCTGGCGGCGTTGCCGGGCGTTCGAGCGGTGGGCGCGGCGGGGCTCGCGCCGCTGTCGGGCAACAATCGCGGTGGCAACATCACGGTGGAGGGATACGCCGCGGGCGAGGACGAATACACAGGTTCCCAGGTGAATTCGGCCGGTCCGGGCTTCTTCGAGGCGATCGGGATTTCGCTCCGCCAGGGCCGGGAATTCACGGAGCGCGACAACGCGCAAGCGCCGAAGGTGGCTGTGGTGAACGAATCGTTTGTGCGGAAGTACTTCGCGGGACGCAATCCGCTTGGCGGCCGATTTACCTTCGGCGGCGGCCGGGTGACACCGAATATCGAGATTGTCGGGGTGGCCGCCAATAGCAAGCACGCCGGGCTCCGCGACGACATCCCACCGTTTGTCTTCATTCCCTACGAGCAGGACAACGTCGTCGACACCCTGAACTTCTACCTCCGCACGGACTGGGACGCCGCGGCGGTTTCGGCCGCGGTCCGGCAGGCGATCCGCGAACTCGACGGCAGTCTTCCGCTGTTCGACTTGAAGACCGTGCGGACACAGATGGAAGAATCGGTTTACCGTGAGCGGCTGGTGGCGATTCTCGCGGGCGCGTTCGGGTGCCTGGCGACGCTGTTGGGGGCTATCGGATTGTACGGTGTGATCGCGTTCATGGTGGCTCGCCGGACGGCCGAGATCGCGATTCGTATCGCGCTTGGCGCTCTCCGCGGCGACGTGGTCCGCGGCGTCCTGCGCGAGGTGGCGGTGATGACCGCCATCGGAATCGCCAGCGGCGTGCTGGCGGCGCTGGCCCTCGGCCGGTATGTCGAGTCGCAAATGTTCGGGATCTCGGTTCGGGACCCGCTGTCGTTCAGTGTGGCGGTGGTAGTACTCGGAGTGGTGGCCGGCCTCGCCGGGCTGCTGCCCGCGCTACGCGCCGCGCGTACCGATCCGATTCGGGCTTTGCGGTATGAGTGACGGGGCGGATCTACAGTACGTGTCGTTTGTCGATGCCAAATATCACACGATAATCGCCAATCCTAATTCGCCAGTACGGCTGATCCTGCAGCTTCTTGCATACCTGCGGGCGAGGATGCGGCGCGAGCCGCCGAATGTCGGTTTACCAGGTCTTTGAACACCACACCCTACCGCCCGCCGCTCACTTTTCGAAGATCAGGCGGATACCAGTGGTAAGGAGAATGTCGTTGCGTTGGCGGCCGGGGGCGGGGTTGCTGATGAAGCGGTCACCGAGGGTAATCTGCCAGCTCAGCCACCGGCTGAGTTTCGCCGCCACCGAGGAGTCGAAGATCATGCGGACCTCGCCGCGGTCGGTGAGGTTCGGGTACACAATGAACTTCTCCATGAAGTGAAACCGGTCGTTGAGTTCGTAAACCAGTTCCTCGCCGATCAGAGCTTCACCCGATGTCCGGCGCAGGCCGGTGGAAAAGAACTCCTTGTTGAGCGAGGCGCCACCCTGCAAATCGAACGACGATTTGCCGCGCCTCCAGACTTTCCACCCAAAACCACCGGCGGGCACGAAGCGCAGATCCAGCGCCTGGAACTCGTCGAACTCGAGGTCTGTGCTGCCGAACACGTACGAGCGCGGCGAGAGATTCAGGTTGTAGCCCAAACCGCCGCGGATGGCGTTGGCCGTCGTCCCCGATAATTCTCCCAGGTCGCTGCGAGCGAAGATCGACCGGAAGCGCACGCCGATTCTGTCGCGGCTCGTCTCGCGATTGGCCTCCGCCGCCGTGGTGAATGTGCTGACCTCGGCGTTGCCGCGCGTCTGCGAGAAGCCAAGGTCGACAAACCCCGCCCACAGATCGACGATGCGCGGATTGCGCAGCCGCTCGATCTCCAGGTCGTAGGCCTCCTGCCGCTCCTTGGACCGGATGCCAGCGACGGCCGCCAGATCGGCTTCCACCTCGCCGGCCTCTTCAGTCTTCACCACCAGGCGATCCGCCCGGGTCGCGAACGGGCCGAGGAGCCGCTGGCCGTCCTTCAGTTCCACCGTGAGCGGCTCGGTCCCGGTAAGGTCCGCTATATCCTCCCACTTCACCTTCACCTCGCCGGCGAGTTCGGTCTTCATCCGCAATTCCTTGCCGTCGAACTCGACAATTGTGCCTGTCAACCGGTCGCCGTTCTTCAGCGTGATTTGATCGGCATGCGCCGCTATCGCCGTTAACAAAGCTGCCGTGAACAAGAATACCTGTAGTATCCGCATTTATTCGTTCGATTCCTCCGATGACTAATTGGTATTACGTTTGCCGCTCCAGCGCTCCGAGCATGGCGCCGGCCGGTGCGACCGTTTCCTGGTCCTTGTACTGCAACTGGTATAGCTTCCAATATAGGCCCCGCTGCGCCAGCAATTCCTGGTGCGTGCCAAACTCTCGCAACTCGCCTTTGTGCATGACAAAAATCCGGTCGGCCCGCTGGACGGTCGATAGCCGGTGGGCAATGACGATCGAGGTGCGCCCTTCCACAAGTTTCTCGAGGGCTTCGCGGATCAACAGATCGGTGGCCGTGTCGACGCTCGACGTCGCCTCGTCGAGGATCAGAAACCGCGGCCGGTGGGCCAGCGCACGGGCGAAACTGATCAGTTGCTTCTGCCCGGTTGACAGGCCGGCGCCACGCTCCCGCACCTCCCGGTTGAATCCCTCCGGCAGCGATTCGATGAAAGGCAGCAGATTCACTTGGCGACAGGCCTCGACAATCTCTTCGTCCGGGATCTCTTCGGTTCCGAGCCGAATGTTCCCGGCCAGATCACCCGTGAACAGAAACGGGTCCTGCAGCACAATGCTGAACTGACGCCGCAGGTCCCGCAGATCGAGGTCGCGAATATCGCGGCCTTGAATACGGATGGCGCCGCGTTGGATGTCGTAGAATCGCAGCAAAAGGTTGGTCAGGGTGGTCTTGCCCGCGCCGGTGTGGCCGACGACGGCGATCATTTCACCCGGCTCGATGCGGAAGCTGACGTCCTTCAGTACCCAATCCTCGCCTTTGTAAGCGAACCACACGTTGTCGAACTCGACCGACGCCGGCCCGGCGGGGAAGGCAACCGTCTCCGGTTTATTCACCACCGCCGGCTTGATGTCCAGCAACCCAAATACGCGTTCGGACGCCGCCATCGCCGCCTGCATGATGTTGTACTTTTCACTCAGATCCTGAATGGGCCGGAAAAATCGCACCCCGTACTGGAAGAAGGCCACCAACGCGCCGTAGGTTAACTCGCCGCCGGCGATCTGAAAGCCGCCGTAGGCCAGCAAGCAGGCGAGCGCCAACATCGCCAGGAACTCGACAACGGGGTAAAACCATCCGTAGGCGTTGATGGACTCTTTGTAGGCATCCAGGTGATCCCGGTTGGCGCCGTCGAACTCGCCCTTGCTCTTCTCCTCGGCGTTGAACAACTGCACGACGGCGATGCCCGTTACGTGTTCCTGTACGTAGGAGTTGATCCGCGCCACCGCCAGCCGGATACGCCGGTAGCTTTGCTGCACGGTTCGCCGGAAGACGATCGTTGCGATCAGAACGAACGGCATAACGGCGAGCATGATCAGCGTCATGCCGGCGCTCATCTGGAACATCACCGCGAGCAGCAAGCCCAGGACCACGATGTCGCCGACGATGGCCACCAGTCCCGAGGCGAACAACTCGTTCAGCGCATCCACGTCGGTAGTGACGCGGGTCACCATGCGTCCGACCGGGTTGCGATCGTAGTAAGACAGATCCAGTTTCTGGAGATGCCGGATCAGTTCCCGGCGCAGGTCGAACATGGCATATTGACCGGTGCGCTGCATCAGAAACGTCTGCCCGAACTCGCCGAACATGCCAATCACGATGGTTGCCAGGTAGAGCAAAGCGATCTGAGTGATCCCCGTCCCGGGGTCGGCCGACAGCCAGCCGTCAATCGGCGTGGTGAACGGTTCGCCTATCGCACCCGGCGTCAGGTAGCGGTCCACCGCCAGCTTGGTGAGCAGTGGGCCGAGAATCTGCATCACCGAGGCCACCAGCAGGAACACCACCGACACGGCGACCGCGTGGCGGTATGGCCAGGCATAGCGCAAGAGGCGCAGCATCAGCCGCCGGTCGTAGCCTTTTGTAAGGAGTTCCTCTTCCACGAATTTTTAGTGTAGCTTGACAGGGGTTTCCCACCGGCCGAGAATTTAGTGTAGGCAAAGAAAAGACGAATATAGATGCTCTCTCCGGTTGTTCCACTCTCGCGTCTGCCCCGCCGCGACACAACTCCGGCGGCGGTTCTGGAAGTCCGTCACCCGGAGTTGCGACGGCTACTCCCGGGTCTTCCGCGCGGGGCGATCACGGAGGTTACCGGGGCGCGATCTTCAGGCCGGACGGCGCTGGTACACTCGCTGCTGGCGACGGCTACGCAGGGCGGAGAGGTGGCGGCGGTGATCGATCCCCGGAACGCTTTCGATCCGGCTACGGCGCAGGCGGCCGGGACCGATCTGGACCGCCTGCTATGGGTGCAATGCAACGGCCGGCTCGATCAGGCCTTGAAAGCCACCGACCTTGTACTGCATTCCGGGGGGTTCCGATTGATCGTGCTCGATCTCTGCGACTTTTCCGCACGTGAGTTGCAGCGCATCCCATTGTCCTACTGGTATCGATTCCGGAACGCAGTGGAACGAACGCCCGGGGTGCTGCTGGTGGCCGGCAACCAGCCCACCGCCCGTGCTTGCGCCGCCTGCCAGTTGGAGGTACGGCCGAAGCGGGTGCTGTGGCGCGGTGTGGCGCCGTTTCAGTTTCTCGAAGGTTTCGAGATCGAAGCCGCTTTACGCAAACCCATGCGCGCGGAGACGGCGGCGCTGCGCGCTCCAGCGGGTTGAGTTTGCCGCCGGTCCTCTCCCGCTTCAAGTCACAATGTGGGAAGGAAGGCCGAAGAAACGGTCGAGGTTAAAATGTTCATCGGACACACTCAAGACGAAGCAGTGCCGGCGGCGAAGCTGCTTTCCGCCGGGCGGGATGTGATGGCTGCACCGGCGTTGTTCGTCCTGCTCACCACACTCACGGCCGGAGCTGACGCTCAGCAACGGGAGCCCGCCGTCGAGGTTTTCGCTCTGGGTGGCGCCTATTTGCATGGCAATGTGCCGATGACGCCTCCGCCGTCCGGTCAATGGCGGCCGCAGGCCGGCGGTGGAGTACTGGCTCCGTTGGGAAGGAATTGGGCCGCGTTGTTCGACGTGACGGCCAGCGCGCTGGAAGCCCACTGGCTATGGAACGGGGGCTTACCCGGCGGACCCGGCGACAACTTCACGCGGGTTCGCCGGATAACGATGTTCCCCTCCATCGTCCGGCTTTGGCGCCGCGACTGGTTCGCCGTTTACGCCGGCGCCGGACCAGGTTTCGAGCACAACCGGGAAAGAAGCCGCTTCCGGCCCATCGTTGCCCGCGACGAGCAAGGGCGGCCGGTTCTGGCGGAGAAATTTGAGAGCACACCCACGACGCGAGTGGCGCCGCTCGGGCTCCGTGCAGGCATCATCGTCAGTCCGGGCGCGCGGCTGGTGGTGCGAGCCTGCTATTCCTACCTTCGGCGCTACAGCGATGCCAGCCCATCGCGGGGCGTCGAGGCGGGTGTCGGCTACCGGTTCCGATGAGCCGGCCTCGCCGGATTTCGCCGGCGCACTGTCCCGGGGCCGATCGGCTTTTCCGCCAGTTCGCGCTGGGGCGGTACAATCAGCGGCATGCTGCAATCGCGCCGCAATTTTGTGGCAAGCTTGGTGGCGGCTCCATTGGCCGTCGCTCAGCCCACCGATCCTGCGGATCTGACCGTCGTTGAAGCCGCGGCGCTGATCCGGCGGCGGAAGCTGACCCCGGTGGAACTAACGCAGGCGTGCTTGCAGCGGATCGAGAAGTCGAACGGGCGGCTGAACGCGTTCATCACGGTGATGGGCGACGAGGCGCTCGCGCGAGCTCGGTCGCTGCGGCCTTCGGCGGCGGCGCGGGAGCCGCTGCATGGGATTCCGGTCGCGTTGAAGGATCTGTACGACACGGCGGGCGTGCGCACGACGGCGGGGTCGGCGCAATGGCGCGATCGCGTGCCGGACACTGATGCCACCGTGGTTCAGCGGGTGAAAGCGGCCGGGTGCGTGTTGGTGGGCAAGGCGAACATGGACGAGTTCGCTTACAACTTCACATCGGAAACGAGCGCGTTTGGCGCCAGCCGCAATCCGTGGAATCCGGAGTGTTCGCCAGGCGGGAGTTCCGGCGGTTCGGCGATCGCGGTGGCGAGTGGCATGTGTTTGGCTGCGCTCGGCTCGGACACAGGCGGCTCGATCCGGCTGCCGGCGGCGTTCTGCGGCATCACCGGGTACAAGCCCACGTATGGCCGCGTGCCGGTGGACGGTGTAGCGCCGCTGGCGTGGTCGCTGGATCACGTTGGGCCGATGACGCGGTCGGCCGAGGATGCCGCGCTCCTGCACGGCGTGCTGGCGGGGCCGCCAATGGCGGTGCGGGCGGAGAGAGATCTGCGCGTGGGGCTGGTGCGCGAGCCGTATTGGCGGGAGGTAGACGATGAGGTGGAGCAGGCGATGGCTGCCGCCGCCGCTGTGTTGGGCCGCCTGACGCGGGGCGTTCGCGAGGTGAAGCTGCCGGTGCTTCCCGCCGCCGGCGAGTCGCCGCTGCCGCGGACGTACAGCACGGTGATTTTCGCCGAGGCGTATGCGTTTCATCGCGAGATGCTGGCGCGGCGGCCGGATGCCTACCACGCCGGCACGCGCGCCACGATCGAACTGGGGAAGCCGATCCCGGCGGCGGAGTACATTTCCGAGCGGCGGGAGATGGACAGGCTGCGAGCGACGGCCGCAGCCGATCTGTTTCGGGATGCCGACGTGTTGATTACGCCCGCCGCGCCGGGTCCGGCATTTCGGCTCGGCTCGGAGCCGAGCCTGGTGTTTCTGAGGAATACCGCGGCGTGGAATCTGTATGGTTTGCCGTCGATTTCGATTCCGTGCGGGTTCAGTAAGGGCGGGCTGCCGATCGGGCTGCAGATTACCGGCGGGCCGGATCGCGATCGCACTGTGCTGTCGCTGGCGGCGGCGTTTCAGGCGGAGACGGAGTTTCATCGGCGGCGGCCGGGGTCTACCGCAGCAAAGTCGTCTCGGTGATGTGCTCACCGTAGTGGACGCGGAGCTTGCCGTTGACGGGATGCACCCAGATGCCGAGGCCGTCTTCGGGCGCGCGAATTTCTTTGGGTCCGTCGACGTCATAGTAATTGCCCGGCGAGAGGCCTTGGAGGAGTTTGCCAATGTGGATATGCCCGTGGCATTGCGTTCGCACTTGGTCGCTGTTGTAGGCCAAGCCCCAATCGTCGCCCCACAAGTCGCGCGCCTTCTCGATGGCTGCCGCCCAAAGCCGGGTCTGGAGATCGCGTGGCAGCTTGTGTAGCGGGTGCGCGCCGGGCTGATGCACGCGCGGCAGGGCCAGCCAGCGGTTTGGTTTACGTGGACTGATATCCTTCAGGAAGAAGATTTCGCGATCCGGCGGCTGTTTCTCCGCCTCGACGCAGAGACTGCACTCGCGGGCCTTCATCGTCTCGGGTTTGGCCGGGTCGCAGGCGCACTGGCTAACGTCGGCGCGAGCGGTCCACCAGGGTCCAACGAGAGCCAGCAAGGCCCCAAGAAGCAGGCTCGGCAGCATGGCGCTCATTATACTTGAGGGAGTGCTTGCAACCGTTCTTCGCGGCCGCCTGCCGGCGGTCGTTTTCTTTGTCATTCTGCTGTTTTTCCTGTTTGTGTTTGGCATCGACGCGGTCGGCTTATTGAGCGTTGACGAACCGCGCTATGCGGCGATCGGGCGGGAGATGGCCTGGAGCGGCGATTTCATCACGCCGAGGCTCTGGGGCGAACCGTGGTTCGAGAAACCGCCGCTGCTGTTCTGGATGATCGGGCTGGCGACGTGGCTGGGCCTCGACAACGAGTGGGCCGCTCGCTTGCCGGTGGCGTTAGTCGGTATCGCGTTTCTAGTCCTTTTCTGCTGGCGCCTGCGAAGTGAATTCGGCGAGGACACAGCTCTCTTCGCGACGCTGGTCCTGGGTAGTTCCGGCGGCTGGGTGGTCTATTCGCAGATCGCCGTGACGGACCTGCCGCTGGCGGCGACTTTCGGCACGGCAATGCTGCTGTGCCTGCCCTGGGCGGTGCGCGGAGAGCGCACCGGTTTGAAGCGAGCCGGCGCGCTGTTCGGGTTGGCCGTTCTGGCGAAGGGTTTGGTGGCGCCCGTGTTGGCGGCTCCGCTCTTGTGGTTCGGGCGGCGCCGGTTGAAAGATCTGATCGTTCCGGCCGCGATCGGTCTGGCGGTCGCATTACCGTGGTACGCGCTCTGCTACGCGGCAAACGGGCGAGTGTTCGTCGAGGAGTTTCTCTGGAAGCATCATTTCGAACGGTTCACCAGCGATTCCTTGCAGCACGTTCAACCCTTCTGGTTCTACCTGCCGGTGTTGCTGGGCGCGCTGTTCCCGTGGACGCCGGCGCTGGCGGCGCTACGTCCGCGGACGATCGCCGCCAACGAGCGGCTTCGGTATCTGGCCGTCTGCTTCGGTTGGGGATTCGTTTTCTTCTCGGTCTCAACGAACAAATTGCCCGGCTACCTGCTGCCGCTGGTTCCGCTATTGGCCGTGCTGCTCGGCGCGGCACTGGCATCGATACGGCGTGCTGGACCGATCCTGGCGGCTTGCGCGCTCCTGCTGGCGCTGGCGCCGGTGGCGGCGGGCGTGCTGCCGCAGGCTGTCCTGCGCGGTCTGTCGCGAGCCGAGGGGTGGAGCGTCAGCGCTACAGCGCTGCTGCTGCCGGGAGCAGTCGCGGCGCTGGTGTGGCTCATCGACCACCGCGGACGCCGCCGCCTGGCGGTCTGCGTCTTGTTTGCGGCGGTGACGGTTGCGGTGGTTCACCTGAAGGTGCGGACATATCCCGCGCTCGACGAGCAGGTGTCGGCGCGCGACTTGTGGCGGCGAATTGAGCGCATGAGCGGGCAGATTTGTCTCGATCAGCCGGGGCGCCACTGGACCTACGGCTTGAACTATTACGCGCTGCAGCCGCTGCCGGAGTGCGCCGAAGAGCCTCGCGACTGGCGATTGCGTCTGGACGGCGAGGGACGGCCGGTACTGGCGCCGTCGCTAAGCTTTTGAAAGTCAATTACCGCGAGTCGGATTTGCAGAACCGCAAACTCAGCAGGCCTCGAACACTGATAACGCTCCAACGCGGGGAGAGAGGCGCGCGAACCATCCGGTGGCAAGAATCGCCCGGGAGTAAACCAAAAGTAAAAAATATTTAGAAGTATAGTATTGACTTCGCCACCATCTGAGCGTATTCTGTGAGCGATTCGTTGGGCGCGAATCGATCTTGCGTCCGATGCTGACCGGCGGAAGCGAGAAGGGGATGTCGCTCAGAGGAGGTGGGCATGCGCGTAGAGCATCTCGCAATCGATGGATCGCTAGTATCCGTCGAAGCGGAAGCCGAACTGAATACGGGATCAACGGCCGCCGGTTGGGCGATTGTTCCGTCTCTTTTCCGTTCTCACCCGTTCTCAATTTACGCGGCGGGACACTCGGCGATTGTCGAGCGTGCGGCGCGTGCAGTGCGGGAGTTGAAGGTGCTGGGACAACAAGAGTTCAGCGTCAAGAACGGCAAACTGAGGACCGCGGAGATCGACCTGCCGACGGCGACGGGTGGCCGGCGGCAACTGACGGTCGGCGCCTGGGAGGGGCGCGCGGGTTGCCTGACAACTTCTCTGGTGGGCCAGGTGACCAACCGGCTGGTGGAAGTCTTCGATACGCTGCAATTCACCGAGCGCCGCGGTGGTTTGGCAATCGATTCGCCGGTCCTGGCCGTACCGCGCGTGCCGGAGGTGGTCAAGGAGATCCCCGGCTTGGGTGTACTCTCCATCCGACCGGCGGTATCGAGTGAACTCGATCGCCTTCCGAAGTCGCGCGGATTCCAGACGATTAGCGGGGAGTTGTTCCGGTCGAAGGCGGAAAGGCGCGGGCTGCTGTTCGTAAGCCGCAGCGTTGTGGCTCTGATCAACCCGCCGCCCGGAGTCGACCCGGAGGTGACGCTCCGCATTGCGAACGGTCTGCGCGTTGAATGGGCGCCGCGGAAGTCGCTCACCATCCAATAGAGCAGCGGAATGCGCTCATTCGTGCCTCAATTTGCGTGTGTCTTCGCCTGCGCGATGCTGCTGGCCAGTGCCGCCGGGCACGTGCGCCACCCGCGGCGCTTCTTGCAGGCAATTCGCGGCCACAGAGCGATTCCCAGGGGACTTGTGTGGCCCGCGGCGGTCATCGTGACGCTCGTCGAGGTTGGAATCGTGGCGCTGGCGCTGACGGCTCTCGGCGGCGCCGTCGACGCGCGAGTTCCATTGGGCGCGGCGGCCGTCCTCGGGATTGTGTTTCTCGTCTACCTGATGCGTCTTCTGATGCGAGAGTCTCCGCCTGCCACTTGCGGCTGTTCGCCGGTTGACAGTCCGCTGACGCCGGCCGCGCTGATCCCAGCCTTCGGCTTGACGGCGATCCCGGCGGCTGGCCTCGCGATGTTCGAACCGGCATGGAACCCTGGAACCGTGATCGAACAGGCGCTGGCCGTACTGTGTGCCATGACGATGGCGCTGCTCACCGTGCTGGCACCGGCTGCGGCGCCGGAGATGCACAAGGTTCGACGCTAATGGATACACGCGCCAGCTTCGACATCGCGATGTGGTTCGCGACATGGGCGGCGATCGGCCTGCTGGCCTTGATCGCAGCCGGCCTGCACTGGCGTTTGCGGACATTGGAACAAGCGAGCCGGATGGCGCGGGACGTGTTGCCGTATTCGCACCTGACGGGGCGGCGGATTCGACCGGCTGGTCAGAACGGGCAGCGGGGATGGGACGCGGAACTGATCCTGGTGCTGTCGTCCCACTGCCCGTCCTGCGAGCGAATTCTCGATGAGCTGCGAAATGGACACGACTGGCGACGGATCGCGGTGGCGTGGAAGGACGGCGGAGCGGAGACAACCGTCACCCTTCCAAGCGGAGTGACCACGATCGAGGATGGAGCGCGGTTGTGTGCACAACTGGGGATCGGCGTCACTCCCTTTGCGCTGGAAGTAGATGAAAACGGCGTGATCGTGAAGGCCATACCGATCGGGACCTTGGAGACGCTCGGCCCGCGACGAGGCCGGACTGCGGCGGCGTGGGCTTGAGCGGCAACAAAGGAGGACATGAATGAATTTCGACGACATTCCGACCATAGAAGGGGCCGGCCGCCTGGGCCGCAGACCCGAGGTCGATTCCGCCGTCGCGGAGGCGTACATCACTCGCGTAGAACCGCCGGCGGCTCTCTCGTCGCTAGGCTTCGCGTTGGGGTTGCGCGCCGTGGAACTGCTCCGGGACCGCATGTTTCCACGTGGAGACGACCTGGTGGCCTTGGGTGGTGCCATGGCCGGTCCGAACTACACAATGTACACGGACTGCGCTGGCTACAACTACGCCGGGACCTGCAACGAGGCCTGCTTCGGATTTCAACCGGAACACATGGACCCGTTCTATTGCGCGACGTGCGAGGAGCAGGCAGCCGACCCGATAAACAATCCCTCCTACAATTGGCACTTCACGGGCTCACGCGGATCGATTCAATACATCGACCGCGAGCCCGACATCTGCGGGTCGCCGGCACGCGATGCGTGGAAGTGGGAGGTCGGTCCTTGCGGCCAGTGTCAGACGTCGGCCATATTCCGCTGCCATGACGGATACAAGCTGTATCCGAATGCGGCGTCCTGGACGCCGACGATCTGCCAAGGGATCGTGTCGTGCGACAACCAACTCACTCTGTGCGACTAGGCTGATCGGGAGAGACAATGGACCGCTTCGTCTGGACTTGGCTCCTGCCGGCGGCGCTGGTGGGGCTGGGGCTGGCATTCGGAGTCGAGAGCGCCTCGGCTTATGGCATCGGTCTGGCAGCCGCGCTGTCTTTGTCGGCCTCGATATGAAGCCTGAATAGCGCAGCCGTGCTGCTGCCACCGGGATATCGTAGGACGCTGTTCGACTGCCGGGTCGCTGGATCGTTCTTGGCGGGAACGACGACTGGGTCGCTAACCACCGCAGGAGCCGCTTGGGCATTGAGCGGCTTTAGTGCCCCGGCGCCGGAAACCCTGCGTTTGGGGGCCTTGGTGGCCGGCGCGATGCTAGTAGCGGCAAGCAAGGCCGGCCTCTTGGGTCAGCGCGTGAAACTACCCGAAGCTAAGCGGCTGATCCCGGCCGAAGTGTTTGGTCGTGGACCAGTCGCGGGCGCATACCGGTTTGGCGTGGAGCTAGGTAGTGGTGTTCGAACCTATGTACCGGCGGCAGCGCCTTACGTGCTGCTCCTCGCGGTGCTCTTTGGGCGGCTGACGTTGGGGAGCGCCATGCTTCTGGGGCTCGGTTTCGGCTTCGGACGCGCGCTTCCCCTAATGTCGCAGCTTGTTTCAGACAGCGGCGAAGGATCCGCGCCGCAGTTTCGGAGTGGCGGCACGGCATTTGGACGAGCCGTGGCCAGCGTGCTGGTGCTCGCGGGGGCGGTGTCGCTTGCCGGATAACGGGACGGAAAGCCCGCCGGGGCGGCGTGGCGGCCCGCCACTTCAGACCAAGCGAGTGCGGCTTCGGCCGCTCGCCGAACGCGACCGTGAGTTCGTTTACTCCCTGATGACCTCCTCCGAGTCCGGTGGACGGGTTCGGTTCGGCGGCGCCACGCCGAGTCCGGAGAAAGTAGCGGCGACCCTTTGGGAGAGCGTGCTGGCCCAATTCGTCGTGGAAGGATTGGCATCGGGTGAGCCGCTTGGATTGGTCGCGATTACGTCGCCGAATTTCCGGGATGGATTCGCGTACGTATCGGCGATCGGCGCGCCGAATGCCGTTGGACCGGGCTTGATTGCGGAAGCCGTGCTCCTGGCCTTCCACTATGCATTTCTCACTTGGCCGTTCCGGAAGATCTACATGGAAGCGAGCGAGGACAGTCTGATGTTTTTCCGTAGTGGAATCGGGAAGTGGTTCGAGGAGGAAGGGCGGCTGCGAGCCCACACGTTTTGGAACGGCCGATGGGTGGACGTCGCAATTATGACGGTGTGGCGAGAAACATGGGAGCAAGCGGCTGAAGATATGCGCGAGCGCCTCGGAGTGGCCGCCACAGCCGCCGCGCCTGGTCGCTCTGATGGTCCCAGTTCGGCCCGTCAATAGAACTTGCGCATTCTCCCCTAATCCGATATAGTTTAGGGTATATCGCATTAGGCGGGGCATTCCTTATGAAAGCCAGCAACCCTCTTTGGAAACAACATCTCGGCGACTGCATCCCCGCCGCGCTGGCGGCGGAAATCGACAAGTTTGAGAACGAAATCCACCTGCGCAAACAAGGCAAGATCGATGAGAAGGTGTTCGCCGAGACGCGGTTGCGGCGCGGCGCCTACGGGCAGCGCTATGACAACGGCCAGCGCCACGATGGTCAGGCTACGCAGAAACTGACCTATCCTTCCGAGGAGTTGACTAAGGGGCCGCACACCCTCTGGGACGCTCCGGGAATGCAGCGCATCAAGATTCCATTTGGCGGCCTGAACGCGACCCAACTGGAGACGCTGGCGGAACTGGCCGAGGAATACTCCGACGGCATCGCGCACATCACCACGCGGCAGGACTTCCAACTTCACTTCGTCCACATCGACGACACACCTTCGATCATGCGGCGGCTGGCCGCGGCCGGGATTACGACGCGCGAGGCCTGCGGCAACACCGTTCGTAATGTCACCGGGTGCCCTTATGCCGGCGTCTGCCGGGACGAGACGTTCGACGTCACTCCATACGCCAAGGCGACGGCGTACTTTCTACTGGGCCATCCGGACACCCAGGACTTCGGCCGTAAGTTCAAGATCGCCTTTTCCGGGTGCGAGACGGAGGCATGCGCACTGGTGCGGCTCCACGATCTGGGGGCGATCGCGAAGGTGCGCGACGAGGACGGCCGGAAGAAGCGGGGATTCGCCATTTATGTCGGCGGCGGCCTTGGAACGGTGCCACAACAGGCCAAATTGTTCGCCGAATTCGTTCCCGAAGAAGAAATTCTGCCGTTGGCGCAGGCCATTGCGCGCGTATTCGCCCGGCTGGGCGAAAAGAAGAATCGGAACACGGCGCGGTTGAAGTTCCTGGTGTCGAAGCTCGGGCTGGACGAATTCAAGCGGCTGGTTCAGGAGGAGTGCGAGAAGCTCACGCCCGATCCGCGCTGGACCGATTGGATTCCGTCGGTCGCCGAGTTCCAGGAGCAGCCGCTAAAGGACGGGGGCCTGCTGGAAATCCTGCCGGTGCGGCCGGAGGGCTTTGACGAGTGGCATAAGACCAACGTGTACCGGCAGCGGCAGGGCGGCTACGCCACCGTGACGGTGGCACTTCCTCTCGGCGATATCACGTCGGATCAATTGCGCGCGCTCGCGGACATCGTCCGCCAGTACACGCAGGAGACGATCCGCACAACCGTGGAGCAGAACTTCGTGATCCGCTGGGTGAGCCAGCGAGATCTCACGGCTCTCTATGAAGACCTCTGCCGGGCCGGACTGGCGGAGCCGGGCGCTGGCACGGTACTCGACATCGTGGCTTGCCCGGGTACGGATACATGCAAGCTGGGCATCTCTTCCTCGCGTGGGCTGGCCGCCGAACTCCGCGATCGTCTGGCGGCGACGAGTTTCGAGATGGACGAGGCCATCCGCGGACTTCATATCAAGATCAGCGGTTGTTTCAATTCGTGCGGGCAGCATCACGTCGCCGACCTCGGCTTCTATGGTGTGAGCCGGAACAAGAACGGCTATACAGTGCCGCACTTCCAAGTCCTGCTCGGCGGCCAGTGGACCGAAAATGCGGGCGCTTACGGACTCGCGATCGGCGCGGTGCCATCGAAACGCGTCCCGGACGCGGTGGACCGAATTACCAGCCGCTACCTGGCCGAACGGCTGCCGGAGGAGAACTTTCAGGCGTACGTGAAGCGGATCGGAAAGGCCGCGTGCAAGGCGATGCTCGAAGACCTGATGACCGTGCCGCCGCACGACGTCGATCCGTCGTACTACGTGGACTGGGCCGACGCCCGCGAGTACACGATCGGCGATCTGGGCGTTGGCGAGTGCGCCGGCGAAGTGGTTTCCACCATCGACTTCCAGCTCGCCGATTGCGAACGCGAGGTCTTCGAAGCCCAGTTGCAGTGGGAGGCGGGCGACATCCCGAAGGCTGTCGATACCGCGTACCGCTCGATGTTGAATGCAGCCTCGACTCTATTGCAGCGAACGGTTTCGATTCCGGCGACGAATCCGGACCAGATCCTGGCAGGGTTCCGCCGGGAGTTCTACGACACCCAGATCTTCTTCGACCCGTTCGCCGGAGGCAAATTCGCTCAGTACTTCTTCAGCGCCCACGAGCGGCGCGACCGCCATTACGACGCCGAGCAGGCGCGGCAGCTCGTGGAAGAGGCTCAGCTCTTTCTCGAAGCGGTACACAGTTGCCACGGTAAGCTGGCCGCGCAACCAGTGGCGTGATACGGACTGGATACCGCATTGAACCCAGAACATTTTCAGATTAAGGTGTTTGCGCGCGAGCCATGGCCGCGGGAACTTGGCGGTGCCATCCCGGTATTTCACCGGTGGATTCAATCCAGATCGCTGCCAGAGACGCTGATCGATGTAGCCGATTACCGTCACGTGCCGAACGGTCCGGGCGTCCTACTGGTGGCTCACGACGCGCACTACGCGCTGGATGTGCGCGAGGGCCGGCTGGGCATGTTGTACTCGCGCCGCACGGAGTTGGACGGCTCCGTCGAGGACAAGCTGCGGCAGGCGCTCAACGCCGCGCTGGCCGCGGCGCGGCTGATCGAGACGGAGCCGGAGTTCGCCGGTAGCCTACAATTCAACGCCGAAGACATCGAGATCCGGGTCAACGACCGGTTGCTGGCGCCGAACACTGATTCGACCTGGGAGGCGCTGCGTCCGGCCATCGCCGCCGTGCTGGACAGTTTCTGGGGTCCGGGCCAGTACACACTCGATCGGTTCGGAGACCCGCGCCAGCTCTTCACCGTGCGCGCCACTCACAAAGAGGCGCTCGCGCTCCTGCCTTTCGCCTGAGGGGCGCCCGCGCGCTTCCGCCGTTCCTCGATCGCGATTTCCTCAAGTAGGCTACGATTGGCGGCCAGCAGGTCGGCGACAAAAGCGAACACCCAAAGCTGAAACCCGATCAGGAGGAGAACGCCGGCAATCACGAGGCTCGGCACATGCGTCCGGCCATCAAGGGGCATTTCGAAAATCCGCAAGTAGAGCCACCGAAGTGAGAGTACGACACCACCGGCGAACGGAATGCAGCCGAGGTAGAAGAAGAAGCGCAAGGGCTTGTAGAGGGCAAAGACGCGCAGGATGGTGAGCATCCCGCGTAGCACGTAGCCCAGGTTGCTCTTCACCAGCCGCGAGGGGCGGAGCGGCCCATTGACCCGAACCGGCACCCACCGGACACGGAGCCCGTTGCGGCCGGCCTGAATAAGTGTTTCCAGGGTATAGGTGTAATTGGTGAAGACGCGCATCCGCAGCGCCGCTTCGCGCGTGATCGCCCGGAATCCGCTGGGGGCGTCTTCGACGTCCGTGCCCGAGGTTGCCTTGACGGCGCGGCTGCCGAGACGTTGAAGCAACTTCTTCAATGGGGAGAAGTGCTCGATTTCGCTCACCGGCCGCGCGCCGGCAACTATGTCCGCCTCGCCTTGCAGGATTGGCGCGAGCAGCTTCGGTATATCCGCCGCGCAGTATTGATTATCGGCATCGGTGTTGACGATGATGTCGGCTCCGGCCGCGAGCGAGCCTTCCAGACCGGCCATGAAGGCCCGGGCCAACCCCTGATTCCGTGTCAGTTCGATGACATGGTCGACTCCGAGCTCGCGGGCAACCTCGGAAGTGCGGTCGGTCGAACCATCGTTTACCACCAGCCACTCCACTCTTCCAATCTCAGGGAGATAGCGCGGCAAGTCGCGCAGCGCAGCCGGCAGCGAGTGCTCTTCGTTGTAACAAGGAATCTGGATGACGACCTTTGTCACGATGGCAACCTCTCCGAGATCCGCGTTGTTTGCTCTCCGAATGCCCCACCAATGCGCGCGGACACTAAGTTGCTTCACCATAGTAGCCTGAAAGGTCGCACTGCCACAAGGACAGGTTTCGTCATAGTTCCGAATCACCATGGACGCCGTTTTTTCCTCGATTGATCGACCGTCTCCCCTCTTCTTCGCGGCATTTGTCACTGCTGTGTCCCTGTTATTTCTGGGAGTATTCTCCGTTTATGTCCTTTTGTTCGGACCGGCTAAGGGGCGCCGCGCAATCCGCGCCGGCGAGCGATTGCTGCTGGCAGCCGGAAAGCGGCGGGCCGGCGCGATTTTCGTCTGCGGCGTGTTAACGCTTCTGGCCGCGGTGGTGTTCGTCCAGTTTCGCGGATATCCGACGCCGCGGGTGCACGATGAGTTTAGCTACCTGCTGGCGGCCGATACATTCGCCTCGGGCAGACTAGCGAACCCGGCACACCCATTCTGGCCGCACTTCGAGACCCCCCATGTGAATCAGCAGCCAACGTACGTGTCGATGTATCCACCGGCTCAGGGCGTGTTCCTGGCCGCCGGCCAGGTGTTGTTCGGACACCCGTGGTGGGGCGTGGTGCTCTCCGCCGTTCTGTTTTCCGCTGCATCCTGCTGGGCGTTGCAGGCGTGGTTCCCGCTCAGATGGGCGTACGCCGGAGGGCTGATTGCGATGCTGATGACCGCGTTCAACTACTGGACGACGAGCTACTGGGGCGGCGCGGTGGCGGGACTCGGCGGCGCCCTGCT
>CAYPUQ010000042.1:20097-23814 GCA_964413655.1 uncultured Solibacteraceae bacterium | reverse complement strand
CCAGTCGTGGCCGGCCAATACACTGAAACCTATAGCGATGGGTATTTCCACTCCCTCCTACCACCGTATAGTCCTGTGTCTTGCCGCCGGGATCGACATCGTCTACGGCGTCATCCGGATCCAGAATCGAGTCTGGAAGCACAATTATGATCCTGCGCTTTGTGTTGTTCGCCCACCTGACGGTATCGTCAACGTAAACCTTGAGGTCGTCGAGGTCCGTGTCGCAGTCGTTGATGGGCACTTCGTGCTCTGCCATCGTGTTTGCTCCTTTTGTCTGTCCGCCGAGTTCCCTATGCCGCAACTACGGCGTCCTCTTCAAAACGATTTTCCGGTCGGCTAACAACACGTCAAGATCCGGGCTACGTTCTAGATCTTCGACCGGATATCCCAATGCAATCGCCCGCCTTATCAAAGTAATGGCTCTTTCCCTGCGGCCGATTGCTTGATATGCCTCAGCCGCCCATGCATGAACCTCCCGATGGTCCGGCGCCAAGGCTAGCGCTGTCTCCAACCTTTCAATGGCCTGTTTAGGCTTGTGCGACTTGGCATAGTAACCGCCCAGGTCAACGTGCACAAATGGATCGTTTGGACGCTGCTTTAGAGCTTCCTCGGCCATGCTCGCCGCCCGCTCGTAGGTTGGCGCCGCCTTATCTCTTTTTGCGGGAGCCCACCAGTAGGCGGCAGCCAGGTTTCCCCAAAGCAAATAGTCCCGGTCGTTCAATTCCAGGGCCTTCTCGAACATTCCCGCCGCATCGAGATACCGCTTCTCCCGGAAGTAGAGCGTGCCCAGGTTCATATAGGCCGTGTAGTTCGGTGCAATCGTAATCGCCTTCTCGTACATCGACCGTGCCTCGGCCACCTTGCCGGACTCTGCGAGCGCCGCGCCGGCGTTTACGTATGCGACGGCGTTGTCGGGCGTTATCTCAAGAACCCGCCGCCATTCGACAAGTGCCTCTTCGTAACGGTGCTGGCGAAAGTAGAAGTTGCCGAGCGTATTGCGCGTCAGCCATGAGTCTGGCTGTAACACCAACGCTTTCCGAAAGGCCGCCTCCGCGTCTGCCGCGCGGCCCATTGTGTCGAACACTCGTGCGATCGCACTGAAAGCATCGGCGCTGCGCGGATCCAGTTTCAGCGCCCTCTCCAGCGCCTCCAGCGCCAAATCGTTCTCGCCCATCGTCGAGTACACCCGCCCCAGCGTCACTTGGACCGGCGCAAGACCAGGATTGATTGCCGCCGCCCGCTCGGACTTGGCCAGCGCGAGGTCGAGCCACTCCCGGTTCTTATCCAGCGCGTACCTCATCCGATAGGCTTCACCCAACCTCGCATGCGCCAAGGCGAATGCGGGGTCGCGCTTTGTGGCTTGCTCCAACAGGCCAATCGCCGCAGCGAGATTCTCCTCTTTATCCCATCGTTGCATATGCCCGACGGCCTGCAAATAGGACTCGTAGGCCGCCGGCGAGGCGTTCCCGGAACCCGGTCCGCCTGCCCTCGCGCTCCTCACCGCGAGCAATTCCGCCAACTTCCCGACCGCGCGATCCTGCAGCGCTTGATAATCGCCGGACCGTTCGTCGATGACCGCCGAACCGATCTGCCGAAGGTCCCGCGTATCGATTAGGTTTAATGTCAGCCGCACCCCATCCGTTCTCTTCTGCACGCTCCACGTCACAACCAGGTTGGCCTTGAACCTCTCACGAGCTCCCTCGGCGCTCTTGACGTTGGCGCTCACCACCTCGCTGGCCGGAATCACCCAGAGCTGTTCTTCCCTCAGTTCGGACAACCCGCTGCTGAGGGTTTCCATGAGGCCGTCACTCAAAACCTGGTTGGAAGGATCGCCACCGGCATTGGAGAAAGGCAGGACCGCCACGCGGCGCTCCTCTCGGAGCAACGGCGCACCTCCGAACAGAAACACACCGATCGCCACTACCAGCGCGACCACCGCCGCCAGCCCGGACCACTTCCATGCCGCCCGCCGCCGTCCCCCGCCCACAACGGGCGCGCCGGAGCCTTCGCGGATCGCAGCTACCACTTCCCGCGCCGACGCGAACCGCCGCTCGGGCGCCGGATCGAGGCAGCGCCCGACGGCTTTGTCCCACTCCGGCTGTAACTCCGGAGCGAAGGATCGGACGGTTGGCGGTTTGCCGGAAAACCGCGTCGTCAGGTCCTGTTGGGGCGTCCCGCCCTGAAAGGGGCGCCGGCCCGTCATCATCTCGAACATCACCACGCCGAACGCGTACACGTCAGTCGCCACCGAAGGCCGGGCGCCGCCGAGTTGTTCCGGCGCCATGTAGGGCAGCGTGCCAATTAGGTGTCCGCGCTCGGTGAGGCTCGGCTCGCCTTCTTCGTCGCTTGTGCTCTTCGCGAGACCGAAATCGGTGACTACAGCCTTCACGCCCCCGCTCTTCCGCGGCACAAGCATGACATTGCCCGGCTTGAAGTCGCGATGGATCACCTCGGCCTCGTGCGCCGCCGCCAGTGCTTCCGCCATCTGCTCGATCAGCGGCAGCGCCTCTTCCGGCCCCATCGGGCCGTCTCGCTTCAATTTCTGCCCGAGCGTCTCACCCTGCAACAGTTCCATCGTGAGGAACGTTACGACGCTGCCGTTCGACGGGTCCGTGTGCTGCCCCACGTCGAAGACCCGGCACACATTCGGATGGGTAACCCGGCGTGCCATCGCGATCTCCCGACGGAACCGTTCGAGCGACCGGCTGCGTCCAGCAATCTCGGGAAGAATCGTCTTCAGCGCCACGTGTTGCCGCAGCGCGGTGTCCTCCGCCTCGTAAACCTCGCCCATCCCGCCAGCTTGAATGAAGCGGACAATCCGATACCGGCCGGCAACTTGTTCGCCATCGCTGAAGGCCGGCGCGCCGGTTCCCGCATCGGCGGCCCGCTCTTGTTCGAACCACGTGATGGTCTCCAGAAAGCTGCCCGCTTTCCGTTCGGCGCTGAGCAAACGCTGCAGGCCGGCCCGCACTTCCGGATCCTCCCCCTCCAGACCGGCCAGCACTTCCTCGCGTTCCGGAGGAGTCAACTCCAGGATTCTTGCAAACCACTCTTCGACCCGCCGCCGCTGCTCTGCCGTCACTGTGGTCTCCCAGCGATCTCCTGATGGAGCCAGATCCTCGCCAGGCTCCAATCGCGTTTCACTGTCTTCGCCGAGACGCTCAGAAGGTCGGCCGTTTCTTCGACGGAGAGCCCGGTGAAATAGCGTAGCTCGACGATCCTCGCCTTGCGTGGATCCTCCGCGGCGAGTTTATCGAGCGCCTCGTGAACGGCGAGGACTTCGCTCCAGCCCGTCTCGGACATCGGAATCTCGCCATCTAGCGTGACCTGTTGGAACTCACCGCCCCGCTTGGCCGCGCGGTGGCTGCGGGCGTGATCCACAAGAACGTTCCGCATCACCCGCGAGGCCGCCGAGAAGAAATGCTTCCGGTCGTGCCAATTGGCGGACTCCTGACCCATCAGCCGGACATACGCCTCGTGGACCAGCGCTGTCGGCTGCAACGTGTGGCCCGCCCGCTCGTGCCGCATATAATGGCCGGCCAGACGGCGCAGTTCTCGATACACGAGCGTGATAAGCCGCGACTCCGCGTCCTTATCGCCGTCATTGCATTGCTTTAATAGAAGAGTTAGCTCTCCCCCTTGTTCGGTCATAGCTGCCCTTCAAGTGGCAGTAACTATAGCACGTACTACTGGTGCAGTCTAGGGGTACTAGCGCCG
>CAYPUQ010000042.1:0-19997 GCA_964413655.1 uncultured Solibacteraceae bacterium | reverse complement strand
GCGGCAGGGAAGCCTACACCGGGTTCTGGATCTGGGCGATGCGGATCTGATTCTTGAACTCTTCCAGCATGCCCTCGTGGAGGCGGACCTCGGTGGGGCGGCGCACCAGCGTCGTGTCCTGATCGATCTTGTCCTGAAGTTTCATCAGGGCATAGAACAGGTTCTCCGGACGCGGCGGGCATCCGGTGACATAAACGTCAACCGGGACAATCTTGTCGACGCCCTGCAGCACCGCGTAGGTGTTGAAGGGACCGCCGACGCTCGAGCAGGCGCCCATCGATATACACCACTTCGGATCGGGCATCTGGTCCCAAATGCGCTTCAGCACCGGCCCCATCTTCAGCGTGACCGTTCCGGAGACAATCATCAGATCGCTCTGCCGCGGGCTCGGCCGGAAGACTTCCGCCCCAAACCGAGCGATGTCGAACCGGGGCGTCGACGCCGCGATCATCTCGATCGCACAGCACGCCAAGCCGAACGTCAACGGCCACAAGGCCGATTTGCGCGCCCAGTTAAACACGTAGTCGACCGAGGTCGTGACAAAGTTTTGCTCGAACTGGTTCTGCAGGTAGAGGCCCATGGACGGACACCAAACCTTATTATGCAACCATCGGCCGCATCAGCGCCGCTGGTGCTTGTCGAACCAGCCCAGAATACTCAGAACCTTCGCGACGTGGTGGCTTGGGCGGCGCGAGATGCCATGCGGTTCTCCCGGCACCCGGACCAGGGTTGTCTCCACGCCGAGCAGTTTCAACGCCTGATAGTACTGCTCGGACTCCGACATCGGAGTCCGGTAGTCCTCCTCCCCGGTGAGGACCATCGTCGGCGTCTTCACGTTCTTCACCACCGACAGGAGCGACCGCTGCTCGTAGTGCTCCACGTGGTCCCACGGAAGGCCGGGGAACCAGTACTTGGTCGTGAACGCGCCGATGTCCGCCGTGAGATTGAAACTGTACCAGTTGATCACGGGGTAGACGGTGACAGCAGCGCGGAAACGAGGTGTGCGGCCGATCATCCAACAAGTCAGCACACCGCCGCCGCTGCCGCCGGTGACGAACAGGTTGTCCTGCTCGATATAGCCCTTGGCGACCATCGCGTCGACGCCCGAGTTCAGATCGTGGAAATCGTCGCCCGGATAGGCGTGGTGGATCAGGTTGCCGAATTCGCCGCCGTAGCTGGTGCTGCCGCGCGGATTCGTGTAGAGCACCACGCGCCCGGAGGCGGCCATGAGTTGCTTCTCGACGTCGAACCGGTCGCCATAATTCGCGAACGGGCCGCCGTGAATTTCGAGAAGGAGCGGGTACTTCTTCGCCGGATCGAAATCGGGCGGCTTCAGTATCCACCCGTGAATCTTGCGTCCATCCTTCGACGAGGGATACCAGATCTCCTCGATCCCGGCGAGGCGGCGCTGGCTGAGCAGACCCTCGTTCACCGCGGTAATCACCTTGGGCGTTGGGCTCTGGAGAGTTCCAACCGCGATGTCACCGGGGCGATCCGGCCGGCACCATGTGGTGGCGAACACCCCACCGGCTCCGGCCGTGACCGAACCGCCGCCGCCATAGGCCGAGAACGACGCGCCGATGTTCCCGGTCAGCTTCCGCGCGCTGCCACTCAGCGGCAGAAAGTATAAACCAGTGTTACCCAGATCGTCCGCCGTGAAATAGAGACCCGAGGAATCGGCCGCCCAGCGGATACCGCGAATGTCGCGGTCGAGCGTGCCGGCCAGTTGGCGCGAGCCACTCCCGTCGCGATTCATCACGTAGAGCCGGGTCACCTGGTAGCCCTGGTAGGCGTCGTCGAAACCGGTGTAGGCGATTAGATTGCCGTCGGGCGACACGGCTGGCGTGTTGTCTGGCCCGCGGCGATCCGTCAGCGCTTTGGGTTGTCCGCCCTCGAGGCTGAACTCGTAGATCTCGGTGTCGAGCGGTTCAAGATCCGCGTCGGCGCGCCGGTTAGCCGAGATCAACAGCGATTTGCTGTCGGCGCTCCACACCCCTTCGCTCTGCAGCAGTCCCATCGAACCGTGATGGAAGTTGCCCGAAGTCACCTGGCGCGGAGTGCCTCCGTCCGCGGGAACGGCAAAAAGGTGGAGGAAGCCGGGCTTCAGATAGCCGGGGCCATTGAACCGGTAGACGAGGCGGTGGACTATGACCGCCGGATCGGCCCACTTCGCGCCTTCGGGCGGACTGGGCATGCCAGGCACTTTCGCCGGCGGCTCGGGGACCAGCGACGAGTACGAAATGCGCTTGCCGTCAGGCGACCAGGCGATGCCCGACGGCGGCGCGGTCAGGTTCGTGACCTTGGCGAGTTGCCGGTTGTCGAGCCACAACCGCCAGATCTGGGGCTTGCCGTCGCGGTCCGAGATAAAGGCGACCTGCGAGCCATCGGGCGACCAGCGCGGCGATTCGTCGCTGTAGTTGCCCGTCGTCAGCGGCCGGTGGCCGGACCCGTCGACGTTCACGATCCAGAGGTTCGACCGGCGCTGGTCGGCCATGATGTCGGCGAATCGCCGGACATAAACGACGCGCTTACCGTCCGGCGAGACTTGTGGATCGACGGCGAGTTGAAGTTCGAAAATGTCTTCCACCTTCAAGGGAGATGGAGAGGATAGGGCGGTGGGCGCCAAAAAGGCGGCCGCGAGCAGCGAGGCTACAAGACAGTTCATGGGACCTCCCGTCGAGACGGTTCACTCCGTTCGCGCCGGTACCACTCCAGGGTCCGGCGCAGTCCTTCCTCCAAACTCACTTGCGGTGCGTGGCCAAGATCGCGGACCGCGGCCGTCGTGTCCGCCTGCGAGTCGCGAACGTCGCCCGTCCGCGCGGGAACATATTGGGGCTCGATATCCACGGCTTCGATCGCACAAAGGGTGCGCCAGACTTCGTTCAGCGTGTAACGGTTGCCGTTGCCCGCGTTGTAGACTTTGCCGGCCACGCGATCAGGTGCGCCGGCTGCCTTCACACAAAGCGCGGCGACGTCGTCCACGTAAGTGAAGTCGCGCGTCTGCTCGCCGTCTCCATAGACCGGCGGTGACCGCCGGTCGAGCAGGCAGTCCATGAAAATCGAGATCACGCCGGAGTAGGGGCTCGACGGATCCTGGCGCGGACCATACACGTTGAAGAAGCGCAGCGAAACGGTATCGAGTCCGAAGCAGGAATGATAGACGCTGCAATAGTATTCGCCCGTGAGCTTCTGCATCGCGTAGGGCGACTTCGGTTGCGGCGCCATCGATTCGGTCTTCGGCAGAACCTCGGTGTCGCCGTAAGCCGACGACGACGCGGCATAGACTACCCGCTTCACCCCGCCGTCGGCGCACGCGCGCAGCACCTGAAACGTGCCGTCGATATTCGATTCGTGCGAGGGAACCGGATCGGAGATCGAGCGCGGAACCGACGGAATCGCCGCGAGGTGGAAGACGGTATCGACACCGTGAAACAGCGGCGCGATCGCATCGTAGGACCGGATGTCGGCCCGGTGGAACGCGATCCTATCGCCCAGCCCGGCCAGATGGCCCAGCTTGCCGGACGACAGATTGTCGATCACGCCGATCTTCACGTGCGGTTCCGCCAGCAGTGTCCGGACCAGCGCCGAGCCAATGAACCCGGCGCCACCGGTGACAAGAGCAACCTGCATGAACCTTTCAGTGTAAGCCGCGCGCTACTTCATCAGGTTGATGGCGTTGGTGATGCACAACGCGTTCAGAAAATCGATCAGGAACGCGCCGACGAGGGAAACCACGAAGAAAGCCCGCGGCGCGGCGCCGAACTTGCTCGTTAACTCGCCCATGCAGGCGAGCGCGTTGGCCGTGGTTCCGCTCATGAAGCCAAAGTAGCCACCCGCCATGACAGCGGCCTCGTGGTCGCGGCCCATCAGCCGGAAAATCGCCAGCCAGCAGATGAGCATCAGGATCGCCGTCTGCACCAGCAGAATCCCCAACACCGGCAGCGCCAGACTGGCCAACTCCCACAGCCGCAGAGTCAGGAGCGCCATGACAATAAACAATTCGAGCGCGACGCTACCGAGTTCCTCCATCCTCTGTTCGCTGATGCGTACGAAACCGAAAGCGTCGTCGAAATTGCGCAGGATTCCGGCCGCTATCATCGCGCCGATGTAACTCGGCAGCGTCAGTCCCATCGCCTCGAAGCGGGCGCTGATCAGCGAGCCTACGGCCATCGCGATCCCGATCGCGATCACGTTCGTCATCAGCGAACTGCCGGGCTCCTTCTTCTTGACGAACTCCACCGGTATGCCGCTGCCGTCCTCGCCCGCGGGCTTGAGCTTGTGTTTGCGGATCAGATGGCCGCCGACGAAGCCCCCCATCAGCCCGCCAACAGCGATGCCGAACACCGCGCAGGCGATACCAAGCGCGACAGCGCCCTCGATGCCGACGCTTTCGAACGTTCCGCCAAAAGCGAGCGCGGTAGCAGGTCCGCCAGCGAGCGAAACCGGTCCGGCGATCACGCCGATCAGCGGGTGAAGACCCAAGAACCGCGCGATCGTCGATCCCACCGCGATCTGCGCGACCAGCCCGAACACCGCCGCGCCGAGGAAAATAGCCACCTGCACGCCGCCGAGGCGGAGCAGGCGCAGACTGGCCATCATGCCGACGGTGGTAAAGAAGCCCACCATCAACACGTCGCGAAGGAACATGTCGAAGTCCACGTTAAGGTAGCGGTCGCGCAGAAACAGCGCCATCAGCGCGTAAACCATGCCACCGGCGATGGAATCTGGAATGTTCAAACGGTCGAGGATGTGGATCTTTCGCTTGAGTCCCCGGCCCATGACAACACCAAAGGCCGCGAGACCAAGCGCTTGTACTGAGGTGAGCTTGACTGTTAGAACATCCATGCCCCTAAAGGCCCGCTTTCTTCCATAACTCGCCGACGCGTTGCTGGACCTCGGGCGACATGCGGATCACATCGGGCCACGGGCGGGTAAAGCCCTCTTCCTTCCACTTCCTGGTGGCGTCGATGCCCATCTTCGATCCGTAGTTGGGTAGACGGCTGGCGTGATCGAGCGAGTCGATGGGGCCCGTGACGAACTCGATGTCGCGCTGCGGGTCGATGTTGTTGAGCGCCTTCCAGGCGACTTCGCTGAAGTTCTGCACATCCACGTCCTCGTCCAGGACGACAATGCATTTCGAGAACATCGCCTGGCCGAGACCCCAGATGGCATGCATCACTTTCCGCGCCTGGCCGGGATAGGATTTCCGGATCGCAACCAGGATGAGGTTATGAAAGATGCCTTCGGCGGGCATGGCGATGTCGCGAACCTCTGGAAGTTGCAGCCGCATCAGCGGCAGGAAGATCCGCTCGATGGCCTTGCCCATGAAGTAGTCCTCCATCGGCGGAGGGCCCACGATCGTGGTGGCGTAGACGGGGTCCTTGCGCATCGTGATGCAATCGACGTGGAAGACAGGGTACTCGTCGGCCAGGGAGTAGAATCCCGTATGATCGCCGAACGGACCTTCCGTGCGCAACTCGCCCAGGTTGACGTGCCCTTCGAGCACAATCTCCGAATTGGCGGGCACTTCGAGATCGACCGTCTCGCACTTCACCATCTCGACGGGCTTGCCGCGCAGGAATCCCGCGATCATCATCTCGTCGAGGTCGGGCGGCATCGGCAGAATGGCCGAGTACATCGTGGCGGGATCAGCGCCGATTGCCACCGCCACGTCCATGCGTGCCGCCTGGCCTTCCTTCAGCCGCCTCCGGTAGTGTTCCGCGCCCTGTTTGTGCGTCTGCCAGTGCATGCCGGTGCTGCATTCGTCGAAAACCTGCAGGCGGTAGCACCCGCAGTTCCGCTTGCCGGTGTCGGGGTTCTTCGAAAACACCATCGGCAGCGTGATGAAGCGGCCACCATCCTCCGGCCAGCAGTGGAGGATGGGCAAGTCAAACAGCGAAAAACCGTCGCGCTTGATGACCTCCTTGCACGGACCATCTTTCACCGTTTTCGGGAAGAACGCGCCGACCTCGGCGAGCATCGGCAGCATCTTCAACTTCGCCACGATGCCTTCCGGCATCCGCATCTGCACCAACTCGGAGATTCGCGCGGCGACCTCCTCCACCGAGTTCACCTCCAGCGCGATCTGCATCCGCTTCTCGCTTGCGAACGCGTTGATCAGCACCGGCACGGAGGAACCGCGCGGCTTTTCGAAGAGAAACGCCGGGCCGCTTTGCTTCACCGACCGGTCGGCGAACTCGGTGATTTCGAGATGGGGGTCCACCTCGAACGGGATGCGCTTCAGTTCGCCGGCCTTCTCGAGGGCGGCGATGAAGTCGCGGAGGTCTTTATAGGCCATATTGATCTACTCTAGGAGATTCGGGATTCCTATGACTGCACGAACTGCATTGGTAACCGGCGCGAGCCGGGGCATCGGACGGGCCTGCGCCTTGCGATTGGCAAAGGCCGGGGCGCGTGTGGCGCTGGCGGCCCGCGGTGTCGAGAAACTGGAGGAAGCGGCGGCGGAAATCCGCGGAGGTGGCGGCGAGGCCTTCGTGGTCGCGCTCGATCTGGAGTCGAGCGACTCCATCCGCGACGCGTTCGCCAAGACCGCGCGCGACTTCGGCAAAATCGACATTCTAGTGAACAACGCCGGCATCACGCGCGACATGCTCGCGTTGCGCATGAAACTGGACGACTGGGACGCGGTTCTGAAGACCAACCTCACCGGAGCGTTTCTGTGTATACAGCAGGTGCTGCAAGGAATGATGCGGGAACGCTGGGGGCGGATCGTCAATATTTCATCGGTCGTCGGCGAATCGGGCAATCCCGGCCAGGCGAACTACGTGGCCTCGAAAGCGGGGCTGATCGGCCTCACGAAGTCGCTCGCGCAAGAGATGGCCAGCCGGAACATCACGGTTAACGCCGTCGCGCCGGGGTTTATCGAAAGCGACATGACGGCGGTGCTGACGGACGAACAGAAGTCGGCGCTCTTGGGGCGGATTCCGCTTAAGCGCATCGGATTGCCGGACGAAGTGGCGGCAGCGGTGGCGTTCCTAGCCGGCGAGGAAGCAAGCTACATCACCGGCCACGTGCTCGACGTCAACGGCGGGCTGTATATGTAGGAGCGGCCGGCTGTTATCTCTTCAGCAGGCGCATGCCTGACCGGTTGCCCAGTTGGCGCGAGGCCCGAATGGACGACTCCTTCAACCGCTCGACGTAACGGGCCTCCACCTCCGCTGTCAAGTTCGCCGCCGGCATCGTAATGCTGATTCCGCCCTCAATTCGGCCCTCTCGGTTCAGTACCGGCGCTGCCAGGACTGCGACCCCGGCAAGCAGTTCCTCCCGGTTGACGGCATAGCCGTTCCGGCGGACGAAGTTGAGTTCGTCTCTCATCTTCTCGAAGGAAAGGATGGTCTTGGAGGTCCATTTCTCGGGTTGCGATCGCATGAGGCGTTTGACTTCCTCGTTGCTCCACTGGGACATGATCACCTTGCCCGTCGCGGTTGCGTGCAGCGGCCGGCGCAGGCCCACGTCGGCATACACCTGCGCCGATGGCGGGTGGCCGACGGAGTGGATGAACAGCACACACTCCCGGTCCTCGACGCCAAGCTGAATCGTTCCCTCAACCTGGCGCGAAAGATCGCGCATGGGGAAGAACGCAGCCCGGTACACAGCCGAATGACGCAGGTAGCCGGCGCCGACCCAGAGCGCTTTCGGCGCCAAGCGATAGGATCGGCTTTCCTGGTCTTGCTCCACAAGCCCCGCCTGAACCAGCGTGGCGAGGACACGATGGGCAGACGGTCTTGGAACGGAGAGCATCGCGGCGATCTCAGAGACTCCGTACTCGAAGGGCTCCTCCGCCAGGTACTCCATCACCTTGAGGCATCGCAGCGCCGACCCCATTGCGCTGGATCCGCGATCGCCTACCGCCAATTCGGCGGTATCCAAGCCGCCCTCGCGCTTCGCCATCCTCAATTTCGTGGTTGACACGCCACCCTTACGTTAATATACTACCGTTACCGCATGTGGAATTACATTCCACTATGTGGAATGATCGTCCAAAACAGAAGCGGACGGGCGAAGATCTCCCCGGCTGAGAACGCCCGTCGCGCCGAGGTGCATTATGCAAAGACTATCCTTCCCCGCGCTGATTAGCGTTCTTTGTCTTGGCCTCGCGGCTGTTACGTCCGGCCAGGAAACTCGCGGTGCTATTCTCGGCCGTGTCACCGACTCCAGCGGTGCCGTGATTCCGAGCGTCACAGTCCGCGCGACCAACATTGCGACCAACGTGTCCGTGACGGCCCAGTCGAGCACGGAAGGCAACTACGAACTCCCCTTCCTTGTCTCGGGCGAGTATCGCGTCACGGCCGAAATGCAGGGCTTCAAGTCCTTCCGTCGCGACGGCATCGAGGTTCGCGTCGGCGATCGCGTCACCATCCCGGTACAACTGGAGGTCGGCCAGATTTCCGAACAGGTGACGGTGACAGCGGATACTCCCTTGCTCGAAGCGGCCAATGCGAACCTCGGCCAGGTGATCGACCAGCGAAGAATCGCCGAACTGCCCATCGCGCACGGCAACCCCTTCCTTCTCATGACACTGAGCCCGGGCGTCTCCTATACCCAGAATCCGGGGCTCGACCGCCCCTTCGAGCCGACCCACATCGTCGGCTACTCCATCGGCGGCGTCCAGGCCAACCGCAGCGAGATCACTCTCGATGGCGCTCCCAACACGGCCTTGAACCATCGCTGGGGCGCCGGCGACCTGATGGCTGGTTACACCCCGCCAGCCGACGTTGTGCAAGAGTTCAAGGTACAGACCGCCATCTTCGACGCCGCCGTCGGACACACCCAAGGCGGCATGACCAACGTGACCCTCAAGTCGGGCGGCAACCAGTTGCACGGCACCGCCTACTATTCGCTTCTGAACCCGGTGCTGAACGCGAACCTGTTTTTCGCAAACCAGGCCGGCCAGGAGCGCGGCCACTTCGTCTATCACCGGTTCGGAGCCAGCGCGACCGGTCCAGTGAAGATACCTGGCTTGTACGACGGGCGCGACAAGACCTTCTTCACCTACGGCTATGAAGGAATCCACGAGAGCCGCGCGATGGGAGCGGCCTACGGTTCCGGCGTACTGACCGTCCCCACGGCTGCTGAGCGCCGGGGCGACTTCTCCGATCTCCTGCGCGTCGGCAATTCGTATCAGATCTACGATCCAGCGACGCGTGCCGCCGTCGGGAACGGGCGGTTCAATGTCCAGCCGTTGCCGGGCAACGTGATCCCGGCCAGCCGTCTCAATCCAGTCGCACAGAACATTCTCGACTACTGGTCCCTGCCCAATGCGGCTGGAACCGTGGACGCGACCAATAACCTGATCCGTGTCAACGACCCGGAAGTCATCCGGTACTTTAACCACATCGCTCGCGTGGACCACAGTTTCAACGAAAGGAACCGGATGTTTGCCCGATTCAACACCTACAAGCGTTTCAGCCATTCGAGCGACTGGTTCCGCAGCCTGGCGACGGGCGGCGAATCCGAGTGGAAGCAGCACAGCTTTTCGGTGGATGATGTACACAATTTCTCGGCGACAACGTTTCTGAACCTCCGGTACAGTTTCTTCCGATTGTCGATTGACCAGTACCCGAAGCCGGCGAGCCAAGGTTTCGACTTGGCCAGTCTTGGATTCCCCAGCTCTTACGCCAGCGCGATTGACCCGAACGAGCGGGCATTTCCCAACATCGTGATTGCCGGCTACAGCGGTACTCCAAACAACTGGTGGCGCTACCCGACTCACAACCAGAGCCTGGATGCAAACGTCACCTCCGTGCAAGGGAGTCACACGCTACGTTACGGGGGAGACGTGCGGCAGTACCGTAACTTTCAGTACGAACCACATCACGCTTCGACCGGAACTTTCACTTTTGCCACCGACTGGACAAGGGGGCCGTTCGACAATTCACCGGCGTCACCCAAGGGGCAGGGACTCGCGAGCATGCTGCTTGGTCTGCCGACAAGCGGCGGCGTCGACCGCAAAGCCAGTTTTGCCGCGCAGTCGATGATCTACTCCGCGTATTTTCAGGATGACTGGCGCGTGACCTCGCGGCTTACGATCAATCTCGGTCTCCGCTACGAGCTCGAAGGCGCGCTCACGGAACGGTTTGACCGGACCGTTCGCGGATACGATTTCAATACGCCGAGCCCGCTGGACGCTCAGGCGCGCGCCAACTACGCCATGAACCCAATTGCCGAGATTGCGCCCGGTCAGTTCGGCCTCGTCGGCGGGCTCACGTTTCCTGGTGTTGGCAACCAGCCGCGCACCCTCTGGAACCGCGATACCAACAATTTCATGCCGCGCGCGGGCTTTGCCTACTCGCTCAACCAGAAGACGATTCTGCGCGGCGGATACGGGATCTATTTCGGACCGTTAGGAGCTCAGCGCGGTGACGTGATTCAACTGGGGTTCAGCCAGCGAACCGAGTTTGTGCCGTCGCTCGACAACGGGTTGACGTTTATCGCGAACCTGAGCAATCCGTTTCCGAACGGTATTCAGGAAGCGCCCGGCGCCTCCGAAGGATTGTCCACCTTCACCGGCCGCGCCGCGCGATTCTTCTACGAGGATCCCCGCGCGGCGCGTCAACAGCGCTGGCAGTTCAGCGTCCAGCGGGAGTTGCCGCAGCGTGTCCTCGTGGAACTGGGCTATGTCGGCAATTGGGGCGACAGCCTGGAAATCACTCGCGACCTCAGGGCCCTTCCGCCGGAGCACCTGAGCCGTTCTCCTGTCCGGGACAATCCCACCATCAACTACCTGTCCCAGCAAGTTGCCAGTCCCTTCTATCCACTGCTTCCAGGGACGAACCTTGCCAATCAAACCGTTTCGCGTGCCTATCTTCTTTCGGGACCGGAATACTCCCACTACAGTGCGTTGACAACGACAAGCTATGAGGGCTATGCCCGTTACCATGCAATGCAGGTGAGGACGGAACGCCGATTCGCCGCTGGTTGGAGCATCAACGCTGCTTACACATGGTCGAAGAACATGCAGGCTGTGAGCCAACTGAATGGCTATCTTTCACCGCTGGAGTACGTCGTTTCCACCCAGGACCGGCCTCACCGGGTGGTTGTCAGCGGTCTATGGGAGCTGCCCTTTGGCCGGGGTAAGCGCTGGCTTTCGTCCAGTGGTTTTGCGGACAAGTTTGTCGGCGGATGGCAGATCCAGGGCATCTACACCGCCCAGAGCGGCCCGCCCATCAACTTCGGTAATGTCTTGCACATGGGCGATATCAAGGACATCACGCTGCCTGTTGGTGAGCGGAGGGTGGAACGCTGGTTCAATACGGCCAATTTCGAGCGCACTCCGGCGAACCAGCTTGCTTATAACTTCCGGACGTTTCCCAGCCGTCTCAACGACGTTCGCGCGGATGGCGTCAACACATGGGACCTATCGGCATTGAAGAACACACGCATCCGTGAGCGCGTGAATCTCCAGTTCCGTGGCGAGTTCCTGAACGCATTCAACCATCCGATGTTCAACGCTCCGAATGCGACACCAACCAGCACCGCTTTTGGCTTGGTTACCAGTCAACGCGGATATCCGCGCCGGATTCAGTTGATGCTCAAGCTGTTGTTCTAATGACGCGCCGGTTGATCGCGGTCTCGGCGGTCCTGATCGCTTGCGCCGCGGCGCAGGTCCGCGAAGCGAAGATCCTCGACCTGAAGCACGAAAGTAAGGTGTTTGGGGAGGAACGGAACTTCCGCGTCTTTCTGCCGCCTGACTACGACAACTCGGACAAGCGCTACCCGGTCGTCTACTTTTTCCACGGTTGGAGCGAACGGTATAACAAGGGTCCCCGCGGGCGAAGCGGTTACGACTCCGGTGATGAGTATGGCGGCGACAACATCGCCCGCTTCGTTGGCGGCAACGATATCATTGTCGTCAAATGGGACGGGTATAACCCTCGTTCCCCCGGCGAGGATTATCCCCGTCCCTACAATATCAGTCCGGTCGAAACGCACCGCCAGTTTCCGCTCTACTTCCCGGAACTGGTAAGTCACACCGACTCGAACTTCCGAACCATCGCCCAGCGGCAGCATCGCGCCACGGCCGGTCTGTCCATGGGCGGATTCACCTCGTTCTGGGTTGCCGGCAAGTATCCGCACCTTGTCGGCAGTGCTTCCAATTTCATGGGTTCGTCCGAGTTCTACGTTGGACCCAATGGCTTCCCCTCGGAGTATCGCCACACCGAGATGTACCGCAACTACGAGGGTCTTCGAACCAGGATCGTGATCGGCACTCGCGATTTCATCCGGTGGTACCACCGGCGGATGAACGCCGTCTGGGACTTTGTCCGCCCGCACCACGAGCACGAAGACTTCGACTCCGATCACGGCACGGCCGGTATGGCCAAGACGCTTCGCTTCCACATGGATGCGTTCGCTAACCCCCTTCCCCAGCCAAGACTCTGGCATCACATCGACGTCTATCCGGTATTCGATGTGTGGGGATACGCCGTGGAGACCGACCGCGCCCGGCCGGGGTTCACGGTCATCGAGGACGTCTCACCGGCCGGTTTTCGATCGGGCGTCCGGGAATGGCTTCCCGGCGGCCGCCTGATGCCCTTTGTGAATGTGCGGATCACTACGGACGCCATCTATGAGCCCGGCCGCGCGTACCAGGTTACAGATGTGGACTTAGAATCCGGCGTCATACGGCAGAGCCAGGATCGGGCCGGCGCGGATGGGCGCCTCCATCTGATGTTGGATGGCGGCCTCCACGAAATCGGCATCGCTGCGGAGCCCTCGGTGATCGTTTCGGTTTCTTCGTGGCAGGTCTCCGGCGCCCCGTGGATCGTGAATGGCAAGCCCGCCCGGCTGCGTCTATCGCTCGTGAACAAGGGATCGGCCGGCGCTGCTGGCGTCCGAGCGATCGTTAGCTCGCCAAACCCGGATGTCCGGATCGACCCAGCCGCGGTTGGGCTCGCAAAACTGTCGCCCGGTGAGACCAAGCAGGCCGATGGAGAAATCGGCCTGATGGTTCGCGATCCGAGCCGGGAGATCGTTCAGTTAAGGGTTCGCGTCGGCGAGAACGAAATTCCACTGGAGATCCCCACGTTCCCGGACGCTCCAGAGATCGAGGATTTCGTCGTCGCGGATGGCACCGGCAATCCTATCTGGGAGCGGGCGATTCACCGCGTTGAAAAGGTCCTTGGTACGGGAAACGCGGACGGTAAGGCTCAGGCCGGTGAAACAGTCGTTATCGCTGTTCGCGACGGCGAAGCCTACCGTCCGGTTGAAGTCCTCGCCGCGGGGCCATGCGCCGGTCTGGCCGCGCGCGTCTCCGACCCGTGGGGTGGATATGACAACGTCGGCGCCACCGCTAAATACACTCTCGTGTTGCTCTCGGCCTCCTGCCGCGAAGGAGCCCGAATTCCTCTCTTCGTGCGCTATCAGATTCCTCAGAAGCCGGACCATCTCCTGAAGCAGGGGGTGGTTCATCTCACGGTCTCCGGGAGCGACCGGACGGGTCCGGCTGTTGTGCGGGCAAGCGTTCACGGATGGAACCGGCTTGAGGTGGAACTGCGCGACGGCGGGAGCATCCGCGGCGCTGTGGCAACGCTGAGCCGGGATGGATCGGCAATCGAAGTTCCGCTGAACGACAAGGGCATGAACGGCGACCGCGCGCCCGAAGATCGCATCTTCACCGGCTTGGTTCCCAGCCCCGCCCCAGGCCGCTATTCACTTGCTGTGACGGCCGAGGATGAATTCGGAAACTCGTCGACAGCGGACGTCACGGGTAGTTTTCAATTCGAACTGCCGCCTCCGGCTCCGGCGGCCGTGCGGTGAACCCTTATCGGACCAGCAAGGTTCCGAACCGCTCCCGTAATCGCTCCAGCTTCGCCTGAAGTTCCGGGCGCTCCAGCACCTCGCGGTTCACCACCGCCGCCGGCGTATCGCCGCGCGCCACGGCCAGTACGGCGTCACAGGCCTCGCTGCCGTTGTCGAACATGAGTTCGTCGGTCCACGCCATGGCGTGCGGCGCGAGGATCGCGCTATCGAGTTCGAATAGAGGATCGTCCTTCGGTGGCGGTTCGACCTCGTAAACGTCCAAGCCGGCGCCGGCGAGCCACTTCTCGCGTAGCGCACGCACAAGCGGCTCCGGCTGCACGATCGGGCCGCGCGACGTGTTGATGAGATAAGCCGATGGTTTCATCAGGCGTAGATGACGTTCGCTGACCAACCCTCGCGTTTGCTCGTTGAGAAGCGTGTTGATGCAAACGTAGTCCGCCTCCCGAAACAGTGTATCCATGTCCACCATCTCCACGCCCAGGTCCGCGACCTCATCCTGCAGCACATACGGGTCGCAGGCGATCATGCGGCCGAACCCGATCGACGCCGAGAGGCGGAAAAGTTCTCGCCCGATGTTACCGCAGCCGAGCGAGCCCAGCACCGCGCCGTGAACGTTGCGGCCAAGCCTCGGCAGGTCGCCGCGCCATTTGCCGGCTCGAGCCGTCCGGTCCTGCAACGGCAGGTTCTTCGACAGCGCGAACAGAAAAGTCAGAATCGCTTCGGCAACCGGTCGTTTCACCGAGTTCGGCGTGATGGAGAGCATGATGTCGGCCGCGGTGAGCGCCGGCACGTCGATGCGGTCGTAACCTACGCCCCATCGAGCTACAACCGCCGGCCGCCTCACCCCCACCAGGCTGGCGGGCGTAATGCGGAGAGCAAGGGCGAAGACGGCGTCGAGCTGGTTCAGCAGTTCGGGAGTCGCCGTCAGGTCGTCGAGCGGTGGCATCGGGACGCACTCCACCCAGTCCAGTTGGTCGAGGCGGGCGGCGCGGACCTGCTCGTAGTTCGGCGCCGCCTCGCTAAAAAAGTCCGGCGAGACGCCGATGCGGAATTTTTCGTTCATGGTCGGATGGGGTTCGCGGCCGACAGGTAAATGGCGTTGAGGATCAGCTTGAATGTGCCGGCTGATTGCGCACGGAACTGCGGCCGGAACCCGAAGAGTATCACACGGCCCTTGCCGTGGCGGACATCGAGCAGTACGTTCTTGCCGGCCACCGCTTGCTCGCCCGAAAGCCAACCGCTGGCGAGCACGTTCTTCGAAGCGTAGCGGGCGACGAGACCGACCTGCCGTTCGCCCTGATTGTATTCCGGCAGCAGCGCGATGTCCCAGGCCTGCCCGCCGGTTGAGTACGCGAACGCGTCGCGCGGCATGCCAAACGCGATCGGGTGTGTGCTGTCGGGCTCGATGCGCAATAGCGAACCCGGACACCAGTAGCCCGTGGCCGGTGGATCGTCGGAGACGCGCAGCAGCGGCCGCAACGGCAGTGGAAAGTGTTTCACTGGCAACTCCGTCGCGCGGTCGAAGGCGATCAGCGTTCCACCCTCGCGGACGAATTGGCGGAGCCGGGCGAGTCCCTCCAGTTCGATGCCCCCGGTATACTCCGGCCGCTGTGGAGTGCTGTCGTAGCGGGTCGAGCGCGATGCCCGCTCGCCTTCCCGGTGGCCGAACAGGATGGAGTCCGGCGCCTGCGACGCGATCAGGATGACGTCGTAGCGGGACCGGAGGTCGGCCGTTCGCATCTCCTCGTTGTGAATCAGCGCGTGCGGGATTTGATACTGTTCCAGCACGTACTGCGTCCAGCCAGTATCCATGTTCGCCGTGAAAGATTCATAGAGGCCGGTCCGCGGCTGTTTCAATTCGTACACGCCGCGGCCGTATTCTTCGGCCGCGGTCTCGCCGTCCACCAGGACTTCGCCCATCGGACCCCAGCGCACCCTTTTATCCTGCTTCAGCAAATTGGCGAGCGTCAGGTAGGCCACGTTCTCACGCGAGTTGCGCGAGGCGGCAGGCGCCGGTATCCGTCCGGCGATATCGAGCGGCGCTTCAAATGGCGCATCCACGCGAACGACTTCCACGCCCATGTTCATCGGCAGAGTCCAGCCGGCGACATCGTAGGGCTTCTTGGTGGGGCCGGATTCTCCGGTGCGAATTTCGGGATACCGCTGCGGTTCCATCAGGTCGATCAGGTAGGGACGGAATGGTTGAGCCGCCAGCAGGACGTAGCTGCCCTTCGGAAAACCGCGCCCGCTGGCGGTGAACTCGTCGAGCGCGATGTGCACCCGAATTCCGCCAAGTTGCAGCCGCCGCAGCATATCCTGGGCGGCGGAGAAATCCCATTGCGCGGCGGGTACAACGTAGGCGTAGGGCGCCTCGCTGCCAAGCCGGATGGACTCGCGCGCCAACGCCCAGGCTTTGTAGAGGAAGTCTTCCGAGCGGACGGCGGCGAGATCCAGGATCGCGTAGTCGGCCGTCAGCATGTAGTCGATCGCGCTGCGGACATTCCACATCCCGCCGAGCCACGGCAGCGGGTAGAAGATAGTGGGCTCCTTCGTCGGTATACCGTTACCAAAGCGCGCCGGCAGATCGGATTCCTGCCACGTTTTCGGTGTGGCGAGCGTGGCCGCGGCGGTCTCGGTGAGGATCCCGTGCATGTTATGGAACTTCGCCGCGGTGCGCAGGCCGCCGTTCCACCAGCCGTCGAAACCATGGTAGGAGAGCGCGCCCGGTTTGTTTTCGCGGGCGAAACGCTCGCGCATCGCGGCGCCGATGATGTTCACCCCTTCCATCACGGCGGCGGGAATATTCGGGTTCTTCGGCTCGGCATACGGCGGTACGAAGATCCGCGCGGGAAATTCCGGCGACTGGTGCTGGTTGTAGACGATGTGCGGGAACCACTCGTGGTAAAACATTCGCGACACATGACGGGTTTCGGCGAGGTTCATCATGAACCAGTCGCGGTTATTATCGTGCCCGGCGTACTTGTGGTACAGGTGCGGGAGCGGCGCGAGTTCGTACGGCGTCCCGGCGTTGCTCATGTACCACTGCGCCACCCAGTCCAGGCCGTCGGGGTTAATGCACGGGACCTGCAGGAGGATCACTTTGTCCCGTATGCGGCGTGTTTCGTCGTCCTCGGCGGTCACCATTCGGTAGGCGAGATCGAAGGCGTGCTGCGACGGCGCGACTTCGGTCGCGTGGAGACCGGAATCGATCCAGACGATCGCTTTGCCCTCGCGCGCCAGTTCGCGGGCTTCCTCCGTCGATGCCTCCCCCAGTGCCAGGCGGCGGTTGATTTGCTTGTAGCGGTCGAGTTGCCGGATGTTCTCCTCCGAAGAAATAAAGGCAACCAGCATGGGCTTCCCAAGCGACGTTTGGCCGAAGATTTCGAGGCGCAGCCGCCCGCTGGCCTCGTGCAGTTTCTCGAAATAGGTCCGGAGCTGCGTGTAATCGGCGAGCTTATGGTCGGCGCCCGGCTCCCACCCTAGGTGCGCGCGGGGCGTGGGAATCTCGCCAAACGCGCCGAACGACACTACAAGCAGGAGAGCGAAGCGGCGGAACATAGGAGTTTCAATTATAGAATCAAGGACAGTCATGCCATCGCGACGAGACTTTCTTATGTCGGCGGGCGCGGCCGGAGTGGCGGCGCGGGCGCAGGAACGGCGGCCGAACATTGTGTTCCTAATGCCAGATCAGCATCGGGCGCAGACGGTGGGCTGTCTTGGGAACGAACAGGTCCGTACGCCGCACATCGACCGTTTGGCGAGCCAGGGTTTGACGCTGCCGAATACCTTCGCCAACACGCCGGTGTGCTGTCCGGCGCGGGCGGTGCTGCTCACCGGCCAATACGTGCATCGCAACGGAATGGTAGCCAACGATCTCCGTTTGCGCGAAGACAGCGTGTCGTTCGCGCGAACGTTGAGCGAGGCCGGTTACCGGACCGGTTTCGTCGGCAAGTGGCATCTCGACGGCGGCCCTCGCCGGCCGGGTTGGGTTCCGCCGGGGCCGCGGCGGCAGGGGTTCGAGTTCTGGGCGGGCAACCAGTGCAGCCACGAACATTTCCGGAATTGGTACTTCCGCGACAAGCCGGAACAGATCTTTCTGGATACGTTTGAAACAGAAGGCTATACCGATGTCGGCGTGGATTTCCTGCGCGAGGCGAAGAACGATCAGCGGCCGTTCTACCTGACCGTTCAATGGGGGCCCCCGCACGACCCCTACAAAGCGCCCGGAGAGTATTCGCGGCTTTACGATCCGAAGAAGCTGACCATGCGCTCCAACTATCGCGAGGGCGATCGCGTCCCCGCGCTGGAGGCGATCGCGGAATACTACGCGATGGTCACGGCGGTGGACGACGGCGTGGGCCAAATCGTCAATGCGCTCGACGAACTCGGCCTGAGCGGCAACACTATTGTATTGTTCTCGTCCGACCACGGCGATATGCTCGGCTCGCAGGGCCGGCGGCTGAAGCGGAAGCCCTGGGAAGAGTCCATCCTGGTTCCGGGCATCGTCCGGTGGCCGGGCCGCATCCGGCCGGGCAGCCGCTCGGACCTGTTCTTCTCTCACGTCGATTTCGCGCCAACGTTGCTGGGCATGGCGGGCATCGCCGTGCCGGAGGCTATGCAGGGCCAGAATCTGGCGCGCCAGATCCTCGACGGCCGGGGCCGCGCGGAGGATTCCGCCTTCTTCCAGATCTTCGGCCCCTTCTTCGGCGACGGCACGGAGGACGGCTGGCGCGGCGTCCGCACGGACCGCTACATGTACGCGCGGTTCCGCGACAAACCGTGGGTGCTGTACGACCTGAAGAACGATCCGTTCCAGATGAAGAATCTCGCCGGCGAGCGAAGCGCGCAGAGCTTGCTGCGCGAGATGGACCGGCGTGTGAAGCGCTGGATGGACAAGACCGGCGACTCGTGGGACTTCAACTGGCAACATCCGGTCGAGGACAAGGGTCGGCTGTACCGGCACCGGACGTTTTACACGGTGGACCAATATCTGGAGTGGGCAAAGCAGAACCCCGAACTGGACGCCGTCTAAGCATGACCTCTATCCGTATCGCGCCTGCGACCCGCGCCGACATCCCGTTGATCCTCGCGTTCATCCGTAAGCTGGCGGAGTACGAGAAGCTGTCGCACGAAGTGACGGCCACCGGGGAATCGCTCGCCGAAAGTCTGTTCGGCGAACGGCCCGCCGCCGAAGCGCTACTCGCCTACGCCGGCGAGGAGTCCGCCGGATTCGCGGTGTTCTTTCACAACTTCTCAACCTTCCTGGGGCGGCCGGGACTTTACCTGGAAGATCTTTTCGTGGAACCGCGTTTCCGCGGCCTTGGAATCGGCAAACTTTTGCTTGAGCACCTGGCCCGCGTGGCGGTGGAGCGCGGCTGCGGGCGGATGGAGTGGTCCGTCCTCAACTGGAACGAGAGCGCGATCCGCTTCTACCGCGGTCTCGGCGCGGAGCCGAAGGACGAGTGGACCGTCTACCGGCTCGCTGGCGAATCGCTCGAGCGGTTGGCCGGGACAGACGGGTTCTGATACGCTGGCCGCATCATAGGGAGGTCTCAGTCGATGCGGAAGCTTAGCATTGTCATCGCCAGCGCACTGATGTGCGCCGTAACTCTCCACGCACAAACGTCGACCGGCCAGGTCACCGGCACCGTCTTCGATTCGACCGGCGCGGTAATTCCGGGCGCGCGCGTTGATCTGATTGGCGCCGACACAGGCGACCTTGTTCGCTCCCTTAGCACGAACGCGTTCGGCGCGTTCGCCGCTCCTCTTCTCCGGCCCGGCAACTACATTGTCGAGGTCACGATGCAGGGATTTAAGAAACTCGTCCGGTCCGACATCGCCCTTCGCGTGGACGACGTGCTCAGCCTGCGCCTGACGCTTGAGCCCGGCACCGCTACCGAATCCATCACCGTGGCGGCGTCGGCCGAACTGCTCGAAGAGCGAACCAGCAGCATGGGTCAGGTTGTTGAAGAGCGGACTATCCAGCAATTGCCGCTGAACGGCCGCAACTACCTCCAACTCGGCCTGCTCTCAGCCGGAGCGGTGCAGAGCGACCGTTCGCGCGATCGCAGTTTCTCCGCCTACGGCAACCGGGGCTTGCAGAACGCGTTCTTGCTCGATGGCGCGCGCAACCAGAACTACCTGCGCGGGCTGGATAACCGCCAGCGCGACGCGATGCGGCCGTCGCTCGAAGCGATCGCCGAGTTCAAGGTGCA
>CAYPUQ010000041.1:0-24646 GCA_964413655.1 uncultured Solibacteraceae bacterium | reverse complement strand
ACGCGCGTGGCCCGCAGTGCCGGCAGGTAGCTGGCGAGCGCGGCTACCAGCCCGAGGAACACCGCCGCGGACGCGAACGTGAGCGGATCCGAGGCGCTGACATCCACCAGTAGTCCACGGACGATCCGCGCTGCCGCCAGGGCAATGACGCCTCCGGCCAGCAGCCCGGGAACCGTTAATCGAAGACCCTCCCTGAGCACCAGCCCAGCCACGTCGCCTGGCAGCGCGCCCATTGCCATCCGGATTCCCATCTCCTGCGTCCGCTGGCTCACCGTGTAGGTCATGACACTGTACAAGCCGATGGCAGCCAACAGCAGGGAGATCCCGCCGACTACACTTAGAAGGCTCGCCGCCAAGTGCTGTGGGAAGAGCGAGCCGGTAGTGGCTTCGGACAACAACCTTGTGCTGAAAACCGCGTCGTGGTTCAGCGCCAAGGCCTCCCGGCGCAGGTCTGGGGTCATTCGTAGCGGGTCGCCGGTGGTTTTGAGAAACACCGAGAAATTGAGGCCGGGCGCGAACCATTGGTGGAATGGCGCGTAGAAGAACGGAGTTGGACCCTCTATCGGGGTGTGGTACTTGCTGTCTTTGACCAGCCCAACCACTGTAGCCCAGCGGCCCCCGTAATGGACCTTGCGGCCGATAGGATTTCCGCCGTGGAGGAACCGGTTGGCGAAGGTCTCATTGACGATGATCACCCGGGGCGCCTCGGCCGAATCACGTTCGGTGAAGTCGCGGCCTTCCAACATCCGAATACCGAGAAGGTTGAAATAGCCGGGCGGAACGGTGGCGCGATGGATCGTCATCTGCTCGTTGGGCGCGGGAGTGTATCCTTCCACGTCGAGTTGGTGCCAGGGCGTGGAGCCGGCCCCGGAGGCTGTCGACATCGGGACCACATCGGAGTAGGTCACGCCGACCACGCCGGGTTTGGACTCCAACCGCTCGCGAAGGATCCGGCAGAAGTCCCGCTGTTCCCGCGCGGAGTAGCCCGCGTACGAGAGATAGAACTGCGACACGGAGATGTTCGCCTGGTCAAACCCCGGCTCGATACCCCGCGCGTTCTGAAAGCTCCGGTAGAACAGTCCGGCGCCGGTCAGCGCCACCATTGCCAGGGCCATCTGAAAGACGACCAGCAGACCGCGCAGGCGGTGCGACCCGGAGCCGGCGCCTCCGCTGCGACCGCCCTCTTTGAGGGTTTCATTCAAGCCGGAGCGAGCGGAGAGCAGAGCCGGCGCCGTGCCCGATAGCAACGTCGCGGCCACGGCAATCAGCAGCGTGAAGCCCAGGGTCGGCAGGCTCAATCCGCCACCCACGTCCATCGGAATGTCGGCGATGGGAAGCAGCAACAGGAGTGACTGCCCGATCCATAGAACTAACGTGACCCCGACCGCCACGCCACCGGCGGCGAGCACCAAGGTCTCCATCAGAAGCTGCGCCGCCAGACGGGAGCGCCGGGCCCCCATCGCCAGCCGGATACCGAACTCCCTCCGGCGCGACACCGCGCGGGCCAGCAGCAGGTTGGAGACATTCGCGCAGACGATCAGCAGAAGGAGGAGCGAGAGCGCCATCAAAATCCGCAGCGGCTGGAGCAGCATGCCCTGGGCGCCAAGATGCCCCTGCCAGAGCGGTGTTACGGTGAGGTCGATGCCTCGGTTGGTCGCCGGGTACATTGCCGCCAGTTGTTTGCCGAGCGCGGCGGTCTCCGCGCGCGCCTGCTCGATGGTGACTCCGGGTTTTAGCCGTACTATAGTGGAGGTCTGGTCGCGCGTCCCGCGGAAGTGCAGGGTACCGTCGCCGGTACCCATGGCCGTGGCCATCGTGGCCGGGATCCAGACGTCATAGACCACGCCAGCCGTGCTGCCCCGGAACTCCCGGGGAGCCACGCCAATAATCGTTAACGGGCGCCGGTTCAGCCGGATGGTTTGGCCCAGCACCTTCGGATCGCCACCAAACCGGGCCTGCCACATGCGATGGCTGATGACGGCAACCGGGGCTCCACCTTCCCGGTCGTGTCCCTCTTCGGGCAGAAACGTGCGGCCACGGACAGGCTTGACCTTCAGCAAATCGAAGTAGTTTGCCGAGACGAGTTCGGCCCAAGCGCGCTCCGTTTTTCCGTCAGCGCCGACGCTCAGGGGTGTGAAGCGTCCCAGCGCGACTCCGGAGACCAACTGCAGATTGTCCCGGTAATCGAGGTAGTCGAGATAGGACGTGTTGACCAGGTACTCGCCGGTGGGGGTAACGGTCTCAATGAGGGCGAGTTCTTGGGGATCGCCGACGCCGGGGAAGGGGCGCAGCAGAACGGAATGGATCCAACTGAATACCGTCGTGTTCACCGCAATGCCCAGGCCGAGCATGAGGACGGCCGTGGCCGTGAACCAGGGGCTGCGGCGGAGTATCCGCAATCCGAACCAGATGTCCTTCATGATAGTCGTCGCAGAGACATTGCTTGTGCAATTAGAAGGCCAATTGCAAGTGCTTACAGGGACGCGGGTGTTCGATGGACTGGCTGTCCGCTTCTGGGACGAAGTTGTCCTGAGTGTAGACGCGACTGCTTGCTCCCGTATCTCGGGCCACCCCCGGAACTTGGGAAGACTCTTTACCACGGATTGTGGTGGGTAGCGGCCTCGGTCCGGCAAGTGACTTGGGTGGGGCAGGGGGCGGTTTCTGCGTCCATCGGCAAAGGCGGCGTGTCAAGGTCATTCGGGCCCTGAAACTGAATTAGCATGGACGTAGTCCCTATGAGACCGGGAGTCGAGCGCTTGAGCCGTCGTGAGGTTCTTGCCGCGGTTGGCATCGCGGGGATGCCTCAGGCCGCGGCGGCGCCCGCGGTGTCCGATAGCGAAATTGTGTTCGCGTCCGCCGCGGAACTGGCCCGCGGCATCCGCGCAAAGAAGTACTCCTCCGAGGAGGTGGTGAAGGCTTGCCTGAAGCGCATCGAGACCGTCAACCCGAAGCTCAATGCGGTCGTGCTGCTTCTCGCCGACTCAGCTCTCGCGCAAGCTCGCAAGGCCGACCAAGCGGCCGCCGCCGGCGCGACACTCGCACCGCTCCATGGCGTTCCGATGACCGTGAAGGACAGCATCGACACCGAAGGCGTCGTCACCACGGGCGCGACCAAGGGGTACGTGAAGCGCCGGCCAGGAGCCGACGCAGTGGCGGTGGCCCGTTTGAAGGCCGCCGGAGCGATCCTGCTGGGGAAAACGAATCTGCCCGAGATGGCGATGGCCTGCGAGACCGACAATCTCGTTTTCGGACGCACCAAGAACCCGTACGATCTCAACCGCTCCACGGCCGGCAGCAGCGGAGGGGAAGCCGCCATTATCGCGGCCGGCGGTTCGCCGATCGGCATTGGATCCGACGCCGGCGGCAGTGTCCGGCTGCCGGCACACTTCTGTGGCATCGCGGGCCTGCGGCAATCCAACGGGCGCGTACCGATTTCCGGCCACGTCCCCGTGGGCGGCATGGGCATGGCCATGGATTTCGCCGTGCTGGGTTTGATGTCGCGCTTCGTCGAGGACATCGTGCTTGCACTGCCGCTGATCTCGGGTCCGGACGCCTGGGACCCGACCGTCTTTCCCATGCCTTGGAAAGACCCAGCCAACGTGAAGCTCCGCGGTCTGCGTGTTGCCTTTTACACGGACAACGGGATCCAGAGCGCGGACGCCCACACAACCCGAACCGTGCGCGACACGGCCAAGGCGTTCGCCGAAGCCGGTATGAAGGTAGACGAGAAGCGCCCGGAGTTGATCTCGCGCGTGCGGGAAGTTTTCTTCGGTCTGTTCGGCCCGGATGGCGGCGCGGCTTTCAGGAAGTTCCTGGAGGGTATCGGGTCATCGGAGATTCACGCGATGACCCAGCAGACGATCGAGGCGATGAAGAAGTACGCCCAGCCGTCGTTGGAGGGTGTCGTTGGGATGGCACAGTTGCGGTTCGGACTCCGCGCGACGATGCTGAACTTCATGCAGAACTACGATCTGCTGTTAAGCCCGGTGGCGGCGACCGCCGCCACCCCGCACGGGCGCTTTCAGGCGACGATCCCGGAATCCATCAGCTACACGTGCCTGCACAATTTGACTGGATGGCCCGCCATCAGCGTACGCGCCGGCACATCGCGGGATGAACTACCGGTAGGCGTGCAAATTGCGGCTGCGCCGTGGCGTGAAGACGTTGTGCTCCACGCTGCACAGTACGTGGAGACTGTCATGGGTGGCTGGACAAAGCCGGGGTTGGTGGCGTAACGGCCCGGTCAGGAGGCTTCGGTGAAGATATACTCGTGCTGGGCATCGCGCAGGATCAGCACTCGTTTGCCGTCCCGCTCGCCGACCACGAACTCGAAACCGATGACGCCGGGGCTGATGGTGACGAAGGAGGTCGTGCCGTCATCGTTCTTGCGGGACGCGACCGCGCTGTTCCATTCCCCGAAATCGAAAGCGGCCGTAGCGCCTTGGCGCCGGACGGTCAGTTCGCCGAGCGCGCCGCTGCTGTAGCGCGCGGCGAGCTTCGCTACCTGGCTGGGCTCGGGCGGGATCGCCAGCTTCTCGCGCGATTTTTCCCGGAATGCCTTGCTGGTGGCAGCCCGGCTCGCCACGTCCTCCTCGGCCTCCGGCTTTCCGTCAAACACAACCTCGACCAGCCGGCGCATGAAAGGACGCAAAAGCATTCCGCCGTTGTCGGCGTTGGTTAGCAGCACGGCACCAATGCCGTGGTCCGGCAGGAGCATGATGTCGCTCTTGTAGCCGAACAGGCTGCCGCCGTGATGCACGATCGGAATGCCCCAGTTCGTGTCCGTCGTGAGGCCCATTCCATACGTGCGGTCTTCTCCGCTCGATACCTGCGGTTCGCGGCGGGCGAGGAGGTTTGCTTCCGAAACCAGTGTCTTGCCGTTGGGGAGTTTGCCCCGGTTCAGTTCGAGTTGTACGTAGCGAATCAGGTCGTGGGCAGAGGTCCAGACACCACCCGCCGGCCGGAGGTGAACGACAGCGTGGTTACGTTCCATGCCGGCCACGGTGGTCCGGCCGTCGACGTCGTCCGCATGAGGACGAGCGTGGTTGCCCTTCTGCGCCCGCGCGAAATCGAAGGTGGTGGAGCGCATGCCAAGCGGACCGAAGACCCGCTTTTGCATCGCCGCATCATAGGCGGCGCCGAGCTCGCGCTTCGGGTTGTCCAGGTACGCGCCGATGTAGCCCGCGGCCGACGCCATCAGGTTGCTGTACTGGTACAACTCGCCAAAGCCGCTGGTTGGCTGCATGGTCCCGAGAAGTTCGAGCGACGAACGCGCTGTCGCGTTCTTGAACTCGAAGATCCATTCCAGGTCCTGCCGGGGCAGGCCGGTACAAGCGCACACGAGGTGTTTCACCAGAACCTGTTCCGTGGTTTTCGCGTCGCCGAGCTTGAACGGGGGGTACACCTCGGTGACCGGCTGATCCCACCTCAGCCGCTTTTCATCCGCCAGGGTCGCCAGCAGCAACGTTGTCATCCCCTTGGTATTCGACGCCGCCAGAAACACGGTATCGGCGTCCACCGGCAGCGGCTTTCCCAATTCGCGAACGCCAAACCCGCCCTCGAAGACGACCTTACCGGCATCGATGAGCGCCATGGATGCTCCGGGTATGCTCAGAGTTTTCATCGAGATTTCGACAAACTGGCGGAGCTGCGCGATCCGCTCCGCGTCGAGCGCGCCGGCTCGGCGGCCGGCGAACGACTCGCGCTGGTGTCCTTTCGGGCGGAGGCTCTGCACGATAAGCGCGATCGGAGCGCCGCGCTTCTCGAAGGTGGACTGGGTGCCGTCCAGAATCGCAACGGTCCATCGATCGGCTGTCCGCAGCGCGACGGCCTGAACCACGGCGCGCTCGTTCGGGGAGGTTTCGTATAGAAAGGCATGGCGTTCTTCCCAACCGTCGCGCGCGGGTTGTGGCGCCGTGACTCTCAATGGCCGCACGGAATCCGGCCGGTAAGCCGCCCAGGCCGCTTTGACGGCGGCCGCGGCATCGGCCGCGCTCGTGTCCACGATCGCGATGCGGGAGTCCGCCTCCGGCGGTTCAAGCAACACGAGAGCCGGTCCGGTGCGGATAGACCATCCCGCCGGGACCCGGAATGTGGCGCCGCCCGGAGTCGAGGTTTGCTTCTCGGCCACCACCAACTCGGGCGCGGACGATGACGGCGCCTGCTGGGCAGCGGTTGGCACCAAGGGAGACAACAGCAGAAACGCCAGGGCCGGAAACCCGGTCCGATTGCGCAGAGTGTGCGTAAGCATAGTGTCCTCCCGGCTAAAAGCCAGTCTCTCTGACGGCAATGAAAACTGCCCTATTGTAGCTGGTAGACTGCTGCTAATGAAGTGCACGCTGACCGCCTCCCTGATACTCCTGCCCCTGGCCGCCTACGCTCAACCCAATCCGGCTACCCAAGTTGTCTCGCCCGAGGTTCACCCCGACAGCCGGGTCACTTTCCGGCTGTTTGCGCCGAAGGCTCAGGAGGTGGATGTGCGCGGGGAATTCCTCGACGGGGGTAAGCCACTGCCACTCCAAAAGGATGACCAGGGCGTCTGGAGCGTCACGGCCGGGCCGGTTCGTCCCGACTTCTACCCTTACTCGTTTTCCGTCGATGGCCTGAACGTTTCCGACCCGCGCAACCCGGTCATGAAGTTGGGCTCGCGCGGCGCGGGCGTCAGCATGGTGGACATCCCCGGCCCGGAGGTGGAGTTTCACGCGAACCGGAAGGTGCCGCACGGGACCATCCACGTGCATCACTACTGGTCGGAACCGGTGGGCGGCATGCGGCGGGTCCATGTCTACACGCCGCCGGGGTACGAGAAGGATTCGCGGACGCGATATCCGGCGCTTTACCTCCTGCACGGCGCCGGCGACACGGACGCGGAATGGTGCACCATCGGCCGGGCCAACTGGATTCTCGATAACCTGCTCGCCGCCGGGAAGGCGAAGCCGATGCTCGTTGTGATGCCCGACGGCCACCCCGCCGGGATATCCTCGATCGACCCGAACCGGCGCCGGCGCGCTCTCGAATTGTTCGAAGAGGATCTGCTCAAAGAGGTGCAGCCGCTGGTGGAGCGGACATACAGGGCCGACACCCGGCCCGCCGCCCGCGCGTTAGCCGGCCTGTCGATGGGCGGGGGCCAAACGCTTTTCGTGGGTTTGAGGAACCTGGTCCGTTTCAGCCATCTGGGCGTGTTCAGCTCCGGCACGCTGCGCATTCCGCGCGACCAGTTCGAGGAGGAGTTCCAGGAGGCGCTCGCCAATTCAGATCGCACCAACAAGGCGCTCCGGCTGTTCTGGATCGGATGCGGAAAGACGGATTTCCTGTACGAGTCCAACACGCTTCTGCTCAATATCCTCAAGGACCGCGACATTCGCCACACCTATCACGAGTCGGAGGGCGGACATACGTGGGTGAACTGGCGGCACTACCTGCACGGGTTGCTGCCACTGCTGTTCCGCTGACCCTCATACAATGTCTGTATGGAACTAAAAGGGAAACGGATTGCGATTCTTGTGGACCAGCTTTACCAGGAAATGGAGGTCTGGTACCCGCTTTACCGGCTGCGCGAGGCGGGCGCCGAGGTGATCGCGGTCGGCGCCGAAAAGGGCAAGACCTATCCGAGCAAGCTCGGCTATCCCTGCACCGCCGATAAGTCGTACGACGAAGTGTCCGCGAAGGACTTCGATGGCGTCGTCGTGCCGGGCGGATTCGCGCCGGATCACATCCGCCGCCATCCGAAGGCCAACCAGTTGGTCGCCGATATCAACAAGGAAGGGAAACTCGTGGCCGCGATCTGCCACGGGCCCTGGGTGTTGTGCTCGGCCCACGGGATGCTGAAGGGCCGCCGCGCCACTTCGTTCTTCGCCATCAAAGACGACGTGGTGAACGCCGGCGCGAAATGGGAAGACGCGGAGGTTGTGGTGGACGGCAACTTGGTCACCTCACGCAAGCCCGATGATCTGCCGGCCTTTTGCCGTGCCACCATCGAAGTGCTCAGCAAAGTCCCGGCTCTCGTATAATCACCAGATCGACCTCATGAAGACCGCCCTGCTCGCTCTAGCCGCGGCGACTGCGCTCGCGGCTCAGGATGGCGCTACGCGCGAAAACTGGCCGCATTACCTCGGCACTTACCAGGCCTGGCGCTACAGCGCGCTTGACCAGATCGACCGGTCGAACGTCGCGAAGCTTCAGCCCGTGTTCGCATTTCAAACGGGCGACGACAAGGGCGGGCTCCAGGCGACGCCTATTGTCGCCGACGGCGTGATCTACCTGTCCAGTTCGCAGAACAATGTCTTCGCCATCGATGGCGCCACGGGCAAGCAGATCTGGCAGTACCGCCACCAGTTACCCAAGGACTTCTCCACGTTCTACGGCCCGTGGAACCGCGGCGTGGCCGTGGGCCACGACCGCGTCTTTATCGGCACGCTCGACAATCATGTCGTGGCGCTCGACCAGAAGACCGGCCGCGAGCTTTGGAAGGTGAACATCGAGGACGCGAACCAGTGCGGCTGCAACGTCACCGGCGCGCCGCTGATCGTCAAGGACATGGTGGTAGTGGGTGTGACGGGCGGCGATTCGGCTCACCGTGGTTACCTCAATGCGTTCGACGTGAAGACGGGCCGCCACCGCTGGCGTTTCTGGACCATCCCCGGACCCGGCGAGCCGGGCAACGACACCTGGCTTGGCGATAGCTGGAAGTACGGCGGCGGCGCCACGTGGATGACGGGATCGTACGACCCGGAACTGAACCTCATTTATTGGAGCGTCGGCAATCCGGCCGCCGATTTCTACGGCGAGGCGCGGAAAGGCACGAATCTCTATACCGATTCCGTCGTGGCACTGAACGCCGATACCGGCAAGCTCGTTTGGTACCACCAGCAGATCCCGCACGACGTGTGGGACTTCGACACCGCCTACGAGAACATCCTGTTCGACGCGCCCGTCAAGGGGCGGATGCGCAAGCTGCTGCTGAACGTTAACAAGGGCGGCGTGGTGTTTGTGGTGGACCGCACAAATGGCGAGTTTGTCGCCGGGTACCCGATCGTCAAGCACATCAACTGGATCACCGGTTTGTCGGAGACCGGCGAATTGCTGGGCCGGAACGAGCCCCCGGCCGGTAAGCCGACGTTTATTTGCCCCGCGATCGGCGGAGGGCGGCAGTGGAACCAGGCCGCGTACTCGCCGAAGACGAAACTGCTCTATACGACAGCCATTGAGTGGTGCCAGGAGGTAACGGCGCAACCGGAGGAACCGCGCGAGGGCGAGACGTTTTTCGGCGGCTCGTTCGAGATGCGGCATCCGAAGGGAGAGAACGCTTACAGCCACCTGGACGCCATCGATCCCATTACGGGCGAGAAGAAGTGGTCCTACCGTTCCACGTACCCGCTGCTGGCGTCGGTGCTGGCGACGGCGGGCGACCTGATCTTCACCGGCGATCCCGAAGGGAACTTTCTGGGCTTCGACGCGCAAACCGGCAAGAAGCTGTGGAGCTTCCAGACGGGCAGTGGGCATCGCGGGTCGGCGGTGACGTACTCAATCAAGGGCAGGCAATACATTGCGACGCCGTCGGGTTGGGGCTCGGCGGTGGCCGGTTTGCTGCCAACGCTGTGGCCCGAGGCGGAACATTTCCGCGGCGGTTCCACCCTCTTCGTTTTTGCACTGCCGGAGGGAACCAAGTGAGGGTTCTGTTGGCGGTGGCGCTGTTGGCGGCGCCGCTGGCGGCCCAGGAAGCCATGCAACTTGGCGCGGATGTCTTTCGGAAGAGCTGCGCGGTGGGCTACTGTCACGGTTCGGGCGGAACCCAGGGCCGCGCGCCGAAGATGATTGGGCGCAACTTCGAGCCGGACTATGTTTCGAAGGTCACTCGTGACGGGATTCCGAACACGGGTATGCCGGGCTGGAGGGACCGTCTCTCGGCGCAGGAAGTGAATGCCGTTGTCGAGTATGTAATTCGCATCTCCGGTTCCACCGGTTCGGTTACGGCCGGCGCGAGCGCTTCCGCCGAAGCCGCGCCGATCCCCGATGCGGCCCGGCGCGGCAAGGAACTGTTCTTCAATGCCGTCCGTGGCACGCGCTGCGGCACCTGTCACGCGCTGGAAGGCATCGGCGCGGCGGTAGGTCCGAATCTGGCCGCGCTGCCGCCCGATTACGAATTCAACGCGAGGCGTGAGCGCGCCGTGACTGTCCGCCGGGCGAGCTTCAATGGGGATGGGTTCCCGGCGCTGATCGTCGAGGAGAAGGACGGTTTCGTTCAGGTCTACGACCTGACGACGCCGCCGCCGGCGCTCCGCACGCTGCCCAGGAAAAGCGTGCGGTGGAGCGCCGAGCGCGAATGGAACCACGCCCGGGCGACCGCCAACTATACCGACGACGAGTTGCGCGGTGTCGTCGAGTATCTGCGCTGGCTCGCCCGCCGATGAGCGGCGCGGCCATCTCGGTCCACGAACTCCGCAAGTCCTACGGCGACTTCGAGGCCGTCAGTGGCATCAGCTTCGAGGTTGAAATCGGCGAGGTGTTCGGAATGCTCGGGCCGAATGGGGCGGGGAAGACCACCACGGTTGAGATTCTCGAAGGGCTGCGCAATCGTACTTCGGGCGATGTCCGCGTGCTCGGTTACGATCCGGAGGTGCAGGCGCGCAATCTGAAAGACCAGATTGGCGTCTGCCTTCAAGCCACGAATCTGCCCGACAAGATCACCGTGGACGAGGCGCTCCACCTGTTCGCCTCCCTTTATTCTCAACACGTCGACGGCGACAGACTGCTCGACCGGCTGCAACTCAACGAGAAGCGTTCCACCTTCTACTCCCAGCTTTCCGGCGGGCAGAAACAGCGCCTCGCGCTCGCGCTGGCGATGATCAACAACCCGCGGCTAGTGTTTTTCGATGAGCCGACTACGGGGCTGGACCCGCAGGCGCGCCTGGAGATCCACCGCCTCATCGAGGATTTGAAGAGCGAGAAGCGGACCATTCTGCTGACCACCCATTACATCGAGGAGGCGGAGCGGCTGTGCGACCGCGTGGCCATTATCGACGCCGGGCGGATTATCGCCATCGGCACACCCCGCGAGATTCAGTCGAGGACGCTCGGGCAGTCCCGCGTGGAAGTGACTTGCGAGCAGCCGCTGCCGCCCGTCGATCTGCCGGACTTCGCTGGCGACGGCAGGGTCCATCTTGGCGAAGACCGCCGGACGATCGTGGTGACTTCGTCGCACCCGGCGCGGACTGTGGCCGAACTGGTGAAATGGATCGAGCAACAGGGCGGTGAACTGGCCGATATTCATCTGAAGCGTCCCACGTTGGAGGACGTTTTTATTGAGTTAACCGGAAAGAGCCTCCGCGAATGAAGGGCTATCTCGCGCTGACCGTCATCAACTTGAAGCTGGCCCTGCGCGAGCGGACGGTGCTGTTTTTCAGCTACGTCTTTCCACTGCTGTTTTTCTTCGGTTTCGGGCAGTTCACGGACGCACGCAACACGGGCGCCATTCTGCGGATCGTGCCGATGGTGCTGATGCTCGGCATCCTGGGCAACGGTCTGTTCGGCGCCGGCATCCGCGCCGTGGCGGAGCGGGAGACCAACATTCTGCGGCGCTACAAGGTCACCCCGATCACGCCCGCGCCGATTCTGGTGGCCTCGCTGGTGACCGGTTGGCTACTCTACCTGCCCGCGCTTATCGTCATCATCGGCCTGGCTCACCTCTACTACCGGATGCCGTTTCCAGAACAGCCGGTCTCGCTGTTCCTGCTGATCTCGATCGGATGCGTCGCTTTCCGGGCGATCGGCTTGATCGTGGCGGCGGTTGCGAATTCGGTGGCCGAGAGCAACATTCTGGTGCAACTGCTGTACATGCCGATGCTGTTCATCAGCGGCGTGACTTTTCCGATCAGCGCGATGCCGGGCTACATGCAGATCATCGCCCAGTTTCTCCCCGCCTCCTACCTGAACACCGGCATCCAACGCGTGCTGGTACGCGGCGAGACGCTGCAGGCAATCCCCGAGCAATTGGTGGCGCTGGTGCTGAGCACGATTGTCGGCACGTGGCTGGCGATGAAACTGTTCCGCTGGGAGAAGGAAGAGAAGCTGCCGCGTTCGGCCAAGCTGTGGGTGGTGGCCGTCTTTCTGCCCTTCATCGGGCTCGGGCTCTATCAGACCTACAGCAGAGAAAACATCATGCAGGCGAAAATTCTTGAGCGGGAGTTCCGCCGCAACCGGCCGCTGCTGGTCCGCAATGGGCATATCATTACCGGCGACGGCCGGTACATCCGCGCGGGCGCGGTGTTGATCCGCAACGGGAGAATTGAAGAGGTTTTCGAGGATGTAGTCCCCAGTCCCGAGTCGGTGCAGGCCGATTCGGTCGAGGCGGCGGGCAAGACGCTCATGCCGGGGCTGGTGGATCTGAGCGTCCGGCTGATAACTTCGGGCGGCGTGCCGGACACCGGCGAGATTGCGGATTTCGCCGCCGTCGCGAGGCGTGCCCTGGCGTCTTCGCTCTATTGCGGCGTCATCGCGGTGCGCGACAGCGGCAGCCCACCCCAGCTCATCGCGCCCCTAGCCGGTCAGGTCCGTCGGGGCGAGTTCCTCGGGGCCGAGATCCTGGAGGCGCAGGCGGAGATGCCCGCGCTGGCCTCGCTGGTTCTCCGCGAAGGCGGCGGCGCCCTGCTCACGCGGTCACTGACCGAGCAGGTTATTCCGGCCGAGGAACTGAGAGCGACGCGCGCGGCGGAGGAGAAGTCCCGGCCGCCGGATGAGCCCGAGCCTCCTCTGCTCGACCTCTGGAAGGCAGGCCGGACGATCGCCGTTGCGACGCGTTCCGGCGAACCGCTGCTGTTCCATGGGCCGACGATCCACCGGGAACTCCAACTCTGGGTGGAAGCCGGCATTCCGGCGGCGGCGGCGATTGAAGCCGTCACCCGAAGCGGCGCGAGCCTGCTGGGCGCCGGCGACCGCATCGGCTTGATTCGCGCGGGGTACGAGGCGAGCTTTCTCGTTCTGGACGGCAATCCGCTGGAAGACATTGCCGCGACCGAGCGCATTTCCACGATCTTCTTCAAGGGGGAGCGGGTGGACCGGCTCGAGTTGTTCCAACAGGAGTAACCGCTTGTGGCCGGGTGCCGTCCCACGCCCAGGATGCAGGTGTTTCTTTTCCTCGCCGCCACGGCGGCGTGGGCTGGGCCGGACTTGAGCCGCGAAGAGGCGGAACTGGTTCGAATCATCAATGAGGCGCGATCACAGCCGGCCAGGTTCGCCGAGCGGCACATCCGGCCGGAGATGCGCCGCATGCGCGAAGCCGCCGAGTGCTACCGCGAGATGAAGGCGCTGCGGCCGATGGGCTCGCTGACGGTATCGGAGATTCTTACCGCCGCCGCCCGCGATCATGCGCTCGACATGGGCCGGCGGGGTCGGCTCGGGCATACCGGCAGCGACGGTTCCAACCTTGGACGCCGGATCGAGCGGCACGGATTCTGGTTCGGCCGCCTCGCAGAGAACTGCTTCTATGGACAAGCAGACCCGCTCCGTATGGTTGTTGAGCTGCTGATCGACCGCGGCGTGCCCGATCGCGGGCACCGGCGGAACCTCCTCGACCAGCAGTTCCGCTACGTGGGCGTTGCCATCCGGCCGCACCGGACCTACCGGCTGAATGCTGTCATGGACTTCGCCGAACAACGGCCCGCCGCGCACGGCGCCACCCGCCGTCTAAAGACGCCCGCTACTTCAGCCGATTATTTCGAGTGAATGCGGGAGAATGCTGGCTGGCAAAGTCTGGTCGAGTCGCTGCATCCTGGCGCGCGAAAGCCCGAGGAACTGGTGCGGGCGCAGTTGCGGGAGAAACCGCGGCTGTTTCTGACCTTCGCGGCATTCTACCTGTCGGGAAATCCAACGGCTGAGCCGTCGGTGCTGTTGGCGCGAATCCTGGCCGAGGTGGAGTTCCTTTCACAGGTGTGCCAGGATGAACCGGAGATCGTGAGTTTTCCGGTGGCCCGCCGCCTGATCGATGGGCTCCGGCGTCATGTGCCGAATATCGACCGGATACTGAGCCAGTGCCTGAGCGAGAGTTTGAACCGGCCGCACAGCGAGCAGGACCGGGCGACGCTATTGCGCGGTCTGACGATGCTGTCGGGTATCGCCGATGGAAGCCACCTGCTGACGCTCCAGATTCAATACATGCGGTCGCACGATCCCTTCGTTCGATCCAAGGCGGCCGCGCTCATTGGCGGAGCACTGAGGAATTCGGGGTGGTTTGAGAAGCTGCTCGGAGATCCGGACGCCCGCACCCGCGCGAACGCGATCGAAGCGCTCTGGGGCAGCGACTGGCCCGTCGCACCCAGCCTGTTCGAACGTGCCTTGCGGGACCCGCATCATCGGGTCGTGGCGAACGCAATTATCGGCCTGTTTCTTAGCGGAAGCCGCGATCAGGCCGCCAGCCACTTGAGCCAGATGGCGGCGGATCCGCGGCCGCAGTTTCAAGCGGCAGCCGACTTTGCCACCCGCTACCTGCGAGAACGTGGCGGGCTGCCGGCTCCGGAAGACGCAGACACAGACGAAGACGACGTAACGGAGGAGATAGAGAAAGAGCCTGAACCGGAGCAACCGGTTCAGGCTCTTTGATGCTATCCCGCCATCCTGGACCGCCGGACGGCGAGGAACTAAGATTGCGCACCTGATGGACCAGAGCGTCCACCCAGGTTCTACATGACGTGCTGCTCTTTATAGCGGCTTATGATCTCCGTCATCTGGTCTTTGGCGCGGAGCTTCAGCTTTTTCAGCCTCACTTCTTCCATCTGTTCTTCGTCGGTCAGATGGGATCGCGACTCCAGATCCACCAGACGTTGATCCAGCTCCGAGTGTTGGGCTACCAGTGCACGAAACTCGTCGCTCGTCTGCATCAGATGCGCCTTCAGCTCCGCATCCTTTATCAACTTCTCCATTATGGGATCCCTCCTTGTTGGGTGAGATCGCCACGCCGAGTCAAGAACCTGAGTATCGAAGGCTCGGTGGGTGATCGGTTGGTTTGTCATTCCACTGCCCTGGGAACGAACTCCGAAACGCCGTTCCCACCCAAACCTTAACACTTTCGTAACGCCAAGACAACCGCCGCTTCAGATGGATGGTTGTAGTACCCTGGGCGCCGTCCCGACTCGCCAAATCCTACTGATTTGTATAGGTTACGGGCCGCCCAGTTGGACTCTCGAACTTCGAGAAACAGATCCGAATCGGTTTGTCTCACTGCATGGTCCAGCAGTCTCCGGGCGATGCCATGCCGCCGCCATTCCGGGGCGACGGCGACGTTCAGAACTTCAGCTTCGCCCGGAGCGACCGCGCGTAGCGCCAGGAAACCTGCCGTTTCGCCATCGCACGCCGCGACCCAGCAGCAGTGCGACAGATAATCGTCCGGATTCCACTGCGATGCTTCGGAACTCATCCGCTGAATTCGGTCGATGTCTTCCAGGTCCGCCTCGGCCGCTTCGCGGATCGACAGCGGGGACGGCGCAAACTCGCGGAGCAGGTCCCGCTGCTTTTCCCCCAGCCGCCGCCAGCCGTACTCGCGTTCTGCCAACGTCCGTGCCGCGCGCGCCAGCCGGCTGCGTAGCTCGGTGTCGCCGAGCAGGAGATCGAGTCCCGCGGCAAACGACGTTCCGCTGTCCGCAATCCAGACGCTCTCGCCATGCACCAGTCCGAGTCCCGCGCAACCGGACGGCGTCGAGATGACGGCGCGCTCCATGGCCATCGCCTCGAGCACCTTCAGATTGGTCCCGGCCGAAACCAGCGTGGGCACCACCACGGCGTTCGCTTCCCGGTACAGCGGCACGACGTCGGCGACAAACTCGTGCAGTGTCACCCCAGGCGCTTCCGGGATTCCGGCTTCCCGCAGATAGCGCCGGGCTTCGGGACCTCCGACCACGGTAAGCGCCGCATCGGATACGAGCGGCCAGACCTCCTCGGCAAAGAACCGGTAGGCCACCACGTTCGGGAAATGACGTAATGAGCCGACGAACAGCAGCCGTCTTCCCGGCGTTTCCGGCGACGGCTGAAATCGCTCGAGGTCCACACCATTCCCGATCACCACTGCGTGCTCGATCGCGGCCAGCCGGCGATCCTTTTCCGACATCACCACCACGCGGCGCGCCTTCCGCAACACACGGCGCTCGAAACGGCGCCACCGCCACAGGCTCCACCACGACGGCACGGATGGCGCGCGCCGGTACACTTGCTCATGGAGGTCCCAGGTGATGTCGTGCTCCACCAGGATTTCGCCGCCGTACTGAGCAAGCTGCGTGTACTCCGTCTGTAGGAGGGAAACGCGCTCTCGCGGCATGACCTCGGCCAGCGCCCGGCGCATGCCCGGCGAATCGTATTCGCCCACTTCGGGCGGTGCCAGCGTGGACCATCGCGGCTCGCGGTAACGATTCTTCCGCACCAGGACGATGCGCGCGCACAGCGACGGCAGCGGCCCGAGGTCCGGTTCCGACTCGTCCTCGGTGAACGCAAACAGGACCACATCGAACTCCACGGCAATCTCTCGCAGCAGCGAGTAGATCCGCACGGCGCCGCCGTGTGCCCGCGGCCACGGCAGATACGGCGTCAAGACCGCCACGCGCGCCCGTGCCCGGGAGTGTGGCCGGCCTTCCTTCTCACGGTACTCGGTGTATTCGACGGTGACGTCCCGGCGCCACGGCCAAAGCCACCCGGGTCGCAGCCAGATCCGGTCCAGTGGCACACCGCGCCAAAACAGTAGACTTGCGATCGGCGCGCGCCAGTGCAGGTGATGGCGTTCCAGGCGCCGGTTGTAAGCCAGCACCTTGGACGGCGCCAGCAGCCAGGCCGCCCGGCGAAGTTCGCGGTTTCCGCTAGTCTCGTCGAACAACACCGGCGCCATTCCAATCCGGTACCGATGAAAAATCCGGCGGAGTTGCAGCCAAAGATCGCCGGCCGGCCCCGGCCGCACGACCACAAGTTCCACGCCCGCCGGAACCTCGACTGGCTCCAACGACACGGCGAAGTGGCGGCGGCCGGGTAGCAGGCGCCGGACCTCCGTGATCATTGCGTGCGCGCGCTCCGCCTCGCCGCTCAAAAAGGAGACGACAACCGCCTCGGGATCCTTGCCCGCCAGCCGGAACAGGTATCGTTTCCAGCTACTCACTCGGCCCTGGCGGTTCCCTTCAGAATCAGGTAGGACACGATCGGCGTCGCCGCGATACCGGCGCAGACCGGCACGAACCCGTAGTGCATCACGAAATATCCGATGAGCGGCGATAGGCCGGTCTGGAGGAGCCCGTAAGCCCCAGTGAGGGCCGACACGCCAAAAGCCGCCCGTTCGGCGCCAAAGTAGTCGAGCGGCAGCGAATACACGTTCACGCTCATCGCCACCGTCCAGAAGAAGCTCCAGCAGACCGCCGCCGTTGCCAGCGCCGGCGAGGGCATCATCGGCGCGAACGAGGTACCGAGCAGCATCAGCGCGCTCAACCCGGCCGCGCGAATCCGGGCGAGGTAGAGCGGCTGTCCCCGGTTGGCGAACCGGTACGACAGGCTCCCGCCCACCAGTCCGCCGAGCGCGGCGAAGAACGGAGGAATCCAAACGTAGCGGAGGTTCGCTTCGTTCTGCGTCAGACGATAGGTGTCCACGAAAAAGATCGTGATCCAGTTCGACCACAGGCTATAGGCCGTCAGCGAGAAAATGTTCGCGGCGATGAGCCCGTAGAAGCGCTTGTCGCGCAGCATCGGACCGACCTTCGGCCGCTCCTGTTGAGGAGGAGGTGCAAAGGCCGGCGGGTAGGCGCGCGCGGTTGCCAGCCACAGCGGAATCCACACGAAGCCGAGCAGGCCCGAGACGACGAAAGCCGACCGCCACCCGTACGCCGCCGCCAGCGCCGTCGCCATGACCGGCGCGCCCACCATGCCGATGGTGATTCCGATCTGCCCGAACCCCGCGCCGATCGCCCGTTCCTGCGGCTTCAGATAGAGAGCCGCTGCCTTGCCGCTCGCGGGGATCGCCCCTGACTCGGTCGCCCCCAGCCACGCACGGCATCCAAGCAGGCCGGTGAAGGTGCTCGTCAGCCCGGTGGCGATTCCCGCCAGCGACCACAGACCGACCGACAGCGAGATTCCGAGATTCAATCCGATGCGGTCGATCGTGTATCCGGCCAGCGGTGAGCCTACCGCGTAAAAGATCGAGAACGCCGAGATCAGCAGCCCGTACTGCGCGTCATTGAGCGTGAAGTCGGCCTTGATCGCCGGAGCCAGCGCCGCCAGAATCTGGCGATCCAGGTAGCTCAGTGAAGATGCCAAGGTGAAAATGAACAGCACCAGCCATCGGGCTGAACTGTTCACTGAAATTCCACCAGGGCTACATCTCCCGCCGTGCCATGCGCGGCGTCCTTCCTCGGCGCGAACTCCACGGTCACGCGGCGCGGCGGCTTCTGTGGACCGCAGCCGAGCGACAACTCGCCGCCGCCCATCAGCACCACCTTGCCCGGGTCCTTTACGAGGTACTTCAACGTCTTGCCGTCCGAGCCGCGGACCACCAGCCGGGCCTGTCCCTTGACACATTCCACAGCTTCGAGAGTTCCGACCGCCTTGCCCTCGGGCCGGGGGCCATCCCACCATTCGACAACCTTGCTCGAGTCGATGGATTCTTTCCCTTCGCTGGCCTTGGCCTCGGCGGCGCGGATGCGCGCCAGCGCCTCCTGCTTCAGGCTCTCCAGTTCGCGCGCCTTCTCTTCTTCCTGACGCCGCGCCTCGGCCGCCTCCAGTTCCAGCCGCCGCCGTTCGTAGGCCAGACGGCGTTCCCTGATCCGTTCCCGCTCCACTTCGGTCGCGGCGGCCATCTCGGCGGTGCGCCAGCTTTGGGCCGCCTCGTCATAGAGACGGCCGCGCTGCTGGGAATCGGCTAGTTCCTCCCAATAGCGGGCGTTGCGCGGGTCGAGTTCCACCGCCTTGCGCCAGCGCGGGATCACCCGTTCCAGCTGCTCTTCGAGTTCCGCGATGCGGGCATGCGGCTCGGCCCATCTCGGGTTCAATTCGGCCGCTTGGGCGAGCCGCTCGATCGCCTTCGGCGTGTCCGTCTCGCGGAGTGCCATTCCCGCGGCGAACCACGCGGTAGCGCTCCTGGTCCCGGCTTCCACCGCCTCTTCGAGCAAGCCCGCTCCCTCCAGGGCCTCGGTGCTCCCGTCCGCGGCGTTCACGATGGCGAGAAACGCTTTGCGCCGGTCCTCGCCCGATTGCAGGTCGGCTAGCGCAAGAGCGGCCTGGCTCTCATCGAGGTCCCGCTTGCGAATGTCGCGGGTTGGATTTAGCGGCATTCCGCTCAGGGTCTCCGCGCCGAACTGTCCAGCCCGAAAGTACTCGTCGACTTTAGCCTCCATCGCTTTCTGGGTGCTCTGGAAGGCGTTCTTATAGGCAACCTCGTACCCGGCGCCGGACTGGAGGTTGGAGAAGAACACGCGCACCCGCCCGGCATATTCCGGTGTCACCGCCAGCAAGTACATGCGCGCCCAATCGCGGGTTTGGCGGTCTTTCTCCGGTGGGCTGAGCGTCAACCGCGTGGCTTCGGCCGAGGCTGTGGCAAACACTTCCACCAGCCCATCCTCAATCTCTTTCGGCAGGCGCCTCGTCTCGCTTTCGAGCAGAAGCAGTGCGAAGTCGCGCAGTACCTGGGGCGGCAAGTCTTGGCGGGCGTCGACCCCCGCGACATAAATGTCGCGGCTTGGCCGGAGTGCCGGGGCGGCAGGCGGTTGGCTTCCGCGGGCCGGGGCGATCATCACTACGCGGACTGGCCACAGCGGGCGGACCTCTTCCTGCCCGAGCACCCGGGCCAGCGTCCATCTCACCTGCTCCAGGGTGGTGAGCGCCGCCACTGCCGGCCTGTCGTCGCCGTTGGAATAGACCTCGACGGGACTCTGCCCGCGAATCATTTTAAACGACTTCCAACCGCGGGCCGAAGCGGGCGCGGCCAGCAGCGTCAAGCCGGCCAGGCAGGCAAGCAAACCCTTCACGCTCAAAAGGTAACACAAGCGGGTCTGAAACTGGGTTCGGCGATCTGGCGGCACAAGAGCCGGCGGGAACGCCTCCTCGATACTTCGATTTAATACTAGTACATTAACTTTTGTATTGAATTCCAGTTCGGATCGCCGTATAGTTTTTGTATGCAGCCGCTGTAACGGGCGGCTTGCGATGCGTGGGCATCAATCCAGCAATAAGGGGTGTAGTGTGTCATTCCGCACAGAAAAGAAGTGTGTTTTGCGGGTAGCCGCCGCCGTCGTAATGGGGTTTATCCTACTAGCGCCAGCGGCTGAGGCCCAGACTCTTTACGGTTCCCTTGTCGGCAACGTTCGCGATTCCAGCGAAGCGGCCGTCGCCGACGCCAGGGTAACGATTGTTAACAAACAAACCAACCGCGTTCGCGAGGGCGTCACCAACAACCTGGGCGCGTACAACTTCCCGACGATCCCGAGCGGCGTCTACGATGTCCGTGTGGAACGGGAGGGGTTCCAGGCCTTTTTCCGCCCCGATGTCACAGTTTCGATCAACAGCGTGGTCCGCGTCGATGCGGTGCTGCAACTCGGCTCGGTGACTGAGACCATCAGCGTCACGGCCGAGGCGGCAGCGCTCCAGACCGACCGCGCCGACGTCCGGGCAGAGGTGGACGCGACAACGCTCGTCAACATTCCGGTGCCGCCTGGCCGCAATTATCAGCAACTTTTCCGCATGCTGCCCGGCTTCACGCCGCCGGCCAACGCGCACTCTATTCCGACCAACCCGACGCGGGCGCTCGTTTACAACGTCAACGGCGCCAGCAACAGTTCCAACAACGTCCGGATCGACGGAGCCAGCAGCACCAATATCTGGCTGCCGCATATCACCGCCTACGTGCCGGCGCTGGAATCCATCGAAGTGGTGAACGTCTCCTCGAACAGCTTCGACGCCGAGCAGGGTTTGGCCGGCGGCGCGGCGATCAATGTCCAGATCAAGAGCGGCACCAACGAAGTGCATGGATCGGGCTTCTGGTACCACCACAATAACCGCACGAAAGCCCGCCCATTCTTCTTCCCGGCCGATGAGCGGAACCCGAAGATGGTATACAACCAGTTCGGTGGCACCGTCGGCGGCCCGATCAAGAAGGACCACGTATTCTACTTCCTCAGCTACGAGGGCACCTACGACCGCCAGTACGCCGCCAACCTGTACACGGTTCCCACCGCGCTCACGCGGCAGGGCATCATGACCGAGTCGAACAACCCGATCTACGATCCGTTGACGGGCAACTTCAACGGCCAGAACCGCACGCCGTTTCCGAATCAGATTATCCCGCAGAACCGCATCGATCCGATCGCCGCGCGTATCCGCGATCTGACACCCATGCCGACCTTCGACCGGTTCACGCAGAACTATTTCGGCGTCGGCAATTTCCTGTTCGACCGGAACACCGTGGACAGCAAAGTGAACTGGAACGTCAGCGACAAACTCACCGCCTACGGCCGCTTCAGCATCCTGGACTACAGCTTCTTCGGACCGCCCGCCTTCGGCGACTTCGGCGGACCGCCCATCGCCGGCGGCAACGAGGGCGACGGTTCGGGCCGGACCTACGGCGTCACCTTGGCCGCCACCTACGTGCTGACGCCGACTTTCATCGTCGACGCCAACTTCGGCTACACGCGCATGGATACTGGCGTCGAGCAGCCCGGCCTGGATCAGAACCTCGGCCTGGACGTTCTCGGCATCCCAGGGACCAACGGCACACGCCGATTCGAGGGTGGCTGGCCACGCTTCACGGTCAGCAACTACACCAACGTCGGCACCTCCAACAATGGCTTCATGCCGTACTTCCGGCGCGACCCGCAGTATCAGTACGTGGCCAACGCCAACTGGACCAAGGGCGCCCACAACGTGCGGTTCGGCATGGACCTTTACAACCAGCACATGAACCACATGCAGGCGGAGTTCCCCGGCGCGTTTCACGGCGCCTCGGGCGGATTCACTTTTGCGGGCGGTGTCACCGGTTTGAATGGCGGACCTGCGCCGAATCAGTGGAACAGCTATGCGGCGATGCTGCTCGGCATGGCCAACAACGCCGGCCGTATCCTGCAGGTGCCCGATGAATACAGCACCCGCGTCTGGTTGCATTCGTTCTACATCCGCGACCAGTGGCAGGTGAATCGCAAATTCACGCTGAACTTTGGTACGCGATGGGAGTATTTCCCGATGCCGACGCGCGCCGACCGCGGCATGGAGCGCTACGATTTCGCTACCGGCCAGATGCTGGTCTGCGGCGTCGGCGCCGTACCACGCGATTGCGGGGTGAACCACAGCAGCCGTTTGTTTGCGCCTCGTGTCGGCATCGCGTACCGGTTGACCGACAGCTTCGTCATGCGCGCCGGTTATGGAATCACAAACGATCCGTTCTCGGTGGCGAGGCCGCACCGCACCAACCACCCGGTGCTGTTAGCGCACAATATCGCAGCGCCAAACACATGGCAGCCGGCGACCACGCTCGCCGAAGGCATCCCGCCGGTTTCGCCGCCGGACCTCGGCCAAGGCATTATCGACGTCCCGCGGACTGCGGCCGTGAACAGTGTAGGCGAAAACTTCCGCCGCGGATATGTGCAGTCTTGGAACTTCTCGCTCCAGAAGGAACTCGGCAACGGTTTTGTGTTGCAGGGCTCTTATGTCGGCACCCGGCAGATTAGGCAACTCGGATACCTCGATCTGAACGCCGGCCAAGTGATCGGCGTTGGCGCGGCTGGGCAACCATATAACGCCCGGTTCGGCCGCCTGGTGCGGACCGCCGAGTTCGGCCCGGTCGGCACCAGCAAGTACGACGCAATGCAGCTCACGCTGGAACGCCGCTTCCGCGGCGGCTATCAACTCCAAACCGCCTACACGTTCTCGAAGGCGTTGGGCGTCTCGGGCATCAACAACAGCGACAACAGTCCGTCCATCCAGGCCATGAACTATATGGACCTCGGGCGGGCGGTCCAGAGTATCAACCGGCCGCATAACCTGCAGGTCAGCGGCATTGCCGAACTTCCGTTCGGCCGGGGCAAGCGCTGGGCTAACGACAGCGGCTTCTCCCGCACGGTCTTCGGCGGCTGGCAGTTGAACGCACTGTTCAGCGCCTTCAGCGGCAGCCCGTTTACGGTCACCTCGTCCGGCGCCTCGCTCAACATGCCCGGCAGCGGCCAGCGCGCCGATCTCGTCGGTTCCGTCCGTAAACTTGGCGGCACGGGACCCGGCCAGGCGTTCTACGACTGGAACGCGTTCGCTCCGGTTACCGACGCCCGCTTCGGTACGCTCGGCTACAACACGCTGCTGGGCCCGAATTACGTCAATCTCGACCTCGGCCTGTTCCGCCGCTTCCAGATCACCGAAGGTCTTCGGCTGGAGTTTCGCGCCGAGGCTTTCAATGCGACCAATACGCCGCACTTCGGCAATCCGAGCAACAACATCTCCAACCTCCGCCTGGGTCCCGGCGGGAACTTTCAAGCGGGAGTTTTCGAGATCACTGGCGTGAACGCCATTGGGCGCGAAGGTATCGACGAGCGGGTGTTCCGCCTCGGCCTTCGCTTCCAGTTCTAGACCCGGCGGCTCGACCGCCGGGCAAACGGCCACCGCGGCTGCCCATTGGGCGGTCACGGTGGCTGTTTGTTTTTTCTCAGTTCTAGTACTACGGCGATGAATACTGGTTCATGACCAGCTTGCTATCCAAATCGATTCGATGTATAAGCTTTAATACCTTTGGCCCGTCGCGGGCCGGAGGCGGAGAGGTTGTCGCTCGGGGATAGCCTTCCGACTATTCAAGGGGTGTTGAATGTCTCGTACAAACCAACGAACTACTCGTTGTTTGGCCAGCGCCGCGGTGTTTCTGCTCACCGGTCTGGCGCCACAATCCACCGCGCAAACTCTTTATGGTTCACTTGTCGGCAACGTCCGCGACGCCAGCCAAGCGGCCGTCACCGATGCCAGGGTAACCATTGTTAACAAACAAACCAACCGCGTCCGCGAAGGGGTCACCAATAACCTGGGCGCCTACAACTTCCCAACGATTGAAAGCGGCGTTTACGACGTCCGCGTGGAACGGGAGGGATTCCAGGCCTTCTCACGCACCGACGTCACCGTCTCGATCAACAGCGTCGTCCGCGTCGACGCAGTGCTACAACTCGGCTCGGTCACTGAGACGATCAGTATTACCGCTGAAGCCGCGGCGCTCCAAACCGACCGGGCTGAGATCCGTGCGGAGGTTACTTCCACCACGCTCGTCAACATCCCGGTGCCCCCCGGCCGGAACTACCAGCAACTCTTCCGCATGCTGCCCGGCTTCACGCCGCCGGCCAACGCGCACTCCATTCCGACCAATCCGACGCGGGCGCTGACGTACAACGTCAATGGAGCCAGCAACAGTTCGAACAACGTGCGTATCGATGGCGCCAGCAGCACCAACATCTGGCTGCCCCACATCACCGCTTACGTTCCGGCGCTGGAATCCATCGAGGTGGTGAACGTCGTTTCCAACAGTTTCGATGCCGAGCAGGGCTTGGCCGGCGGCGCGGCGGTGAATGTGCAGATCAAGAGCGGCACCAACGAAGTACACGGTTCGGGCTTCTGGTACCACCATGACAACAAGACCAAGGCGCGTCCGTTTTTCTTCCCGGCGGGGGAGCGCAACCCG
>CAYPUQ010000040.1:16723-26213 GCA_964413655.1 uncultured Solibacteraceae bacterium | reverse complement strand
AACCTGGAGGTTCGCCCCACGATTGCGCCGGGTGCCCAAGCAGGTTGGCGGTTCATCGGAACGTTGGCGGATACCGGTGCCTCTCGATATACTTGCTCCAATCCAAACCGGAAAGGAAACCTGCGCGATGCAGAGACGAATCTTCCTCGGCAGTTCCATGGCGACCGGACTGGGCGCTTCCGCCGCTGCGCCGGCCCAGAACGCGCCCACGGCCGCTGCCTCGTCGGGCCTCCCGCCGAAATTTACTCCGGCGGCGTACTCGAATCCGCCGTCGCGTTACAACCCCTTCGGCACGCCGGACTACTACACCTACACGGACGATCTCGTCATCGAGCGCAACCGGTCCGGCAAACCGCACCAGGGCAAGGTGCTTGCCGCTGTCCAGGCTCACTCCGACGACATCCCTCTGTACGCGGGAGGCCTCGTCGCCAAGCTCATCGACGAGGGCTATACCGGCTACCTCATCCGCATCTCGAACGATGAAGCGGCCGGACGCACCCTCGGCTATGGCGTTGTGCAGAATGAGATCGATAACCAGGAAGTCGCCAAAGCCCTCGGCTGCAAGAAAGCCATCTCGCTTTACTACCGCAACCATCGCATGGACGACTGCTCGGAGCTCGAGATCCGCGCCCGCCTCATTTTCCTGTTCCGAGTGTTGCAGGTGAATACCATCGTCACGATGGACCCCTATAACCACTACGAGGAGAATCCCGACCACCTGGTCGCCGGCCGCGCCGCGGAAGCCGCCTGCTGGATGGCCGGCGGCGGCAAGGACTACGCGGAACACTACAAGGCCGGGCTCAAGCCCGCGCGCATCCGTGAGAAGTACTATCACGCGCGTTCGCCGCAGGGGCACAACCTGGTGAACCGAATCGTCGATATCAGCTCGTATATCGATCACAAGACGCGGGGCAATGTCGCCAATCGCGGCAAGGGACCGGCCGGCGGCGCCGGATCGCGCCTCCGCGCGGAATTGGCCAAGCAAGGCAAGAAGCTGCCGCTGCTCGGCAGCGATGACGACACCGCCGACTTCCAGTACGTCAAGCACCTCCTGATGGACGACTGGCGCGTTTTGGGTGAGCACTTCGGCCTTGGTTACGCCGAAGCTTTCCGCTACATCGGCCCGCCGAGCGACTATCGCAACAATCTCCGCGAGTACGTGGACCGGAACGCGGTTCCCCTGTAGGAGCAAAGCCATGGAATTCAGCCATCGACTGCCCGGCATCGCTCTCGCCCGTGCCGACATCGGCGAGATCGTGGTGGAGCGCGACCAGCCGGGGCAGCCCCACAAGGGTAAAGTCTTCGCCGCGGTCCACGCCCACCTCGACGACGTGCCCTACTACGCCGCGGGCCTGTGCGCCAAGTTGATTCGCGAGGGTTACACAGGCTACCTCATCCGCACTACCAACGACGAGAAATGCGGCGGCCGCTCTACAGCGGAGAACATCCTCAGCAACGAACAGGAGCACATCAAAGTAGCCGCGGCCCTCGGCTTCCGCGACACTTTCGATCTTTATTACCAGAATCACGAAATGGACGCCATCTCCTCGCTCGACCTGCGCGGCCGCCTCATCTTCCTGTTCCGTTATCTCAAGGTGGACACGGTGATCTCGTTCAACCCATGGGGGCACGGCGAAGAGAATCCGGACCACTGGGTGACCGGCCGCGCTGTCGAAGAGGCCGCCTGGATGGGCGCCATGCCGAACGATTTCCACGAGCACATGGAGGCGAACATCCAACCTCATCCTGTCCGCGAACGTTACTACTTCTATGGACGGCCCGGTCAGGCTTTCAATCGCGTAGTGGACATCGGGGCGCACATCGAGAAAAAGATCGACGCGATTGTCGAGTGCAGGTCGCAAGGCGGCGGCAATTTCGGTTCGCAACTCCGCGCCCGCCTCGCCCGTGAAGGCAAGCGCCTACCGCTGCTCGGCAACGACGACCGTACCGCCGACCGCGAGTACGTCCGCCAGTTCCTACTCGACGACGACCGTGCCTACGGCAAAGACTACAACCTCGTTTTTGCTGAGCGCTTCTATTACATCGACCAGCGCCAGCCCGCGCTGTCGAAGGTGGAAGCGTACGTCACTGCCAACGCCGTTCCCCTATGAGGAAAATCGCCATGACGCACCCACACGTCACACGCCGCGGATTCCTCGGAGGGCTCGCCGCCGCCGCGCTGCCCGCTTCACTCCGCGCCGCCGTCGACAACACCGAGCCCATGCGAATTACCCGCGTGGAAGCCATTACGTTTCGCAAAGACATCAAGATCGGCGGCGGTTCCGGCGGTTCCGACGGCGCCGAGTTCTGCTGGGTCCGCCTCCACACCGACAAGGGAATCACCGGCATCGGCGAGACCTACCCCTTTCACCAGGGCGAGATCGGCGCGCTGCGCGATTACGCGCCAACCCTGCTGAAGCGCGACCCGCGCGACATCGACGGCATCTGGCGCAGCTACTACCATCGCATGGCGATGCGTAACGCCGGCGGCGCGGACATGCGCATCCTCAGCGCCATCAACATGGCCCAACTCGACATCCTCGGTCAGGCGTCCGGACTCCCGCTCTACCGCCTGCTGGGCGGCAAGACGCGCCCGCGCGTCCGCGTCTATAACACCACCACTGACTACTGGGCCATCAATGAAATGAAGATGGGGCCGGATACCGTGAAGAACGTCCGCTTCCTGCTCGACCGCGGCATCACCGGCATGAAGATTTACCCCTTCAACGCTCCGGATAACTACATCTCGAACCAAGCTCTCGACCGGGGCATGCAATGGATTCGCGACATCCGCGACCACGCCGGCAACGAAATGGACATTTGCGTCGACCTGTGGGGGCGCTTCGACCTGCCCAGTGCCCAGCGGATCGCCAAGGCCCTCGAACCGTACAACATCATGTACCTCGAAGACGCCATGCTGATGAACAACGCCAAGGCGTACGCGCAACTCGCCGCCGAAACCAGCGTCCCCATCTGCATGAGCGAGACGTTCGCCACTCGCTATGAGTATCGGGAGTTCTTCGATCTCAAAGCTTGCGACGTGATCATGTACGACGTCACCTGGTGCGGCGGCCCATCCGAGGCAAAGAAAATTTCCGACATGGCCGACACCTATTTCATCCCCACGTCGCCGCACACCTGCGGCGGGCCGCTGCTCTATTTCTGCTCCATCCATCTCTGCACGGCTCTCCCTAACTTCCTCATCATGGAGAGCAACTACTGGAAGTACACCCACCAATACCCGTACTTCGTGAACAACGTGCCGGTCCCCGAGAAGGGCCACCTCACGGCCCCCGAGTTGCCGGGTATCGGCGCCGAAGTCAAGCCGGAGATTTTCCGCAACGGCGACGCGATCGTCGAAACTGTCGCCGCGGTGTAGCCATGCCATCACAACCCATCACCCGCCGGAACCTGCTTCAGACCGCGGCCGCCGCGCCCTTCGCGTTCGCCCGTTCGGTGGCCGCCGCCGTTGGCCCGATGAAGATTACCAAGGTGGATGCAGTCCGATTCCGCCGCGATCTGCGCTTCCATGGCGTCGCGGTGAACTGGACCTGGGTCCGCCTCCATACCGATACAGGGCTAGTCGGCATCGGCGAATCCTATCCTACGCAGGAAGCGCAGATTGGAGCGCTGAAAGAAATTGCCCCGCAGCTCCTCGGCAAGGATCCCACGCGGATCGAACGCTTGTGGCAGGACATTTTCTATCGCATCTCCTACCAGCCGTGGGGCGGCGCCGAGTTTCGCATGCTGACCGCCGTCAACATCGCCCAGTGGGATCTGCTCGGCAAGGCGTCCGGCCTGCCCGTCTACAAGCTCCTGGGCGGCAAGGCGCAGGAGAAACTGATGGTTTACAACACCATGAACGGCTGGCCCATCTACGGGATGCGCGAGCACGATCACCCCGAGAAGATCGCCGACTTCCTGCTCCAGCGCGGCGTCAAGGCGATCAAGCTCTACCCGTACGACCGTGGCCCCGTCAACGCTTTCGCCCGCCACGGCGGCACGTTCATCACTCAGGCCGAGTTGAAGCAGTCGCTCGATCCGATCCAGCGCATTCGCAAAAGCGCCGGCGACGATATGGAGATCGGCCTCGACCTCAGCAGCAAGTGGAACTTGCCCTGTTCGCTCCAGATCGCGAAGTCGCTAGAACCGTACGGCATCATGTACCTCGAAGATCCGATGCTGCCCGACAACCTCGAAGCCTATGCGGCGCTTGCCCGCGAAACGTCGATCCCGGTGTGCATCAGCGAGCGGCTCGCCACGCGGTTCCGGTTTCGCGAGATGTTCGAGGCGCGGGCGGTGGACGTGGTGATGTACGACGTCACGTGGTGCGGCGGCATCTCGGAAGCGAAGAAGATTTCGGACATGGCGGATACCTACAAGATCCCGACCTCGCCGCACACCGGAGGAGGGCCGGTGCTCTGGTACGCCTCCATCCATACCGCGACGGCGCTCACCAACTTCTACATTATGGAGAGCGTCTTCCACCTCTACAACGATCTCTATCCACACTTCCTGAACAATGTGCCGAAACCGGCCGACGGCTACGTCACCGCACCGGAGGCACCCGGCCTCGGATTGGAACTCAGGGAAGAACCGTTCCGCAACGGCGACGCCGTCATCGAGACCATCGCCGAGTTGTAGCCGAAACGCGGCGCGGCTCTATAATGGCATAGATGACCCGTTGTCTCGCTGCCGCCGCAATGCTCCTCGGGGGCGTGTCCCTGGCTGGAGAGATGGCGCAACCGCGCTACACGGCTGGGGGTGAACTGATCCGGCCCGAGGGCTACCGCGAATGGATCTTCGTGGGATCGAGCATCGGCATGGGCTATACCGAGCCCGACGCGGCCGCGGCGGCCACTGAAAAGCCGAAGTTCTTCCACAATATCTATATTCAACCGGAGGCCTACCGCGCCTATGCCGCTACGGGGCGTTTTCCGGACAAGACGATGCTGGTAATGGAGAAGGTTCGGCCGGCTACCAGCGAATCGATCAACCGCCAGGGGATGTTCGGGAAGGATTTCGCCGGCATCGAAGTCGCTCTAAAAGACGAACGGCGTTTCCCCGAAAAGTGGGCCTATTTTATGTTCATCGACGCCAAGGGCAACGACTTACCGGAGGCGAAGGCGTTCGCCAAGGATCGCTGCTGGTCGTGCCACAAGGAAAACGGGGCCGTGGATAACGTGTTCGTTCAGTTTTATCCGGTGCTTCGGACCATCCGGCCGCTTCCCTAGACGAATAGTACCAGTACATCCGCACCTCTCCATTACCGGAAAATGTAACTGCCACTTCCCTCGGGTGCATGCTACCATTAAATCGAAATTGAAGTTTTAGCGACGGTGCCTGAGTTCGATCGAGCTCGGGCCGTGGATTTTGGGGAGGAGAACCCTTGAATACAATGAAAAGGACCGCTTTTGCGGGTGCCTTACTGGGCCTTTTTTTCGCTTTTAGCGCATCTGCCACTACGATCGTATTCGATCTGGATCCGCACGAAGGCAGTTTTGGCTTCGACGTCCGGGTTACCGTGGACGATGCCAGCAATCCCGCTGGCGTTCTGGTGACCGTCGACCTCGTGCAGGGAACGCAGACCGGCGACATCACCCAGGTGCTGTTCGACCTTGCCAACCCGATTCCCGGTTTGACGAGCGGCAGCATTACTTCGCTGAACACACCGTTCTCGGTCGCGTCGAACCAGTCCCTGCCCCCGCTCGGCTCGTTCGACTGGAGGGTGACAATAGGCACCAGCCCCGGCATACCGAACGGCGACGACTTTCAGAGCGCCACACTACTGATTTCGAATTCTGCGCTGACGGCGAATGATTTCGCGAGTTTCGCCGTTCGTGTGCAGAGCGTCGGCGCGCACGATGGGAAGCGGAACGACAGCGCCAAGTTCTTCGGCGACGACCCGTTCACGCCGCCCGAATCCGTCCCGGAGCCCAGCACCTGGGCGTTGATGGCGGGCGGGATTGGTTTGGTGGCGCTCGGCCGCTGGCGCCGGCGCAAAGCCTAGTTCAAACCGCGCGAATACGCGGTGGGGAGGAGACCCACTTTGGACATTCTTGGAAAGACCCTGTTGGCGTCAGCCTTGCTGAGCCTCGCCTGTGCCGGTGGAGCGTCGGGTTCGACGATCCTGTCCGATCCGGACGAGGGCCGTCTCGAACTCGAAGTTTCCGCACCATACGGCGAAGAGACTTTCACCGTCACACAAAACACCTCCGACATCCAGAACCATTCCGGAAGCCGGGTCAGCCGTGGATACGGTATGGGCATGATGGCGATGTTGATGGTCATTGCGCCCCCGGAACCCGATCCGGTTCCGGAGCCGGGCACGTGGGCGCTCATGGCGGGCGGAATGGGCCTATTAGCGCTTCGCCGCTGGCGCGGCAGGCGGGCTCAAGCTGGGCTTATCTGACCTTCTCGTCGCGCTCCACCTTGCCATCGCGGATGTGAACGACGCGATGGGCATGGAGAGCGATGTCGTGTTCGTGGGTGACCAGCACAATGGTGTTGCCCTGGGTGTGCAACCGCTCAAATAGACCCATGATCTCGTTGCCCGTGGCCGAGTCGAGGTTGCCGGTTGGCTCATCGGCCAGCAGAATTGAGGGATCGTTGACGAGTGCGCGGGCGATGGCGACGCGTTGGCGCTGCCCGCCGGATAGTTCGCTCGGGCGGTGGTACATTCGTGGCTCGAGGTCGACCATCCGTAATGCGTTCTTCGCCCGTTCCTGCCGGACATCGGTGGGTATGCCGGCATAAATCAGCGGCAACTCGACGTTGTGCAGCGCCGTGGCGCGCGCCAGCAGGTTGAAGGTTTGGAAGACGAACCCAATCTCCTTGTTACGGATGGCCGCCAACTCATCGTCGGTCAGGTTGCTGACCAGCGAGCCGTTGATGTAATACAGGCCGCGCGATGCTGTGTCTAGGCACCCGATCAGATTCATCAAGGTCGACTTGCCGGAACCGGACGGTCCCATAATGGCCACATACTCGCCGCGGCGGATTTCGATATCCACGCCAGAGACCGCATTGATCTCCTGGTCGCCCATTATGTAGGTCTTCCAGATATCGTACGTACGGATGACAATCCCATCCTTCTTCAACTCCTGGCCGCGCTGAGCCAGTTCCGTCGTGGTTGCCTGTGCCATGCTCTTCGAAACTCCTGCTGATGATCGAGGGCGGTCCGGTTACGATTCGGCGCGGACGGGCGACTTATTGTCCACTTTGATCTTCGCCTCGTTGCGTAGCGTGCGGATCACCTTGTAACTGCCGGTGACGATTTCCTGTCCGTCGTTCAATCCATCGAGTACCTCGATGTCGGTGGCGCCGGTGATGCCCGTCTTTACCTCGCGAAACTCGGCCTTCTCGCGGGAAATCACGAACACGCCCTGAACCTCTTCCTTCCGGCGCTTCTCCTCGGCCGGATCGGCTTTGGTGGAGGCCTGCACGCCGTCCTTCGGCTTGGCTTCCAGGTCGCCGCGCTGCCGGACGGTCAGCGCCTGAATCGGAATCGACAGCGCGCTATTCCGGGTCGCCGTTACGACTTTCGCCGTGCATGACAGGCCCGGCCGGATCTCCTCGGGCGGCTCCGTCAGGGCGATGACGACCTTGAAATCCTTGGCCTCCTGGCTGGAGATGGCACTCTGCGACGCCGCCAAACCGGTGGAGCGGAGGATCGCCGTGTTGCCGATCTCAATCACTTTGCCCTTGAACGTGCGGTTCGGAATGGCGTCGATCGTGATATCGGCGTCCTGGTCGAGCCGGACGTTGACGATGTCGGTCTCATCGACCTTAACCTCGGCGGTAATAAGCGACATGTCGGCGATGGTCATGATCAGGCTGGACGGCGAGTTCTGGATACCGGGAACGACGGTTTCACCGACGCGGACCGGCAGGTTGGTCACCATGCCATCAATCGGCGAAACGGCCATCGTCCTTTGAAGGACGTCCTTGGCGCGGTTGAGGTTAGCGGCGGCGACATTTATGCGCTTCTGGGCGGCCGACAGGCTGGACATCAACTGGCTCCGTTGAGCGCGCGACTGCTGCAACCGAGCCTCGGCTTCCTGCAGGGCGGCGCGCTGCGAATCGAGTTCCGCTTTGCGCTGATCGTACTCCTGCTGGGCGACCAACTTCTCTTTTTGCAGCTGCTCGGTGCGGGAAAAAATGGTCTGCGCACGTTCCAAGTCGGCTTTAGCGCGGGCCACGCTCGCCTCGGCGGTGGCGATGCCATCGTCGGCCGCTCTCAGCGAGGCTTCCGCTGCTGCTGACTCGGCCTCTGACGAACTGAGTTGAGCGACCTGGGCGGCCACTTCCGCCTGCGGTTGCACCGCCTCCAGACGCGCCAGAAGCTGGCCCCTGCGCACCTGCTGGCCTTCGACGACGAGAATGTCGGTTATCCGCGACGGGGAGACGGCGTTCGTTCCGATGTTGATATAGTTCCGCGGCTTAATTTCGCCCGAGGCCGTCACCAGGGCGGTCAGATCCTGTTTGACAACGCGCCCTGTCTGCACAGTGACAATCCCGCGCTTGCCGTATTGGACCGCGCCGAGAATGCCGCCCGCCACCACCAGGACGGAGGTCACCCCCAGCGTTACTTTCCACTTCGTTTTCAAGGCAGTGTTCTCCCTTATTTCAGACGCTGTCTGGGGAGGTGAAGTTCACAACTTCATCATAGCAACCCGCTGAAAAATCGTGGGATGGAGGGCAGCGGCCCGATTTTCGCTATTTTTTCCCCTCAACCCAGGTGACCTTGACCGGGGGAGTGCTGCTGCAAGCCATGGAATCGGTCATTCCGGAGGCAATCAAGGCGCAGGCGTTTTCGGTGGCGGTTCGCTGGGCCTGCTCGGCGGTGGACGCCGCCGCGACCCGGCACGCATTGCGGCTCTGATATTCCATGCAGACCTCCACCCGATACTGCGTCACGCCCTGGAACGAGGAGTACATCATCGCGAAAAAAGCCAAGGCTACGGCGATCGCGATCCAGAGTCCGGGCTTCTTCATCTAGGCCCGCCTACTCTGTGAAATAGTTGCCCATCCGGCGGAACTTCTCGTACCGCTGGTTCAGCAGTTGTGGCCCGTCCATCGTGGCCAAGTCCGCCAAGGCTGCGGCCACGCTGTCAGCCAGGAGCTTTGCTGCTGCATCCAGGTCCTCGTGGGCGCCGCCCGGCGGCTCGGGGATCACGTCGTCCACCAGTTTCAGGCGAACGAGGTCCGGCGCGGTCAGCTTGAGCGCCTCGGCCGCTTTTTCGGCGTTGGAGGAGTCGCGCCAGATAATCGCGGCGCAGCTTTCCGGCGAGATCACGCTATAGATGGCGTTCTCCAGCATCTGGACCCGGTTCCCGACACCGAGAGCGAGCGCGCCGCCACTGCCGCCCTCGCCGATCACTACGGTCAGGATCGGGATTGGCAGACGTGCCATTTCACGAAGATTGCGCGCGATCGCTTCCGCCTGACCACGCTCCTCGGCGTCGATGCCCGGGTAAGCGCCGGGAGT
>CAYPUQ010000040.1:9856-16623 GCA_964413655.1 uncultured Solibacteraceae bacterium | reverse complement strand
GGAACGGGATTCGGTTGATCGGGCATTTAATCGGCGAGTACCTCCATCGACTGTGGGCCGCAGATCCGCTCCACTTCAGCGCAAAATTCTTTGTCCGGACGGACCCTGACGGTAACATCCAGAATAACCGAAAAATCGCGCGGCTTTTCGAGACGCAGGCGGACCTCTGCTTCGCCGGGCTTCCGGCCGAACAGATCGGTGAGGGCCGCCGCCTTGTCGGCGCCGTTCGTGCCCGAGAGGCCAACCCGGATGGAAATTAGCCGCGGAAGCGCCACCCGCGCCTTGGCGAGTGGTACCATGTCCTTCACCGAAATCCGCGCCGGGGCGTTCTCTTCGGGCAGCGCCTGCCCGCGCACCAGTACCGCCGCGTCTTCCACCAGTTCCGCCTGCAATTGCTCGTAGGACGAAGCGAAGCAGAGACATTCGGCGGCGCCGTACCAGTCCTCGATCTGAAAGGAGGCCCAGAGCTTACCCTCTTTGTTCCGCTTGCGCTGCACGCCGGCGATCAAACCGCAAATGGCCACCGCCTCGCCGCGGTTTAGACCCTCCAAGCTCGACGAGTCGTGACTCTGGAGGGCGGCCACCTTGTCGCGGTACTCGTCCAGCGGGTGCCCTGTGACGTAGAACCCGATGGTTTCCTTCTCCCCGTCGAGCTTATCCTTCGGGGTCCAGTCGGGCACGGCGGGCAGCGGTTGGCGGCTCTTGTGTTCCTCGACGAAACCGGCGAACAAGCCTGCCTGCCCGCTGGCGCGGTCGCGCGAGGCCCGCTGGCCGGATTCGATGGCCGGGTCGATCATCGCGAAGAGCTGTCCGCGGTTGCCTTCGAGCGAGTCCATGGCGCCGGATTTGATGAGGTTTTCAATCACCCGCCGGTTGATGGCGCCGGCGTCGACCTGTTCGCAGAAATCTTCGATGGTCGCGAATTTTCCATTCTGCTCGCGTGCGCTGACGATGGCCTGCACCGACGAGGCGCCCAGACTCTTGATGGCGCCGAGGCCGAAGCGGATGCTGTCGCCGGCCGGAGTGAAGTTCATGCCGCTGGCGTTGACGTCCGGCGGGAGTACGCGGATACCCCGGTCGCGGCACTCGTTGATGTACTTCACTACTTTCGCCGTGTTGCCGGTTTCCGAAGTCAGCAGTGCCGACATGAACTCCACCGGGTAGTGCGCCTTCAGGTAAGCGGTCACGTAGGCCAGATAGGCGTAGGCCGCCGAGTGCGACTTATTGAAACCGTACTCGGCGAACTTCGCCATCTGGTCGAACAGCCGGTCTGCCTTTTTCTGGGAAAAGCCTTTCTTCGCCGCGCCGTCCAGGAATCGCTGGCGCTGCTTCTCCATCTCCTCCTGCTTCTTCTTGCCCATGGCGCGCCGTAGAATGTCGGCCTCGCCCAGCGAATACCCGGCGATCACCTGCGCGATCTGCATGACCTGCTCCTGGTAGATCATGACGCCGTAGGTTTCCTCGAGGATCGGCTGCAACTCCGGCAACTCGTAGGCGACGTCCTTGCGGCCGTGCTTGCGGTCGATGAAGTCGCCAATGAACTGCATCGCGCCCGGCCGGTAGAGGGCGTTCAGGGCGATCAGGTCGTGCAGGCGGTCCGGCTCGTAACGCCGCATCAGGTCCTTCATGCCTGCGGATTCGAACTGGAACACGCCCGACGTGTAGCCTTTCGAGAAGATCTCGTAGGTCTTCTTGTCGTCGAGCGGCAGTTCCTCGACGGCGATTTCCTTGCCCTGGTGTTTCCGAATCAGCTCCAGCGCGTCCTGAATGATGGTGAGCGTAGTCAGCCCGAGGAAGTCCATCTTCAGCAGCCCGAGTTTCTCGAGGCCCGCCATGTCGTACTGCGTGACAATTTCGTCCCGGTTCGTCTTGTATAGCGGGACCAGTTCCTTCAGCGGCTGAGGCGCGATGACGACTCCGGCGGCGTGGACCGAGGCGTTCCGCGCCATGCCCTCCAGTCGCTGCGCCACTTCGAGCACTTCGGCGACGCGCTCATCCTTCCGCGCCATTTCGCCCAACATCGGTTCTGTTTCGAGCGCCTCCTTCAGCTTGATGTTGAGCGGTTGGGCGGGTATGAGTTTCGTGATGCGCTCCACCTCGCCGAAGCTCATATCGAGCACGCGGCCAACATCTTTGATGGCCTGCCGCGCGCCGAGCGTACCGAAGGTGATGATCTGCGCCACGTGGTCGCGGCCGTATTTTTCGGTGACGTACTGGATCACCTCGCCCCGGCGGTTCGTGCAAAAGTCGATATCGATGTCGGGCATCGTGATGCGCTCGGGATTTAGGAACCGCTCGAAGAGCAGGTCGTACTGGAGCGGATCGATGTCGGTGATGCCGAGCGCGTAGCTTACCAGGCTCCCGGCGGCCGAACCGCGGCCGGGCCCCACCGGGATACCCTGCGAGCGGGCATGGCGGATAAAGTCCCAGACGATCAGGAAGTAGCCGGGGAACTTCATCTGCTGGATCATTTCGATCTCGCGGTTCAGCCGTTCCTGGTACTCGGGGATGTCGTATTTCAGCCGGCCGGCTTTTCGTTGCCCCTCCAGGTAAGGAAGGCGCTTCTGGAATCCCTGCCAGGTTACGTAAGCGAAGTACGTGTCGATGGTGTGCTCGGCGGGCACGTCGAAGCGCGGGAAGGGTTCCTTGACCTGCTCCAGTTTCACTTGGCAGCGCTGGGCGATCTCCCACGTGCGGTCCAGCGCCGCCTCCACTTCGGCGAACAGTTCCATCATCTCGGCGCGGGACTTGATGAAGAAGGCATTCCGGTCGAAGTGCATCCGCTTCTCGTCGTTGATCGACTTGCCGGTGGAGATGCACTGGAAAATGTCGTGCGCCCGGTAATCGTCCTTGCGGAGGTAGTGCGAATCGTTGGTGGCGACCAGCGGGATGCCGGTTTCGGAGGACATCCGGTAGAGCAGCGGCAGGACGATCCGGTCCTTGTCGAGACCGTGATCCTGCAGTTCGAGGTAAAAGTTGTCCTTGCCGAAGATGTCAAGGTATTCGTAGGCGAGGCGGCGCCCTTCCGCGTAGCGGTCGGCCATGAGCGCTTCGTTGATGTCGCCGCGCAAGCACGCCGACATCGCGATCAGGCCCTTCGATTTCCGCTGGAGTAAATCCTTGTCGACCCGCGGTTTGTAGTAGTAGCCGTCGAGGAATCCGGTGGATACCAGGTCGATGAGGTTACGATAACCTTCCTGGTTCTGGCACAGCAGCACCAGGTGGTTGTAGCGGTTTCCTTCCGACCGCACCGTGTGGCCCTGTTGCGCGACGTAGACCTCGCAGCCGATCACCGGGTGAATCCCGTTGGCGCGGGCTTCGTTGTAGAACTCGACGGCGCCGAACAGGTTGCCGTGATCGGTCATTGCGACGGCGGGCTGCTCGCGCTCGGCGACGAGTTCCATCAGGCGCCGGATCTCGCAGGCGCCGTCCAACAGCGAGTAATCGGTGTGGCAATGAAGGTGAACGAAGGGTCTTTCAGGCATTCCAGGCATCTCTGGCGCCGGCCGGTGGCGCGGCTACAACGGGGGGGAGGATCAGCTTAATTTTAGCGCATGGGGGATTTTGTGGGCCGGTGTGATCGATTCGCCGAGTCTCTCACGCCGGATTGAGTAGACCCATCGCCGAACCGGCGCGAAAGCCGGCGGTTGCCAAACTTTCAGTCTGACGAGGAGAAAGAAGATGCCAAAGTACGTAATTGAACGCGACATTCCGGGGATCGGCGAGGTTGACGATGCCACGTTCCAGCGGATCGCCGCGAAGTCGAACAAGATCCTGCAGGGGCTTGGCCCACAGATTCAGTGGCTGCAAAGCTATGTGACGGGCGACAAGCTCTACTGTGTCTATATTGCGCCGAACGCAGACATGGTCCGGGAACATGCCCGTCAGGGCGACTTCCCCGCCAATAGCGTCGTCGAGGTGGGCCGGATCATCGATCCCACCACCGGCGAGCGTGCCCAGTAGACTATCCTCCCACCGGAAAAATCTGTTTGCCCGCTGGAAAGCCCGGATGAACTGCGGACACATCCCAACAGCGGGCAAACAGAGAGAACCACATCTGGGATCGTTCCCTACCGGGCGATCGCCCGCCTGCGCGACTGTATGGGATTCTCCGAGAGGCCGTCATGAGTGTCCTACCGTCGTCGAACGTTGCCGAGAGGTGCTGATCGATTGCGCCCTCGGTGAATAGCCGGCCGCCGAAGAGGGCCGGGTGGAATCGCACCTGTGGTTGCCAGCGAGCCGTGCGCGGAGCGGTTGGAATTACGGCTGCGGCGGAGTAGCCGGATCGTCGAATCTGTGCCGGGCGGCACGGGACTCACGTGCGCCACTATCGTCTCGGCGCGGGCGAAGACCTACCACAGTAGTGGATCGCCAACTCGGCGAAGTGGTGTTTTCATGGCGCGAGATCCGCGGAGCCCATGGCCGATACAGGGCGATGGGGCGAAGGCAAGGCAAAAGATATGGAAGCCCGAGTTCACCTTGGATCACACCCCGTGGCGTGGGAGTCGCATCGGCCGCCGCCGGGGTAGTACCGCTCAGTACGCCGACCTGTTGACCACGCCCCTTTCGTTCCGTAGAGTAGAGCATGTGAGAGTCTCGCAGGAGCAGCGCAAGCAGCGTCGTTTCGACCTGCGGCTTCCTATCGAGGTCGTTTCGATGGGCAGTCATGATGTCCGGCGTGTGACGGAGACCCGCAACCTCAGTTCGGGCGGAGTGCTTTTCGCCTCGGAGTCCGAAGTGCCAGTGGGCGAACAAATCGAGTACACGATCACTTTGCCTGGCGGCGAGACCAAAGAGTCGATCCGTCTCCACTGCATGGGCAAAGTAGTCCGCTCGGAGGAGCGCGAATCGCGCGACGAAGCCGCGCCGTCTTCCTACACTGTAGCCGCCACTTTGGAACGCTACGAGTTCCTTCGCAACGGCTCGTAACCGGCGGGTCGCAACCCAGACGCGTCTCGCGGCATCTAACGCTTTAGAACACAACACATTCGCCAGGTATCTGGCTCTGTTTGCTGTCCCCCAACCCAACCAGGAAAGGAGGAAAACAAACATGACGCGCCAGAACATCGAACGTTCTTGTGCCATAAGGACAGACCCGAAAGCTCTGACGGCCCTCGTGGCCGCCGTATCGCTGCTGGCCGTGTCTCTTGGCTGCGGCGCCCGAGTCGTTGAAGCGCCCAAGCCTCCGCTTCAACCTGCCGTCTTCACCCCGCTCGAAGAAGCGCTGAATCTCTCCTACGAGGAACTGTTCCGCGAGGCACACCGGCTGGAGTTCTCAGCCACGCAAACCCGCCGGATGAGGGAATACCTGAACGACTCGAAGAGTTTCTGCGTTCGCACTCGAAAGGTCGAAGCAAAGGACCATGAACGCGAGATGCGCTCGCTCGAAGACGGTCTCAAGGCGCGCACCGCGAACTTGAGCGACGAGGAGCGCCAGGCGATCCACTGCGAAATCGCCACGCTGCGCGAGCAGCGCCGCGACACCCTATTGATGGCTCAACATGCGATCCCGGTGGCCTACGACAACCGGCTGGCCAAGCTGGACATCATCGAGAAGTGGCCGGAGGAACTGCGCCGGATTCAGAACGAGATCGAGCGCGGCGAGCATCATCGACGCCCGCACGGCAACATTCACGATATCGGCTTCCGCGATGTCGGCCGGGACCAGGAGAAGGACGTAGAACTTGGCCGGCGCGCCGCCGAAGAGATGCGGCAGCGCGGTGCAATTCCGAAGGAGTTGGACAACGACGAGATCAACGCGTACGTCCGCAGCATCGCTCAGCGAATCGCCGCGAAATCCGACTTGCAAGTGCCGGTCAACGTAGTGGTTCTCGACTCGAAGGAAGTCAACGCCTTCGCGCTGCCGGGCGGCTACTTCTTCATCCAACGCGGACTGCTAGAAGCGGTCGAGGACGAGGCTCAACTGGCCGGCGTGATCGCTCACGAGTTGTCTCACGCCGCCGCGCGCCATGGGCACCGGCTGATGCGCCGCGCCATGCTGGCCTCGATCCTGTTCCAGTCGGCCCAGGTCGCCGCGTTGATCTTCTCGGGTGGACTGTCCAGTATCGGCAGCATCTACGCAATGCAATACGGGTTCTATGGCCTCGGTATGGCGCTCAACCTTAATTTGCTTGGCGTCAGCCGCGAGTTTGAGCTGGAAGCCGACCAGCTTGGCGTCCAGTACGCCTGGAATGCCGGCTACGACCCGTCCGGCTTTATCCGGTTCTTCGACAAGATGGCGACCCGGGAAGGGTACGTCCGCGGTGCAAGCTGGTTCCGCACCCACCCGCCGTTCTACGAGCGGATGGTGAACACGCAGCGGGAGATCATGTACCTCCCGGAGAAACCGGAGCTTGTGGTGGAGACCACCGAGTTTCATCGGATGAAGAAGCAATTGGCGGCTGAGACCCAACGCGCAGAGCGCGAGGAGGCCGACGCCGCACCCAGCCTGCGCCGCGCGGGCGAGATCGAATGCCCCGGAGCGAAACGGCAACAGGATCGCCGGGCCGCCGGGGAACGAGCGCTTGAGTCCCTCTGCCCGCTGCCCACGGCCTGAGATTCGAGCCAGGAGCGGAGTAAGAGCACTGGTAGAGAAGGAGGAAACGACATGATGGAGAAGCTCAATTGGAATCGAAAGCCGGTCATGGCGGCGGCTGGATTAGTCCTGGCCGGCGTTCTGATGGGTTCACTGGCCACCGCATGGGCCAATCTGCATCCGTTCGGTCTGGGTAAAGAGCCGCCGGTGACCGCCGGACTGGCTGCACCGG
>CAYPUQ010000040.1:0-9756 GCA_964413655.1 uncultured Solibacteraceae bacterium | reverse complement strand
CTGCCGGCCGTGGTCAGCATTTCGTCCTCGAAAGTGGTGCGGGATCGCCGCATGATGCCGGATCCGTTCTGGGACTTTTTCGGTTTCGGCTTTGAAGGACCCCGCGACCGCTCTGGTGAGCCGCGCGAGCGGCGCGAGCAGGGCCTGGGATCGGGCGTTATCTTCCGTCCCGACGGATATATCGTCACGAACGAGCATGTAGTTCGCGGCGCCGAGGAGATCAAGGTGGTTCTGACCGACAAGCGTGAGTTCAACGCCAAGCTGATCGGCGGCGACGCCAAGACGGACTTGGCGGTTCTCAAAGTGGAGGCCGGCGGTCTTCCACACCTGCCGCTCGGCGATTCGTCGCAGATTGACGTCGGCGATATCGTTCTGGCGATGGGCAACCCGTTCGGCCTGGGCTCCACCGTGACGATGGGCATCGTCAGCGCCAGCGGCCGCGGCGGTATCGGCATCCAGGACTACGAAGATTTCATCCAGACCGACGCGGCCATCAACCCGGGCAACTCGGGTGGCGCGCTGGTTGACGCGCGGGGTGAACTCGTCGGGATCAACACGGCGATTCTGTCACGCACCGGCGGTAACCAGGGTATCGGTTTCGCGGTGCCCACGGCGATGGCCAAACCCGTCATCGGCCAGTTGATCGACAAAGGCAAGGTTACTCGCGGCTGGTTGGGCGTCGTGATCCAGCCCGTCAACGCGGCCACGGCCAAGGCGTTCAAACTGAAAGAGGCGCGCGGCGCGCTGATCGGCGACGTCGATCCCGACGGTCCGGCGGCCAAAGCGGGAATTCAGCGTGGCGACGTGATCGTCAAGCTGAACGGCAATGATGTCGAGGAAACCCGCGACCTGCGCAATCGTATCGCGATGACGCCGCCCGGTTCCACGGTGAAGCTAGCCGTGGTGCGCGATGGACAGACCCGCGATGTGGAAGCGAAGCTCGGCGAACTGCCGGAACGCGAACAAGCGGCCCGAGGTCCCGGAGAGTCCCGGCGGCCACTCGACGGCGTCGATGTGCAGGATCTGTCGCCGCGCATTGCCGCGCAACTCGGACTGCCGCGTGACCTGACCGGGGTGGTTGTTACCGCCGTGAGTCCGGCCAGCCCGGCGGCCGATGCGGGGCTGCGCCGCGGCGACGTAATCGCGGAAGTGAACCGCCGTGCGGTCGCTAACGTCCCGGCGTTCGAGCGCGCGGTCCGGGATGCCGGCAGCGGGCAGGTGATCCTGCTGGTGAACCGCGGCGGAAACACCATGTACCTCGTGATCGAAGGCAGGTGAGCGATGAAAGTCCTCTCGTTTTTCCAGGAGCTTCTCCGGAAGCCACAAGCATGGCTCCTTCTCCTCCTGGTGGGGCCGTGGTGGGCGTCGCCCGCCGCGGCCCGCTCTTTTCCGGAGGTCGACCCATTCGGAGACCGCTGTTGGGCCCGAGACGCCGCGACGACTGGGCAATCGGTCTGGCTGTTGTGCGAAGACGCCTCGGTTCGCGTCTCCCTGGACGGCGGTGTCACCTGGACTTCGCGGCCCGGCTTTCAGTTGTTGCCGGGCCAGCAAGCCCGAGCGCTGGCGCTCGTAGACGAGTACACTGCACTCGTCGCCGGCGACTACGGTTTGCTGGCGCGAACCGAGGACGCGGGCGAGAGTTGGGACCGGGTGCACCCGGCTTCTTCGAGCCACCTCCACGGACTGTTCGCGCTCGGCGGGGAGGCCTGGGCGGCGGGGACTCAGGGCACGATCCTGCACTCACGCGACGGCGGCCGCACCTGGACGTTCCAGTTCAGTGGGACCAACGCCACGCTTGAGAGCGTCTGGTTCCTCGACGCCCGCAAGGGTTTCGCAGCCGGCTGGTTGGGCACGCTGCTCTGCACTACCGATGGCGGCGAGTCCTAGAGCCAAGTCCTGCTGCCGGGCGTGTATGCCAGTCTCAACAGCATCGCGTTCCGGGATCGCCAAAATGGCTGGATTGCCGGCGCGCCATCCATCTTGTTACGGACACGCGACGGCGGCGCGACCTGGGAACGGCAGCCCGTGCCGGGCGGCGGATGGCTGAGCAAAGTCCGCTTCGGTCCCGACGGCAGTGGCTGCTATATCGCGGGCAGCGACCTGCTCGCCAGCGACGACGGCGGCGAAAGCTGGCGGCTGCTCGCCTTGCCCGAATCCGCGTTCGTGAGCGCACTGGCGGCCGGACCTACGGGCCTCTGGGTCGCCACGCCGATGAGCTTGTATGCGAGCCGCGATGGCGGGCAACAGTGGCAGTCCTACAGCCTTGCCGGCCGCACGGGCCTTCGCGAACACCTCGGGTACCGATAGAATAATCGGTTCCCTATGAAGATCACCGCAATCGACACGTACATCGCGGGCAACCCGTGGAAGAACTGGTTGTTCGCCAAAGTTACCACCGACGAAGGCATCTATGGCATCGGCGAGGGAACGCTCAACTACTTCGCCCGGACCATCGAAGCGGCCATCCACGAGCTCAAACAGTTCGTCGTCGGCATGGACCCGTTTCAGATCGAAATCATATCCCAGCGCCTGATTCGCGACGTCTACTCCGAAGGCGGCCAGGTCCACATGTGCGCTGTCTCGGCGATCGAGATCGCCTGCTGGGACATCATCGGCAAGGCGTGCAACCAGCCGGTCTACAACCTGATGGGCGGGCGCTGTCATGAGAAGCTCCGAGCCTACGCCAACGGCTGGTATCGCGGCGACCGCACGCCGGAGTCCTTCCACGAAAAGGCCAAGGACGTGGCGCGGCGCGGCTACACCGCGCTGAAGTTCGACCCGTTCGGCAGCGACTGGCGGATGTCGTCGACCTACAGCTTCGACCTCGCCATCGACATCATCCGCGCCGTTCGCGACGCCGTCGGACCCCACGTCGATCTGCTCATCGAAGGCCATTGCCGGTTCAACACAGCCACCGCACTCCAATATGCCGAGGCGATGGCTGAATTCAGGCCGGCGTGGTTTGAAGAGCCGGTCCACCACCTGAATATCGGCGCGATGGTCGAGGTGGCCCGCAACAGTCCGGTTCCCATCGCTACCGGCGAGAGCCTGTCGAGCAAACAGCAATTTGCCGACCTGCTCCAATACAACGTGGTCAATATCCTCCAGCCCGAGCCGCTCAATCTCGGCGGACTCTACGCCACGCGCAAGATCGCCGACATGGTGGACGCCCACTACGGTGTCATCGCGCCGCATAGCGCCCAGGGTCCGGTGTGCTCCGCGGCGTGCATGCATCTGAACGCTTCGCTGCCGAACTTCTTCATCCACGAAATCTTCGACGAGTTCAACGAGCCGTGGGAAAAGGAGATCGTCACCCATCCGGTGGAAGTGAAGGACGGCTATATCGAGATCTCCGAACGGCCGGGCCTCGGCATCGACCTCAACATAGAGGAGATTCTCAAGCACCCTTACCGCCAGGAGAACTACCTGCCGCTGTTCAAGCCGGGCTGGGAGCGGCGCCGGACCCAGGCCGACGTAAGCTGACGACGGCCTGCGCGTTCAGTCGGTGAGGTGCTTACTCAGCCACCCGTGGAGAACCTCAAAGAAGTACTTGTTGTTCTCGCCCTTGAGAATCCAGTGGTTCTCGTCGGGGAAGACGACCAGCTTGCTCGGAATCCGCTGCCGCTGCAGCACGCTCCAGTTCTCGATCGACTGGTTCACCGGCACGCGGTAGTCTTTCTCCCCGACGGTCAGTAGCATCGGGGTCCGGAAGTCGGCGGCGTAGCGGATGGGATTCTGCTCGCGCCACACCGGGCCCTGCTCCCAGACCGGTCCACCGTTGTTCACCTCGCGATGATAGATCACGTCCGAGGTGCCCCACTGCGACTCCAGGTTGATCAGCCCGGCATGCGAGTACAGGGCCTTGAACCGTTTGGTCTTCGCTTGCAGCCAGTTCGCCATGTGCCCGCCGTAGGAGGCGCCGCCGGCCGCCATCCGGGCGCCGTCGATGAAGGGGTAAAGCCTCAGCGCTTCATCCACCGACTCCACGATCTCCTCGCACGGCCCCTTGAGCGGATCGCCCTGAATCGCCTGCGCGAACTCCTCGCCGAATCCGGTTGACCCCGTATAGTTCGTCGTCAGGATCACGTAGCCGGGCGCCGCCAGCAAGTGGTAGTTCCAGCGGGTATGGAAGTTGTCGCGCGACATCGCGTGCGGCCCGCCGTGCATGAACACGACGAGGGGGTACTTCTTCTCTCGATCGAAGTTCGGCGGCAGTACCAGCAGGTTATGGATTTTCCGGCCGTTCTTCGCCGTGAACCAGAAGTGCTCGATCGGCTGCCAGTCGATCTCCGCCGCCTTCGCCACGTTGAAGTCGCTCAGGTTGACGTGCTTTCCGAGCGCCGGATCGATACGGACCACCTCGTGCGGATTCACCGCGCTATCGAAGTTGGCGACCAACACCGGTTTTGCGGCCTTCGACGCCGCGGCCAGCCCGGTATAGCCGCCCCTCGTCAACTCGAACGCGAGCCTGGCCCCTCCGCCCGCCGCGTCCACACTATATAGTTTGATCAACCCGGCGTCCTCGGCCGTCAGGTAGGCGGTCCGGCCGTCCGGCGCAAATGCCACGTCCCCGGTCGAACGGTCCCAGGCCGGCGCCACGAGTTTACCTGCGCCGGAAACGCCCGGCCACGGCCACATCACCAGCCGCGACAGGGTGTATAGCTTTGGTCCGCTGCGCGACATCTGCGCATAGAGAGCCTTGCCGTCCGGGCGGAACATCGGCACACCATAGCTATCCCGCCCGCTGGTCAGCGCCCGCGGCTCGCCGCCCTCGGCGCCTACCTGATAGAGGTGCGACGGAACGTCGGCATAAGCGGACGTGTTGCGCTCCGTAGTCGCGACGAACACGATCGACTCGCCGCCCGGCGCCCAAACCGGACTCAGCGTCGCGCCCGTGAGCGTACGCGCGCCGTCGAACCCCGGTTCCGCGACAAGCTTCGTGCCCGCCAGCAGATTGCGCGCCGCCGCTCCCGGTTCGGCGGCCTGCACGAATAGGCCGGGCTGCTTGTCGTCCAGCCAGCGGTCCCAATAACGAATGGGAAAACCGTCGTAGACCAGTGCGCTGTGTTTGCGCGCCTTGCGCTCCTCGGCGGTCTTCTTGCTGGCGGCGTCGTCGGCCGCACCGGGGTAGACCATGCTCTGGAACAGCAGGCGCTTCCCATCGGGGCTCCACTGGGGCGCGGTTGCTCCGGTGCTCAGCGACGTATAACGAATCGCTTCGCCCCCCGCGGCGATGTCGAGCACGTAGATCTGCGGCTCGTCGTCCCCGTCGCGTTTCGCCGAGAAGGCGATCCGCCGGCTATCCGGGCTCCAGTCCGCGCCGGTCTCGCCGCTTTTGGTGAACGTGAGCCGCCGGGGCTTGGCGCTCCCATCGGCCGGTACGATCCACAGATCGCTCACTTGATCCTTCGAATCATAGGCCGGTTCCGTGACCGGGAAAACGACCCATTTTCCGTCGGGCGAAGGCGCGGGCGCACCTACGCGCGCCATTTTCCACATCGTTTCATGAGTGATCGGGGACTTCGCCGCGATAGCGACGAAAACGGCAAAAACCAGCGCGGAAACGCGAACAGCCAGCTTCATATACCGACTCTAGCACCGGACCGGATTGCGAGCCGGAGATCTCTGTGCAGCAAAGGTGGATACCGGCCCGAAACGGCTACGGCAGGTTTGCCATTGTAGACTGACATGGGGCCGCTGCCGATGCCTCCAGCTTCAATCGTCTCCGATCCGAAGATGATGATGGGAAAACCGACCGTCGCCGGGACGCGAATCACTGTCGAACTAGTCCTCGAAGAACTTGCGGCCGGTGAAACAACGGAACAAATCTTGTCCGCGCACCCCCGGCTGACGGAGGAGGGGATCCGGGCCGCACTTGCCTTCGCGGCTGAGGCGCTGCGGCTGTGAAGATCGTCGCGGACGAGAGCGTGGACAAGCAAATCGTCGAGCGTCTCAGAGCGGACGGCCACACCGTTCTGTCCATCGCCGAGTGCGACGCCGGAACCGAGGACGAAGTTGTTCTTCGGCACAGCAATCGGGAGAACGCGATTCTGCTGACCGCCGGCAAGGACTTTGGGGACCTTGTGTTTCGCCAGCGTAGGCTCCACACTCTGGAGTCTTACTGATCCGGCTCGCTGGCATGCACCCGGAGGCGAAGGCTGCGCTTGTGGCCAGGGTCTTCGAGAGTCGATCGAAGTACCTGGACTGTATTGAGCGGAGCAGTTCCTTAGGGGGGCCGAAAAGCGCAACCTGGGCTGCGTACTCGCCGGACGTAGGCATCGCGAAGCGCCGAAGGAGGGTCGCGCTGAAAGTCGGCGCTTTTGTACTTGACACTCATTTGCATATTGAATACACTTGACCAAGATTGACCGCTATGACAGAGCTGACAAGAACCGGGTTAGTGTTATTGCTTCTCGCCGCCGCGCAGGTCGCTGCACGGGCCCAGGCCATTCACGGAAAGGTCTCCGATCCCGACGGCCGCGCCGTGGCGGGCGCGGTGGTCCAGACGAGAGGATCGCTGCAAACGGCTTTCACGAATGAGGAAGGCGATTTCACGATCGAGGGCCTGCCGCCCGGTCCGCAGACGCTGCGGGTGAGTTCGAAGAACTTCGAGCCGGCGCAAACTGCTGTTGAGGTCCCCTCGTCGGGATCGGTGGAAGTCGTGGTGCAGTTCAGCCGGATCCGCGCCGCGGTGACCTCGCTGGAGGTGGTGGGCGAGTCGGCGGAAGCGATTCTGGAGAAGCCCGGCGCCGTTTTTCTGGTGACGCGCGAGGAGATGCGGGACTCGCATGCGATGGATGCCAATGAGTTGCTGCGGCGCGTCCCTGGCGTGGTGATCAACGACAATTCGGGACCGGTGGCGATGCGGTTGAACATCGGCATCCGAGGGCTCAATCCGGACCGAAGCCGCGCGGTACTGATGCTGGAAGACGGTCTCCCGATCACGCTCGCGCCCTACGGTGAGCCGGAGACGTACTACTCTCCGCCGATCGACCGGATGAGCCACATCGAGGTGGTGAAGGGCAGCGGGCAGATTCTCTACGGTCCGCAGACGGTGGGCGGCGTGATCAACTTTGTGACGCCCGATCCGCCCGCGCGCACGCATGCGGAGTTCGATGTTCAGGGCGGCCAACGCGGCTTCTTCGCTGGCAACGGAATGATCGGCGGCAGCTCGCACGATCAGAAAGTGGGATGGCTGTTTAACGTCCTGCACAAGCGCGGCGACGGCTTCCGCGACTTCTTCTTTAACATCGACGACTTTCAGGGCAAGTTCGTCCTGAAGCCATCCGACGCGCACACCTTTTCGGTGAAGGTCGGCCACTACGACGAGAACTCGAACTCGACGTACCTGGGGATCACCACGCCGATGTTCCTCGCCAACCCGAATCAGAACCCGGTCGCGACGGACTTTTTGAAAGTGAAGCGGTATTCCGGCTCGGTGTCGCACGCGATGGCGGTCAGTCCGAACCTGGTCTGGAGTTCGTCGCTGTTCGGCTACGCGACGGTCCGCGATTGGGCGCGCGCCGATTTCGACCGCGCGCCGGCGGCCGGCCGCCAGTATTCGGGCATCTTCGGCGACACGTCGATTCCCGGCGGCGCGGTCTATGTCCGGAACAGCGCGCTCAACCGGAACCGGCAGTTCCAGGTGTTCGGAGCGCAGACCGGATTCTCGATGCAGCACTCGCTGGGCGGCATCCGCAATACGCTGGACGCCGGTATCCGCTACGTCGGCGAGCGGATGGACGATCAGCAGCTCGAGGGCGGCTCGTTCAACGCGCGCACCGGCGCGCTCCGCGACGACGAGGACCGCTACGGCCACGCCTTTTCTGCGTTCCTCCAGAACCGCTTTTTCCTGACGCCAAGGTTGACGTTCACGCCCGGCGTCCGGCTCGAGCACTACGACTACGAGCGGCACATTCTGCGCGGATTGGTTTCCGGCGTGGCGACGAATCTCGACCGGCGCGCCGGCGACGGCGTGACCAAGGCGGTTCCCGGGCTGGGGGTTGCGTTTCAGGCGGCGCAGCCGGTGTCGCTGTTCGCCGGAGTGCACCGCGGATTCGCGCCACCGCGGGTGAAGGACGCGATCACCTCCGCGGGGCAGCCGCTGAACCTGGATGCCGAGCTGAGCTGGAACTACGAAGCCGGCGTTCGCGTGCAGGCGCACCGGGCGGTGCGCGGCGAGCTGACCTACTTCCGAATGGACTTCCAGAACCAGATCATCCCTGGCGCGCAATCCGGCGGCGCGACAACGACGCTGGTCAACGGGGGAGAGACGCTGCACCAGGGCATGGAAACGAATCTCCGCGTGGACTACGGGGCGCTGCTCGGCCTCAGCAGCGCACTGTACACCGACGTGCGGTTCATGCATCTGGGTGACGCAAAGTTTACGCGCAATACGTTGTTCGGGGGCAACCGGCTGCCGTACGCGCCGGAGAACACGTTCTCATTCCTAGTTGGCTTCCGCCAGCGTCAGGGATTCGGCGTGCAACTCGATGCGACCTATGTCGGCAGCCAGTTCTCCGACAACAACCAGACCGTTAGTCCCACCAACGACGGTACCATCGGCCTGGTGCCTTCCTACACGCTGTGGAACGTCAACGCGGATTACACGATTCAGCGGGAGCGCGTGCAGGTACGGCCATACTTCTCCGTGAAGAACCTCTCGGACCGCGTCTACATCGCATCGCGCGCGCCGCAAGGCATTCAGCCCGGGCTGTTCCGGCAGGTTAACGTGGGCCTGCGCTTCAGCTTCTGAAGATGCCGTCGCCCGCCGCCGAGCCTCTCGTTTCGCGGATTCGAGTGTACATTCTCGGTGCGCTTCTGGTGGGCATCGCCGGCACCGGCGCGGAGTTGCTCGTCAGCGGCCACACGGAGGATGCTCTCCAGTGGGCGCCGCTAAGCTTGATCGCTGTCTGCGTGCTCACGCTGATCTGGCACGCCGCCGTGCCGAGCGCCGCCGGCGTCTGCGGGCTCCAGGCGGTGATGATTCTGTTTGTCGCGGCCGGGGTGGCCGGGCTAGCCGCGCATTGGCAAGGGAAGATGGAATTCAAGCGCGAGATGGATCCATCCCTGACCGGTCTGACGCTGTTCTGGGAAGCGATGAAAAGCAAGTCGCCGCTTGCGCCCGGCGTGATGATCCACTGGCGATTCTCGGGTTGGTTTACGCATACCGGCACCCGGCATTGGAAACTTCCGCCAAAAGGAGGAACACATGATCCGCACTATCCATTCCGCATGGCGGCGCGGGCCGCTGGCCGCCGTCGCACTGGCCGCGGACGGACCCCTGGGGGCGAGATCACAGGGACCACGCTTCCGGTCACCGTCGCGCCCGGAGGGAACACGTCGTTCATCGTCTCGGGAACATAGGTTCTCGCAAATACGGATGAAGGCAAGAAAGCGACCCATCGCTACCAGGCGACCGGAGTCAGCGGCGACGCAACGTTCTCCCTGGGGATCAACGTCCACTTCCGCGCGCCTGGGGTCGCTGCTGAATAAAACGACACCGACATGAATCGGTCGCTCGTCGTTGCGTTCCCTGCAATCGGCGCCGCGACAGCGACCGCGGGCGAAGTGAAGCTCCTGCCGGAGCGGAGCTTCGCCCGGCTCGGCGTTCGGCGCGTTCGCCACGGACAGATCAACGCGCCGAACGGAGGGGATGGGCCTCCTCCGGGCAGCGGTCCGCCTGGGCATCGGGGCCGCAGTCACTGGAGGGTTGGACACTCACTCTGGCGGCCCGATGCGGTACGAACCACTTAG
>CAYPUQ010000039.1:0-26353 GCA_964413655.1 uncultured Solibacteraceae bacterium | reverse complement strand
CAAGCCGATGGCGCGGCGATCGAGTCACTCCTCGCCGGCCAGGGGCTCAGCGCCTCCGCCGACCCCGCCGCGGCCGACCTCGTCATCCTGAACACCTGTACCGTCACCGCCGAGGCCGACCAGGATGTCCGCCAGGCCGTCCGCCGCGTCCACCGGACCAACCCGGCCGCGCGCATCCTGGTCACGGGCTGCTACGCTCAGCGCGCCCCGGACGAACTGGCAGCGCTGCCCGGCGTCGCCTGGGTGGTAGGCAACTCGCACAAGCACGAGATCGGTGCGATCGTCGCCACCGAGGCGTCCCCGCCTTACCACGGGCAGATCCATGTCGGCGATATCTTCGCGCAGCACGAGTTTCTGTCCGCCCCCGTCCAGGACGCCGCCGGCGACCGTACCCGGCCAAACCTCAAGATCCAGGATGGCTGCAACAACGTCTGTTCCTTCTGCATCATTCCCGCCGTCCGCGGCCGTTCCCGCAGCGCCCCTACTGATCGGGTAGTGGAACAGATGCGGAATCTGTCTGGCCGCTACCGCGAGATCGTGTTGAGCGGCATCAACCTCGGCCGCTGGGGCCGCGACGTCCGGCGCGACACCGCCGGAACCTACCAACCACCCCGCCTGCGCCTGGTCGACCTGCTGCGCCGTCTGCTGTCGGAAACCCCGGTGGAGCGGCTGCGGCTGAGTTCGGTTGAGCCGATGGACTTCTCGGACGAGCTGCTCGAACTCATCGCCGCCGAACCGCGCATCGCCAAGCACGTGCATGCGCCGCTCCAGTCCGGCTCGGATTCGGTGCTGCGCCGGATGAAGCGGCGTTACCGCGCCCGCCACTACGAGGACCGGATCGCCCGTGCGCGCCGCCTCATAGCCGATGCCGCTATCGGCGCCGACGTCATGACCGGCTTCCCCGGCGAGACGGAGGCCGAGTTCGAGGAAAGCCGCCGCTTCATCGAGAGCCTCCCGTTCACTTACCTGCACGTCTTCACCTATTCGGCGCGACCCGGAACGCCGGCCGCGGACCGCGAGGATCAAGTGCCCGTGCCGGTGCGGCGGGAACGCAACGCCATCCTGCGGGAACTGGCCGCCGCGAAGAATCTCGCCTTCCGCCGCCAGTTCATCGGCCGGCGCCTTTCCGCGGTGACGCTGGAAGAGGGCCAGCGCGCGCTCAGCGATAACTATTTGAAGGTGGAACTCGCGCGCCAGAGACCGGCCAACCGGCTGATCGACGTCGAAATCGGCGCGATCGGCGGAGACGGTCTTCGCGAGAAGAGCCCGCTGGCCGTGCTGTAGCGGTCCGGCCAGCTACCACATCCCGATCAGCTTCCACCACGCGAACCCGACGGTCGACCAGATTGTCAGGTTGACCAGCGACATCACAAACCCCACCTTCCACCACATTTTCAGCGACACGTAGCCGTGGGCGAAAAACATCGGCGACGGCGTCGTTCCATAGTTGGTCAGCCCGGCGGCAAGGTTGGTGAACGCGGCGAAGGAAAACGCAATCAGGCCCAGTGGCGCGCCGCTGGTGGACAGCACCGCCAGAAACGGCGGATACATCGCCAGGATGTGCGCGGTGATGCTGGCGAATCCGTAGTGGGCGTAGAAGTACACCAGCAGCGCCACGCCGAAGATCACCTGCCAGCTCGAATCGGCCAGCGCTCCACCCACGGCCTTGGCGAACTCGTTCGTGACGCCGGCATCGTTCAGCGCCTTGCCGAGCCGCAGCAGTCCGCCATACCAGATGAAGATATCCCAGGCCGTCTTCTCGCTCTTCACGTCCTCCCAGGTCAGGACGCCCGTTAACAGCAACGCGCCGCTACCAAGCAGCGCCGTCACCGTGATGTCGAGCCCATGCCAACCGCTGGTGACCCATAAACCGCAGACCGACACGAACACCACGGCGAGAATCTTCTCGTGGCCGCTCAACCCCCCCATGGCCTGCAGTTGGCTGGCGGCGAAGTCCCGGGCCTCCGGGGTGTGTCGGATCTCGGGCGGATTGAGCCACATGACGACCAGCGGCGCAACCAGCAGCGAGCAGATGCCGGGCACGATGCCTGCCACAAACCACTTCGCCCAAGTAATCTCATAGCCGAACTGCTCCGCCGCGATGGCCGCCGCCAGCGGGTTGCTCGCCTGCCCGGTCAGAAACATCGCCGCCGTGATGCAGATGCCCTGGTAGACCGAACAGAACAGAAAGGACCCAAGTAGCGCGGCCTTGGGCCCTGGCGATGAGCCGTACAGATCGGCGATCGAGCGGACGATCGGCAGAATGACGCCGCCCGAGCGGGCGCCGTTGGAAGGAATGATCGACGCCAGCACGCCGTCCGAGATGCTGAGCGCGTAACAGACGCCGAGCGAACTGCGGCCGAACAGGCGGACGAAGAAGAGCGCGATGCGGCGCGCCAGCCCGGTATTGATAAGCGCCCGCGAGATGAAGAACGCCGCCATCACAAGCCAGACCGTCGGGTCGCCGAAGCCGCCCAGCGACTCCTGGATCGTGAGGCCGCCGAACAGCGAGGCCAGCGTGACGGCGATCAGCACCAGCGCGCCGCCGGGAATGGGCTGGGCGATCAGACCGGTCACCGTCGCGGCGAAGATCCCGAGCAGCCGCCAGCCCGCGGGCTGGATGGCTTCCGGCCGCGGGATCACGAAGACGATGAGGCAGTAGACTCCCAGCAGTAGCGCGAGGCCCCGCACGCGGCGGCGCAGATCGGTGTCGGCTCTCTTCTCCGTGGTGGGAGTGGGTTCGGCTGGGGGGTTCACGCGAAACGGCAATTATATCCAACGGCCCCCGCGGAGCCCGGTCAGCCGCTGAGGGTCCAGCGCGCGCCGCGGCCCCGGCCGAGGAGAGTGACACGCCCCTCGTGCTTCAGTTCGTAGAGAACCTTCTTGACGAGCTGAGGGCTGGCGCCAGGCAATTGAGCGGTAAGGTCGCCAAGCGTAAATTCGCCAGCTTGGTTGAGGACTGCGCGCCGGACCAGTTCTCCTTTGGCTGGCCGCGCCGGAACCGGCTCCACTCGAAGCGCCAACTCTCTGTATCCGGACCTCACGATACCGGGAAAGTAGTTCCACCACGGCAGAATTTCGTTGCGGCCCTCATGCCAGCCGCGCGAGTACTCGCCAAGGACACGGTAGTAGTCCTCCCGGGTCCCTTCCGCCAGCCGTTCGAGACTGACGTAGCGCGACACCTGAAAGCCGTGCCATTGCAGAAGGAGTGTAGTTAACAGGCGCGAGACCCGGCCGTTTCCGTCGCGGAACGGGTGGATGCAAAGGAAGTCGAAGACGAACGTTGCCACGGCCAAGAGCGAGGGGATGCGCTCGACTGTGCAGACGCTTTCATAGCTCATGCACAGCGCCCCGATCGCGGCTGGCGTCCTCTTCGCGGTCACCGGCACGAAACGGATGCGCCGTTCACCGGTCTTCGCGATCTCAACGATCTCGTTGTCCCGCGTCTTCCACTCGCCGGCATCGCCCGACGACCCTCGCTGCGCAAGCCTGTGCAGATGGCGAATCACGTCGGGCGTGATCCGAACCGGACCCTTGCTCGAGAAGATCCATTCGAGGGCGCGCCGGTAACCCGCCAACTCTTCCTCGGATCGGTCTCGCGGACGCGACTTGCCCAACACCACCGGGCGCAGCCGCTCGGCCGGAATAGTCACGCCCTCAATCCGGTTCGACGATTCGGCGCTCTGAACGATCGCCTACTCGCGCAGGGCGGCGAGCACCTCTGGCCTCTGCCGGGTCCAAAGGTCTTGTTTGCCTTTTGGAGTTTCAAGGTGCGCGGTGTAGCTGAATAATGGCCAATTCCTTTTCGGGTAGCCAATTCGCCGGCTCTTGCACCTTCTTGGGGCGCGCTTCGACAATAAGGAAATGGTGGTTGCGGTTCTTCTGCTTGCGTTTCTTGCCGCCGAAGATCCGAACGCGGTGTTTGCGCGTGCTACCAAGGCGCTCGCCGAGGGTGAGTATGCCGCCGCCGAACGGGACTTACGCGCGCTTCTCGATCAGTCGCCTTCGAGCGTCTCGGTGCTTGGCAACCTGGGCGTGATCTATTCGCGGACCAATCGCACCGCCGCCGCCGTCGAGATGTACACGCGCGCGTTGCGCGTGCGGCCCGGCGAGCCCGGCCTGCTGCTGAACCTCGGCTTGGTCCACTTCAAGCAGGAGAGCTACGCCGAAGCGCTGCCATACTTCGAAAAGGTGCTCGCCGCCGATCCGGCGCACCGGCAGGCACGCGAACTTCACGCAACTTGCCTCCTCTACACCGGCCAACCGGAGGAGGCCGTTCGCCAATTGGAGGCGATGGCGGCCGAATCGCCGCGCGAACCCTCGCTGCTCTTTCTGCTGGCCGTCGGCTATCGCAAGACCGGCGAACCGGAAAAGGCCCGCCGTTCCCTCGATGAGCTTCTGCGCAGCGCCGTTCCCGCGCAGGCGCGATTCCTGGCCGGCAAGGCCCGCTACGACGCCGAGGACTTCGACTCGGCGCTCGCGGCATTCCGTGCGGCCCGCGAGGCTGATCCCGCGCTCCCCGGCATCGACCGCGAGATCGGCAAGACCCACATCAGCCGCCGCGAGAACGAAGCCGCCGAGCAGTCTCTCCGCGAGGCCCTCCGCCACGACCCGATGGATGCCGAAGCCGCCTATTTCCTCGGCTCAATGCTCGTGCAACTCGACCGGACCGAGGAAGCGGAACCGCATCTCCGCCAGGCCGTCAGAGCCCGTCCGGGTTTCTGGGGCGCTCATTACTACCTCGGACGCGCCCGCCTCAAGGACGGCGACACCGATCTGGCTATCGAACACCTCGAACAAGCGGCACGGCTGAATCCGGACGAGGCGTCCATCTTCTACCAACTCGCACGCGCCTACCAAACCGCCGGACGGGACCAGGAATCGCGCAAGGCGCTCGCCCGGCTGAAGGAGCTGCGGGCACAGTGAGTCCAGCCGAGCGTGTAACCTAAGAGTAAATCCACGCCTCGATGCGCTTACTGAAAATAACCCGTGTCCTGATCCTGGCCGCGCTCCCTGCCGCCGCACAAGCCCAACCGGACTTCGCCCGCGACATCCTGCCGGTCTTCGAACGATCCTGCTTCGCCTGCCACGGCCCAAAGTCCCAAATGGGTGGGCTTCGCCTCGACGCCCGCGCGGCCGCGCTGAAGGGCGGCGTGTCCGGCGCACCCATCGCGGCGGGCAACGCGGCGGCGAGCATCCTGTATCAACGCATCGCCGGAACCAGCGACCAGGCGCGCATGCCCATGGGAGCCAAACCGCTGGCCGACACCGAGATCGCACTGGTTCGCGATTGGATCGACAAGGGCGCCCCCTGGCCCGAAGGCATTGGCACGCAAACCGCCGGCGTCAAGAAGCACTGGGCCTACATCGCGCCGAAACGCCCGGCTCCGCCAAGCGTGCGCAACGCGAAATGGCCGGCCAACCCGATTGACCGCTTCGTCCTCGCGCGCCTCGAAAGAGAGCAACTAAGTCCCTCGCTCGAAGCGCCGCGTGTCACGCTGCTCCGCCGTCTTAGCCTCGACGTGACCGGTCTGCCGCCCACGCCCGAAGAGGCCGATGCCTTCCTCAACGACACCAGCACGAACGCCTATGAGAAGCAGGTCGACCGGCTCCTCGCTTCGCCCCACTACGGCGAACGTTGGGCGCGCCATTGGCTGGACGCCGCCCGCTACGCCGACTCCGACGGATTCGAAAAGGACAAGCAGCGTAACGTCTGGTTCTACCGCGACTGGGTGATTAAAGCCTTGAACCGCGACCTGCCCTACGACCGCTTCCTCATCGAGCAGATCGCCGGCGATCTGCTGCCCGATGCCACCCAAGACCAAAAGGTAGCGACGGGCTTCCTCCGCAACTCGATGATCAACGAAGAAGGCGGCATCGAGCCCGAGCAGTTCCGCATGGAAGCCATGTTCGATCGCATGGACGCGATCGGCAAGGCGGTGCTCGGCGTCACCATTCAGTGCGCCCAATGCCACAACCATAAGTTCGATCCGCTGGCCCAGGATGACTACTACCGCATGTTCGCCTTCCTGAACAATTCGCACGAGGCGAATGTTACCGTCTACACGCCCGAAGAGCAGCGGCAGCGCGCGGAGATCTTCCGCAAGATCGGTGAGGTTGAGGCCGAACTCCAGCACCGGACGCCGGACTGGCGCGGGCGGATGGCGAAGTGGGAAGATCGCCTTCGCGCCAACCAGCCCGACTGGAAGCTCGTCCAGCCGGAAGTGGACGACATCTCCACGGGCGGGCAGAAGTATCTGCCCCTGGAAGACGGCTCGCTGATGGCCGCCGGCTACGCGCCGACGAAGCACAAGGTGAAGCTGATCGTGAAGACGGATGCCGGGAACGTGACGGCGTTCCGCCTCGAATTGCTGAACGATCCGAACCTGCCTCTCGGCGGGCCGGGCCGCTCGATCTGGGGCACCGGCGCGCTGACCGAATTCGAGGTGGAAGCTGCGCCGGCCAGCGACCCCGAGAAGACGGAGAAGGTCAAGATCGTCAAGGCGACCGCCGATATCAACCCGCCGGAACGGGAACTGGCGCCCATCTTCTTCGACAAGACCAACCGGCGCCGCGTGACGGGTCCCATCGAGTACGCCATCGACGGCAAGGAAGACACGGCCTGGGGCTTCGACGCCGGGCCCGGCCGCCGCAATCAGCCGCGCAAAGCCGTCTTCCAGCTTGAGAAGCCGGTATCGCATCCTGGCGGCACGGTGTTCTACGTCTACCTCAGCCAGCGTCACGGCGGCTGGAACAGCGACGACAACCAGAATCACAATCTGGGCCGCATCCGGCTTTCGTTCACGACCGCGGAGGGCGCGGAGGCCGATCCGCTGCCGGTCCGCGTGCGCGAGATTGTCGAGGCGCCGCGCGACGAGCGGACCCCGGCGCAGGAGCGGGCGCTGTTCTCCTATTGGCGTTCCACAGTTGCAGAGTGGGCACCGGCCAATGAGCGAATCGAGGCGCTGTGGAGCAAACATCCGGAAGGTTCGTCGCAGTTGGTTCTCGACGAACGCGACGCGATGCGTCCCACGCACGTCCTCAGTCGCGGCGACTTCCTCAAGCCCGCCAAGGCGGTCGAACCGGGCGTGCCCGGCTTCCTGCATCCCATGCCCAAGGGCGCTCCGCCGAACCGGCTCGGCTTCGCGCAATGGCTCGCGGATCGCAGTTCGCCGACCACGGCGCGGTCGATGGTGAACCGCGTTTGGCAGACTTACTTCGGCACTGGGTTGGTGGAGACGAGCGAGGACCTCGGCGTGCAGAGCCCGGCGCCGTCGCATCCCGAGTTGCTGGACTGGCTGGCGGTCGAGTTCATGGATTCCGGCTGGAGCCTGAAGAAGCTGCACCGCCTGATCGTGACGTCGGCCACGTACCGGCAGAGTTCGACGGTGACGCCGGACCTCTACCAGAAGGACCCGTACAACCGCCTGCTCGCGCGCGGCCCGCGCCATCGCGTCGAGGCCGAGATCGTGCGCGACATCGCGCTGGCCGCGAGCGGTCTGCTGAACCCGAAGGTCGGCGGGCCGAGCGTTTACCCGCCGGCGCCCGAGTTCCTGTTCCTGCCGCCCGCCAGCTACGGGCCGAAGAACTGGCACGAAGAGACCGGCGAGAACCGCTACCGCCGCGGGCTGTACACGTTCCGCTACCGGTCGGTTCCGTATCCGATGCTGCAGAACTTCGACGCGCCGAACGGCGACTTTTCCTGCGTCCGCCGCGTACGCTCGAATACGCCGTTGCAGGCGCTGACCACCTTGAACGAGCCGCTGTTCGTCGAATCGGCGCAGGCGCTGGCCATGAAGACTGTCCGCGAAGGCGGCCGCGGCGACGCCGAGCGGCTGGAATACGCCTTCCGCCGCTGTGTGTCGCGCCGGCCCACGCCTGAGGAGAAAGATGAACTGCTCGGCCTGCTGGCGCGCCAGCGAGAGCGCATCGCCGAAGGCTGGGTGAACGCCTGGGAGTTGTCGGGTTACAAGGACGGCTCCGAACTGCCGGATGGCGTGTCGCCGGCCCAGCTTGCCGGCTGGACCGCGGTGGCGCGCGTGTTGCTCAACCTCGACGAGACGATCACGAAGGAGTAGCCGATGAATCGCAGGGAAGTCACTCGCCGCTGGTTCTTCGAACAGTGTGGGGTCGGTCTGGGCGCGGTGGCGCTGGGCCATCTGCTCCACGACTCCGGCTTCGCCTCCACCGATCCGCTCGCGCCGAAAGAGCCCCATTTCAAGCCGCGCGCGAAGAACGTCATTTTTCTGTTCATGGCCGGGGCGCCGAGCCATCTCGAGATGTTCGACTGGAAGCCGCAGCTTGCGAAGTTCGATGGCACGCTGCCGCCGAAGGAACTGCTCGAAGGGTATCGCGCCGCGTTCATCAATCCAAACTCGAAGCTGCTCGGGCCGAAATTCAAGTTCGCCAAGTATGGGCAGTCGGGCGCCGAGTTGTCGGAACTGATTCCGCACACGGCGAAGACCGTCGACGACATCGCCATCGTGAAGTCGATGGTGACCGACGCGTTCAATCACGCGCCGGGGCAGTTGCTGATGAACACGGGGTCGCAGCAGTTCGGGCGGCCGTCGATGGGCGCATGGGCGGCGTACGGACTGGGAAGCGAGTCGAAGGACCTGCCGGCGTTCGTCGTGTTCAGCACCGGCAAGAAGGGGCCGAGCGGCGGCGCGTCGTGCTGGGGCAGCGGCTTCCTGCCGACGGTTTACCAGGGCGTGCCGTTCCGCGGCGCGGGCGATCCGGTGTTGTACCTGTCGAACCCGCCCGGCGTCGACAAGCGGCTGCAGCGTGACTCGCTCGACACCATTACGACGCTCAACGGCATGCGCCGCCGCGTGGTGGGCGATCCGGAGATCGACACACGCATCAACTCGTTCGAGATGGCGTTCCGCATGCAGTCGAGCGCGCCGGAGTTGATGGACCTCACGCAGGAGCCGGCGCATATTCTGGAGGCGTACGGCGCCGAGCCAGGGAAGCCGTCGTACGCCAATAGCTGTCTGCTGGCGCGGCGGCTGGTGGAGCGCGGCGTGCGATTCGTGCAGATCTTCCACGAAGCCTGGGACCAGCACGGCAACCTTGTCAAGGACATCAAGCAGAACTGCCAGGACACCGACCAGGCCTCGGCGGCGCTGGTTCAGGACCTGAAGCAGCGCGGCCTGCTGGAAGACACGCTGGTGATCTGGGGCGGCGAGTTTGGCCGGACGCCGATGATGCAGGGCGGCGACGACGGGCGCGACCATCATCCAAACGCGTTCACGATGTGGCTGGCCGGCGGCGGCGTGAAGCCGGGGCTGGTGATGGGCGAAACCGACGAACTGGGCTTCAACGTGGTGAAGGACCGCGTGCATGTCCACGACCTGCACGCGACCATCCTCCACCTGCTCGGCTTCGACCATACGAAACTCACCTACCGGTTCCAGGGCCGGGACTTCCGGCTGACGGACGTACACGGGGAGATCGTCGGGAAGCTGATTGCGTAGGGCACCCTGGCCGGCGAATGCGGGTTCCAATCAGGTCCGAACTGGGTTGGAATTTCTGCTCACACCCAAAAAATACATTCAAGGTGCTGTCAAGCTGAAGGACATCTGGAAGAGGTTTAGCGGACGGGGCACGTATCCGCACCAACTCGTATTCCTGGCTCTCTTCCCAATCCGGCGGATTCAGCTATCCCCCCGACAAGCTCGTTCGCTGGCTCCATCTCACTCGCGCTTCCCGGGTGCTGGAAGTGGGCCCAGGACCGCCGCGCGTGCAGTGGCATCCGCTCGGCGCGACCGCCGAGTTCCGGCTTTCCGACAATCTCGACCGCTGCACCTGGCGCGTCTTCACGCACAACACCCGCCAAACCATTGACAGCCGCCCCCGCACGATCCAACTCGACACCAAGTACGGCATGAAGCTCCGCGTGCGCACGCCGTCGGGCGAACTCAGCGCCTACGAAGCGAAGCTCTGGCCGCCCGCCGAGCAAGAGCCTGCCGCCTGGGACGTGCTCGCCGCCGCGCCGCTGGCCGAGGACGTTCCCTCGGGCGGCGCTCTCCTCGTCGCCCACAACACCGACGTCACCTTTGGCGACGTCCATGTCCGGCCGCTGTCCAACCGCTGATTCCGCTACCTACCCACCTTCAGCTTCGGTTGGCCAGTGAGGGCGACATCTTCCCACCGGTAGAGCAGGAGGTTCCGGCCGCCGCTGTTCATCGCCACCATCAACCCGGCAGGAAAGTCCGCGCCGAGTGGCCGCGAAGTAATCTCCAGGCCGTCCGTCGAGTCGGCGCCGCGCACGATTTTCAGCAGCGTCGCGTGATCGTGAGGCCGGCCCGTCGGTGCTGTTCGCGGCGATCTGAACATAGGCGCCCGGCTGGAGGTGTAGTTCCCTAGTCGATGGAACCGATATGTCCCCCTGTTCGACGGTCTCGCTCGTCAAAAACCGTCGTAGCAGAATAGAAATCGTCGCGCGCCCGAAGCAAAATGGCGGTGCTGAACAGATCAGTGGCTCGCCGCGCTTCAAGGCGGCGAGCCACTTGTCTTCGCCCCTCTGAATGCGTCTCGCAACGGCTATCACAAGCACCCTAATCTGTGCGCATTCCGCAGGGTCGCATAGCAGCCCAACAACGTCCCTGTCAATACTCCCGCCACGTTGATCAAGCAGAAAAGGTTTTGTGCCACGGCTCGTGTGGTCCTCAGTAAATGAGCAAAAGTGCTGGATACCCTTTTCTAACCAGTTGCGTTTGGAGTACTGCCAGTAGAAAAACATCGCGTCACCTTCACACCGGATTGCGGCGCCTTTCAGTGAGTAGCAGAAAGGCCTCAAAGTCTCGAACTGGTCGAGCTTGGCGGCCATTATTGTTACGCCAATTGGAATGTTTTCGTAGATCTCATCGAAGCATCCCAGATCCGAGTTCATTTCCCCCAATTCCTTCTCACCATCTCCAGCTTACCGCCGACAACCCCGACATCCGGATTTGTCAGATCACGATCCAGACGCACGTTTGCGGTGATGAACAGACGGCGCTGTCGTCAACTCCCTCGCGATCCTCACGAAGTCATCCCACCGGCCGCGGGCGCGGCCGATCTCGTCTGTGTCAGGAAATCCAGAACTGAAAGGGTATTAAAGATCTGTTTCTACCGGACCGGCATGAGCCCGCACTCACCGTAGCTCCAGTGGACGACCATGTCGTGTCCCGGCGCGACGGCGCAGCGATCAGAGCGCGACGTCGCAATAGACCAGCGCCCACTCACGCATGTACCGCACCTGGCCTGGATCGATGCGGTAGAGCACGAACTCCGGGTTCTCGATTGTCTTGAGGTAGGCGCGCAGCAGCGGGCTGGAGTCCCAGATCTCGCGGCGCACCAACGGATCGGTCACGACGGCGGCCGTCCCCGTGATGCGCACCTGGTCGTGGTCTTTCGTCAGATAGCAGAGCTCCACCTTGTGATTGCGCTCGATCTGCCCGGTTTTGTCCGAACTGCGCAGTGACGCCACGTAGACGGTGAACCCATCGGTGCGCAGCGGCGACACGGGCCGCACGCGCGGCTGGCCACCGTCGACGGTCGCGAGCATCGGAAACGGATCGGCCGCGATCACCGCGAGCGCCCGCTCGCGTAACTCTTCGGGACTGAATTCCGGTTCCGGCTTCATCGGCGTCTCCCAGCATACAATTCATAGATGCATCGGGCCGTTTTGCGTTGGACCCTGGTCTGCCTTGCCATGCTCGCCGTGATCCTCGTGCCGTTCTTCCTCGTCGAAGACCGCATGAACGACCTGGCGGGTGGCGTCCTCGCCGGCCGGACCTCGCGGGGTGTGGCGGCCGCCGCCTTGGCCGCGCTGCTCGCCTCGGACATCGTGCTGCCGGTCCCGTCCAGCATCCTCAGTACGGCCGCCGGCGGACTGCTCGGCTTCGGACCTGGCGTGCTGGTTTCGTGGGCCGGGATGTCGGCCGCATGCGTCTTTGGCTATGCACTCGCGCGGCGCGCCGGCACGGCCGGCGTCTCCCGCTGGCTGGGTGAGGAGGACCTCGAACACATCAGGACTGCCAACGAGACCTGGCGGGACGGAATCGTCATCCTGTTCCGCCCCGTGCCCGTGCTGGCCGAGGCGTCGGTCTTTTTCGCCGGCCTGGTAAAGATGCCGTTCCGGCGGTTCTTCGCTCTGACGGCGCTATCCAACCTCGGGATCTCGGCGGTCTACGCCGCCGTCGGAGCTGCCAGCGCCGAACTCGACTCGTTCCTCCTAGCCTTCGCCGGCGCCATTGCCGCGCCGGCGGTCTTCCTGCTGATTGCCCGCACCCGCCGCCGCGCATGAGATATGTTGCGCTCCGCGCACCTCCTGCGGCATCCTAGCTGACATGCGAACGTTATTGATGGCAGGAGTGGTTCTCACCATGGCAGCTCCCATCTTTGCAGCTTCGAGCATTCACGAATTCAACATGAAGAGCATTGACGGCCAGCCGACCCCGCTGTCCGGCTACAAAGGCAAGGTGGCCCTGGTTGTTAATGTCGCCAGCCGCTGCGGCTACACCCCGCAATACGCCGGCCTCGAACGGATCTACCGCAAGTACAAGGATCGTGGATTCGTCATCCTCGGCTTCCCCGCCAACAACTTCGGCGCGCAGGAGCCGGGCAACGACGCCGAGATCAAGGACTTCTGCACGCGTAAGTACGACGTCACATTCCCGATGTTCTCCAAGATTTCCGTGAAGGGGGACGACAAGGCGGCGCTGTATGAATACCTGACCTCCACGGGCGGCGGCGAGGTTGGCTGGAACTTCACCAAGTTCCTGGTGGACAAGAATGGGAAAGCGATCGGGCGGTTCAATTCCAAGGTCGATCCAGAGTCCGCCGAGCTAGTCGCCGCCATCGAATCGGCGCTGCAATAAGGCGGGCCGGCCTTGGCTTGTTCGAGCATCGCGCGGGATACGGCGCGGCCGGCGGTCGCCAGTGAATTCCGGGCTGAAGCGAAGTCCGGCTGGGGCGATCAGACGAAAGGTGGCGAGAGGCGAGCCGGGAAGGTCCGATGCGTGAGCATGGATCGCCGACCGAGGAGAAACGTCTCGGGTCGTTCTCATTCAGCATAAAGGGCTCGCCAAGAGCCTGCCGGGCAGCGGTGAATCCGGCTGTTGCCAGCCACGATCGGTGAGCGTTGGTGGCCCATTTTTGATACCCCAGGGCGTGCGACCGATTATCCTCCATCCGAAGGCGCGCGAGGCGATCCGCCGCTTTCCGAAAGAGGTGAGGGTTCGGTTGGGCAGAGAGTTTTCCTGCTCCAGATAGGCGGGAAGATGGGAATGCCCAACTCGCCGCCAATGCCTGGAGTCGCTACTGGGGCATCGGAACTCCGCGTGAAAAGCGAAAACGGCAGTTATCGCGCCTTTTACTACACGGCGTCAGCGAACGGTGTTCTTATTTTTTCACGCCTTTGCACAAAAAGACCCGGCGGACGCCACCTCTCGAAATCGAGTTGGGCAGAAAGCGCCTGAAGGAGCTTCTCAATACATGAAACTCAAACCGACCTTGAAAGGCAGATCGGTTACCGCCCGAGCCAGCATCCCTCCACAAACGCTGCAACTCATCTCGACACCCTCCTGATTCGAAATCCCCGATCCCACTCCGGGGACTCGGGAAGATACATCGTTACAATCCAGACGTTCTCCTGATCAACGGCGGTGGCGATCTGGGCGATGATCTCCAATGAACTCACACCGTCCAATAGCATCTCAACCTCGCCCGCTGCCGCAGACGAATGCTTATTAAATATCTATTAATATTTACCTTACTTACCTGATACGTCCAGCGAATTCGCCGGGCGGACACGCGCCTTAAGATGAACTCCAGCGGTTCGTCGGACGCGTGACGCTTCTGCAAGTCCGATAATAAATCCGCGAAGGTGTGCAGCGGTCTGCCCGGTGCGCGCCTAGTGCCCGGCGATTGCCCCTCAAAAATCCTCGTGAAACGCCACCTCGCCAGTCACCCCCACCTGGTACGCCGACACCCGCCGCTCGAAGAAGTTGGTCAACTCCTGAACATCCTGGAGTTCCATGAAGTCGAATGGGTTCCTCGCGTGGTAGACGGGTTTCAGGCTTAGCGAGGCCAGCCGCCGGTCGGCGACGTATTCGAGGTATTGGCGCATGTTGGCGACCGAGAGGCCGGTGACGCCCATGCTGAGCGTGTCTTCGGCGAAAGCGGTCTCGCATTCGACCGCTTCCATGATCATCCCAGTGGCGTCCATGCCAAATTTTTCGTCGAACAGGTGCGGGCGCTCGCGGCGGACCGTATTGATGACCTCCAGCGCGAAGTCGATGTGCGCGCTTTCGTCGCGGAAGACCCAACTTGTGCCCGTCGCGAGGCCCTGCAGCAGGCCGCGCGAGCGCAGGTAATAGACGTAGGCGAAAGCGGCGAAGAAGAACAGCCCCTCGATGCAAGTGGCGAAACAGGCCAGGTTCAGCAGGAACCGCCTCATGTCGGACTCCGTACGCACCTCGGTCAGATCGTTGATCGAGTCGATCCATTTGAAGCAGAACTTCGCCTTCTTCTCGATGCTCGGAATGTTGTCAATGGCGGCGAACGCCTCGGCGCGCTCGGCCGGCTCGGGAATGTAGGTATCGAGGAGCGTCAGGTAAAACTGAACATGCAGCGCTTCCTCGTACAACTGCCGCGAGAGGTACATCCGCGCCTCGGGCGAATTGATGTGCTTGTAGAGGTTCAGCACCAGGTTATTGCCAACAATCGAGTCGCCGGTGGCGAAGAACGCCACCAGGCGCTTGATGAGGTGCTGCTCGGCGGGCTTCATCTTGAGGCGGAGGTCGGCGACGTCGGTTGAGAAGTCCACCTCTTCGACCGTCCAAGTATTCTTGATGCCGGTCTTGAACATTTCGTAGTAGACCGGGTACTTCATCGGGCGCAGCGTAAGGTTGAAACCGGGATCGAGGATCATGGCGCAGCTCCTATTGGCAGGCCTCGCAGCTCTCGGGGTTCTCGAGCGAGCAGGCGACGGCCTGGCCGTTGGTGTATTTCTGGACGGGCACGGTGGTCTTGGCGATCTTCGACGCCGGCCGCGACCGTAAGTAGTAAGTCGTCTTGACGCCCCTCTTCCAGGCGTACATATACATGGAGGACAGCTTGCCGACCGATGGGCTTTCCATGAACAGGTTGAGCGACTGGCTCTGGTCGATGAATGCGCCGCGATCGGCCGCCATGTCGATAAGCGACCGCATCGGGATCTCCCACACGGTGCGGAAGATCTGTTTCACGTCCGCCGGTATCTCGTCAATTGTCTGGATCGAGCCCTCGGCGAGTTTGATCCTGTTGCGGAGTTCCTCGTTCCACAGGCCGAGCCGCTTCAGTTCGGTCACCAGGTAACGGTTCACCTGGAGGAAATCGCCCGACAGCGTCTCGCGTTTGAAGAGGTTCGACACCTGCGGCTCGATGCACTCGTACACACCGATGATGGAGGCGATGGTAGCGGTGGGCGCGATGGCGATGAGCAGCGAATTTCGCAGGCCATGTTTGCCAATCCGCTCGCGTAGCGCGTGCCAGCGCGGGGGGTCCGATGGCTGCACGCCCCACAGGTCGAACTGGAGGATCCCCTGGGCCGCCTTGGTCTCGCCGAACGCCGCGTGCGGCCCGCTCTCTTCGGCCATCTCGCACGAGGTTTCGAGCGCGTGGTAGTAGATCTCTTCGGAGATGCGGCGCGACAGTTCCCGCGCTTCGGGCGCGTCGAAGGGCAGACGCAGCAGGAAGAACACGTCCTGAAGCCCCATCAGGCCCAAGCCCACCGGGCGCCAGCGGTTGTTCGACGCGGCGGCGGTCCCGGTGGGGTAGAAGTTGATGTCGATCACGCGGTCGAGAAAGCGCACGGCGGTCTTCACCGTGGCGGCCAGCTTCACGAAGTCGAACCGCCCGTCAACCACGTGCTTGGCCAGGTTCACCGAGCCGAGGTTGCAGACGGCCGTCTCGTCCTTCGAGGTTACTTCGGTGATCTCGGTGCAGAGATTCGACAGGTGGACGACGTTGTGCGGCAGGCCCGTCTGGTTGTTCTTCCGGTTGCAGGCGTCCTTGAAGGTCATCCAGCCGTTTCCAGTCTCGGCAAGGGTCTTGATCAGCTTGCCGTAGAGATCGCGCGCCTTCACCTGGCGCTCGTAGAGCTTGGCGGCTTCGGCGGCCTCGTAGGCGCGGTCGAACTCGTCGCCGTAGAGATCACAGAGATGCGGTACCTTGGCCGGGTCGAATAGCGACCAGGGAGCGTCGGCTTCGACGCGGCGCATGAACAGGTCCGAAACCCAGTTGGCGAGGTTCAGGTTGTAAGTGCGGCGATTCTCGTCGCCCGTGTTATCGCGCAGATCGAGGAACTCCTCGACATCGGCGTGCCAGGTCTCCAGGTACACGCAGCAAGCGCCCTTCCGCTTCCCGCCTTGGTTGACGGCGGCCACCGAGGAGTCGAGCGTCTTCAGCCACGGAACAATGCCGTTCGATTGGCCGTTGGTGCCGCGGATCAGCGAGCCACGGGCGCGGACGCGGTGATAGGCCAGCCCAATGCCGCCGGCGAACTTCGACAGCAGCGCCACGTCCTTATAGCGGTCGTAGATGGCTTCCAGACTGTCCTCCGGGGAGTCGAGCAGGTAGCAGGAGGACATCTGCTGGTGGCGCGTGCCGGAGTTGAACAGCGTGGGCGAACTCGGCATGTAGTCGTGGGCCGAGATCAGGCGGTAGAAGTCGACGGTGTCGCCGGTGTTGGTCGCCAGACCGCAGGCAACGCGCAGGAAGAAGTACTGCGGCGTCTCGATCACCTCGCGGGTCTTGGGGTTTTTCAGCAAGTAGCGGTCGTAAACGGTGCGGATGCCGAAGTACTCGAAGATGTCGGAGTTGAGGTTGTCGATGGCGGCGTTCAGTTTGCGCGCGTTGGCCGAGACGAATTCAAGCGTGGCGTCTGAGATGAGCCCGGCGCGCTGGCCGGCCTCAATGGACTGGGAGAAGGAGTGGATGTTCTGGCCGGCCACTTCCTTTTCTATGAAGTTGACCAGGAGGCGCGCGGCAAGGCGCGAGTATTCCGGTTCCTCGGCGATGAGCGACGCCGCGGTTTGGATGGAGAGCTGGTCCAACTCCCGGGTGGTGGATCCGTCGTAGAGACCGCCGATAGTCTTGATGGCGATCCGCATGGGATCGACCTGAGTGAGCCCGACAGCACAGCGCTGAACAGCGCGGATGATCTTATCAACCTGCACAGGTTCATAAGATCCATTGCGTTTCCGGACGCGCATGTTGCTTTCCGGAGACCGGGCGTGAATCCCGGGGATGAGTTCGAGTTCCTGTGGTTGAACAGACGTCGCCATAGCCGGTTGACCGATACAATTCTTCCGTCGATTTGTGGGTTGCCGGGTCGCCGCCAACCGTGCCCAGATCCTCCGGGCGGCGGTGACCGTACAACAACTTACTACAACATACGGTAGCCTTCCGCTCGTGTCAACGATATATTGTGGTCGGATGTACGATTTTTAGCAGATGGTTGAAAACACGGGGCCAGCGGGCTGTGGAAAAAATGTGAAAGCGTGTGGGCGATCAGGCGTTACGCCGAAAGCGTGCCGGCGGAATGCCGCGTGCTCGCTTGAACGCTCGGCTGAAGGCGAATTCGGATTCGTAGCCGACGCGCCCCGCGATCTCGGCAAGCGGCGCGTCGCTGGAGTGGAGCAGGCGCGCGGCGACGCCCATGCGCCAGCGGGTGAGATAGGCCAGCGGTGGTTCTCCGGCCTGTTCGGCGAAGCGGCGGGCGAACGCGGCTCGCGAGAGGCCCGTTTCGCGGGCGAGCGATTCGACGGTCCACGGCGCCGCCGGTTCGGCGTGCATCCTCGATAGGGCCTTCGACAGCGCCGGGTCCTTCAATGCCGAGAGCCAACCGGGTTTTTCCGGTGCCGTCTCGTCCACCCAGGCGCGGATGAGATAGACAAAGAGCGCGTCGAACAGGTGCTGGAGCAACGCCTCGCCGCCAGGACCAGGCCGATCGAGTTCGGCGGCGAGCAACGACAAGGTGGCCGCCAGCGACGGTTTTTCCCGTACGCGGGCAGCCGGGAAGTGGACTACCGGCGGGAGCGCGCGCAACATCGGGTGGGCAAGTTGGGCGTCGGACTGATACACGCCGCAAACCACGGTGGTCACAGGGCCTCCGGCCGCCGGGAACGATGGCCTCGCAAGGAACTCTTCGAGCGGTTCCGCTTCGGTGCCGGGATCGTCAACGAGATCGTGGTCGAGTCCGCGCGGAAGCAGAGCCAGGTCCCCTTGGAGGAGGCGGAGCGGAGCCTCTTCAGGACGGCGGAGCCAGCACGCGCCTTCGGTGACGATGTGAAACATGACTTCATCGCGTGCCGCGATGCTCATGCCCCAGGGCGCGGGGACACGGCTTCGGGCGAGCACGACGGTGCTCCCGCCGATGGCGCGGAGCCAGTCTGTCAAAACATCGATCATGTTGTGGCTGATTGTAACATCGAATGAGATGATTGGCAATGAAATCAAGATAGTTCGGTATTGCTCGTAACGGTATGGTGATCTACGCTAGTGCTATGGATAGAATTTTGGTTATCGGAAGCACAGGTAATGTAGGCCGTGTTCTCGTCGAGGATCTGGCCCGATCAGGCGAACCGGTTCGCGCCGCGACGCGAAATCCCGGCCAGTGGAGGGGGCCGGATGGGGTTGAGCCCGTCGCGTTCGACTACGCCGGCCAAGGGACATATGCGGGCGCGCTCGAAGGCGCGGATCGCGTGTTCCTGATCGGACCGCCCGACCCGGCTCCACACAGGGCTATGCTCCCGTTTCTGGAGGCGGCGGCGCACGACGGGCGTAAGTTCGTACTGATGACCGCGATGGGAACGGAGTACGAAGATAGCGGCTCGCTGAGGCAGGTAGAACTCGCGCTGGAGCGCTCGGGGTCGCCCTTCGTGATTTTGCGCCCGAACTGGTTTATGGACAACTTCCATACGATCTGGCTGGCGCCGATCCGGCACGCGGGGGTGATTCCGTTGCCGGCCGCGGACGCCCGGACCTCGTTCATCGACGCCCGCGACATCGCGGCGTCGGCTGCGGCCGCGCTTCGGACGAACCGGTTCGATGGGCAGGCGTTCACGCTGACCGGGCCAGAGGCGCTCACTTACGCCGAAGTATCGGCCGTCTTGTCAAAGGCGGCGGGACGGGAGATCCGGTACGTGCCGGTGGACGCCGAGTCTTTTGTCAAATCGCTCGCCGGTGCCGGCGTTCCGGCGGAACTCGCGCAGTATCTTGCGGCGCTGTTCGAATTCGTCCGGCAGGGGTACACGGCTGCCGTCTCGCCAGCCGTCGAGGAACTGACCGGCCAAAGGCCGCGCGGACTGGCGGAGTATGCGCTCGACCACGGATCGGCGTGGTCGTGAAGTTGTCACGCCTCCGCAGTGGCTTACTACGGAGCAAGTCGTGCGCGGTTAATTATCGTTAACCTCCTAAGTTATGGCCCTCGGCCTGCGCAATTGGTCGGCAGACCAATTCAGGAGGTCCTAAATGTTAAGAGTTACACACTATCTGTGTGTCATCCTGCTCACTCTCTTAGTGATTTCACCCATTCTTCCCTCAGCCCTGGGCCAGCAAGACGCCCGGGGCACCGTTGTCGGACGAGTCGTCGATTCGACCGGGGCTGTGATTCCTGGCGCCGAAGTGCGGGTAACCAATGTGGCGACTGGCGTGGCGGCTTCCGCGCAAACAAACGAATCGGGGCTTTACGCGGCGCCCTACCTGATTCCCGGAACCTATACCGTGACGGCCGAGTTAACAGGCTTCAAGAGGTTCGCTCGGGAGAACGTACAGGTTCGCGTCGGTGATCGTATTGAACTGGAGATCGTTCTCCAGATTGGCGACGTCAGCGAAAGCGTTCAGGTGACGGCGGAAACCCCGCTCCTCGCGACTTCCGAAGTCTCTCTCGGCCAGGTTGTCGACGAGCGGCGCATCAACGAATTGCCCCTGTTTGCCGGCAACGCCATGGACCTGGTGCATCTGGCGCCGGGCATCATGAACGGCACGGACATGCGTCTGCGGAAGGCGCCGTTCAATAATGCGCCCTCGCAGTTTTCCTCCGACGGAAACGCCAACTACAACAACGAGTTCACTATCGATGGTGTTTCCAACACTTATTCCGATGGAACCTCGCCCCGGGTCGCGTTCTCGCCGCCGGCGGCCTCGATCGCCGAGTTTAAGGTGCAAACCACCGCCTACGACGCCTCGGTCGGACACACCCAAGGCGCGCTGGTCAACGTCGCCACGAAGGGCGGTACCAACGATCTGCACGGTTCGGCTTGGTGGTGGCTGCGGCACTCGATGTTCGATGCACCCACGCTGTTCCAGAACCGGGCCGGCCAGAAACTGCCCATCTACCAGGACAACCGCTACGGCATCGCCGGCGGCGCGCCGGTCTACGTGCCCGGCGTGTACAACGGAAAGAACAAGACGTTCTGGTTCTTCACGTTCGAAGGAAACAAGTTCGGCGATCCTAACGTCGGCGGCTCGATGACCTCGACGGTGCCGCGCGAGGCTTGGCGCGACGGCAATTTCTCCGACCTGCTCGCGCTCGGCTCCAGTTACCAGCTTTACGATCCCATGACCATCGCCCCGGCGGCCGGCGGCCGGTTTTCGCGCCAGCCGCTCGCAGGAAATGTCATTCCGGCCAGCCGCCTCAATCCGGTCGGCCGAAACCTGTTGAACCTGTATCCGCTGCCCAACAACGTCGGCGCCGAAACGGCCGACGGACGCAATAACTTCTTTTACTCGCTGCCAGCCAAGGAGAATTACTGGACCACGATCGGTCGCGTCGATCACGCCTTCTCCGACACGCACCGCATGTTCGTCCGCTTCCACCGCGACTACTGGGAAGAGGACAAGAACCGCAGCTTCGGCAACGACATCAACGGCATCATCCTGAACCGCATCAACCGCGGCCTCGCGATGGACCAGGTTTACGTCTTCAGTCCCACATTCCTGTTCAACTTCCGCTACGGCCTCACCCAGCAGGAATTCCCGCAGCGCCGCGTCTCGAGCGGCTTCGACCTCGCCTCGCTCGGCTTCTCGGAGAACGTGACAGGCCTGGTCGACAGCCGTCTTTCGACCGTCCCCAGAACGGCGATCGGCTCGCTCACAACACTCAGCCAATGGGAAGGCGTCGGCGATGGTACCACCTCCTCGCTGACCCACTCCTTCGTCGGTAACTTCACCTGGCTGAAGGGTGCGCATAACCTGCGCTTTGGCCCCGAATACCGCGTCTATCGGGAGTTTATGAATCGCTATCCGGCGCAGATCGCCCCGGATCTCAGTTTCTCGAACGCCTGGGCCCGCGGACCGCTGGATAATTCCGTGGCCCCGCCGGTCGGCTCCGAGATGGCCGCGGCGCTGTTCGGCATCCCCGGCGGCAGCATGACGCTGGCCGGCTCGCATGCCGAACAAGATCAGTACGTCGGTTTGTACATCCAGGATGACTGGAAAGTGAGTTCCAAGCTGACCCTGAACCTCGGTCTCCGGCTCGAGCACGAAACGCCGATCACCGAACGATTCAACCGCTCGGCCACGCGGTTCTTTGGGACTACCTCGAACCCCATCGAGGAACAGGCCCGGGCGAATTACGCCAGCCGCCAAATCCCCGAGCTTCCGCTCGACCAGTTCCGCGTGCTCGGCGGATACGGCTTCGCCGGCGTCGGCGGCCAGTCGCGCAGCTACTGGGAGGGCCGTTTCCTCACCTGGATGCCGCGCATCGGCCTCGCCTACCAGTTCACGCCCAAGACCGTCCTCCGCGCCGGCTACGGGATGTTCTATGGCTCGATCGGCGTCAACAAATCCAACTCGAACCTGGCCGGCTTCAGCCAGAACACTCCGATCCAGCCCTCGCTCGACAACGGCCTCACCTACATCGCCACCCTGGAGAGTCCGTTCCCGAGCGGGTTAAGGCCGATCCAGGGCGCCGCCGGCGGCATGCTCACCAACTTGAACCAGAACCTCACGTTCTTCCCCGAGCAGCGCAGCCAGCCCTACGCTCAGCGTTGGTCGATCGGCATCCAGCGCGAACTGCCCGAGGGGTTCGTCATCGAGAACTCCTACGTCGCCAACCGCGGCGTTCGCCTGCCCACGACCCAGCACATCAACGCCACCCCCGCTCAGTACCTGTCCACGTCGCCGACTCGCGACCAGGCCACCATCAACTTCCTGAGCGCCAACTTCCCCAGCCCGTTCTCCGGCATCCCGGCGCCAACCGCCTATGGGGCCAATATGAGTCGCGGCCGGCTGCTCCAGCCGTACCCACAATTCGGCACCATCAGCTTTCTCGACCAAAATGGCGCCTCGTGGTACCACTCGCTCCAGACCCGTTTGGAGAAACGCTTCTCGCGCGGCTACACGCTGCAGGCGTCCTATACCTGGTCGAAGGCGATGGAGGCCACTGAATACCTCAACAACGCCGACTTCCTGCCGCACGAGGTCATCTCCAGCTTCGACCGAACCCATCGAATCACCGGCTCGGGACAGTGGGAACTGCCGTTCGGCCGCAACCGGAAGTGGGGCGCGAGCATGCACCCTGCGCTCAACTTCTTCGCCGGCGGCTGGCAGTTGAACGGCGTCGTGCAGCGGCAGAGCGGCGGGCCGCTTGGCTTCGGCCAGGCACTGTTTGTGGGCAACTCGGCCGATATCGTCCTGCCATCGTCGCAGCGCAATGCCGACCGCTGGTTCAACATCAACGTGTTCGACACCGTGGTGCCCGGCACCGCCACCGCAACGGTCGCCAACGGCCGCCGGCTCGAACAGAACCTTCGCACGTCTCCGCTGCGTTACTCCAACATCCGCACGGATTCGCAGCGCCGGTGGGACTTCTCGGCCATCAAGTACTTCAAGATGGGCGAACGATTCACCTGGCAGTTCCGCGCCGAGACCTACAACGCACTGAACGAGGTGGTCCTGCGCGGCCCCACGACCGACCCGTATAACGCCAACTTCGGCCGCATCACCGGCCAGGAACCTCCGCGCTCCTGGCAGATGGCGCTGCGGCTGACTTTCTGAATCTGAGGACACAAGCACTCGACGGGCGCCGCGCTTTCCGGCGTGGCGTCCGCACCGAGAGCCCTACAGTACTTTTTCCGCGATCGACTTCGCCTGCAGGAACTGCAACAGGTAATCCGGGCCCCCGGCCTTTGAGTCCGTGCCCGACATGTTGAAGCCGCCGAAGGGGTGCGCGCCCACCATGGCGCCGGTACACTTCCGGTTCAGGTACAGATTGCCGACGAAGAACTGATCCGCGGCCCGGTCGAGCTTCTGCCGGTTCCGCGAGTAGACCGCGCCGGTGAGGCCATACTCGGAGTCGTTGGCCAGCTCGAGCGCGTGGTCGAAGTCGCGCGCTTTCGTCACCGCCAGCACCGGACCGAAGATCTCCTCGCGGAAGATCACCGCCGAAGACGGCACGTCGGCGATAACGGTCGGCTCCAGGAAGTAGCCCTCGCCCTCGACCACGCCACCACCCGCAACGAGGCGGCCCTCCCGTTTCCCTTGCTCAATGTAGGCGAGGATACTCCGCCGGGCGCCCTCGCTGATCACCGGCCCCATATAGTGGTCCGGGTTGTCGGCCGGCCCGACGGTCAGCTTCTTAACGCCATCGACCAGCCGGTCGAGAAACGGGCCGTACACCTTCTCGTCGACAATCGCCCGCGAACAGGCTGAGCACTTCTGTCCCTGGTAGCCGAACGCCGACGCGACCACTCCCTGCGCGGCGGCGTCGAGATCCGCTTCCGAGTCGACGACGATCGCGTCCTTGCCGCCCATTTCGGCAATCACCCGCTTGATCCAGATCTGTCCCGGCCGCGGCTGGGCGGCCAGTTCGTTGATCCGCAGCCCGACCTCCTTGGACCCGGTGAACGAAATGAACCGCGTCTTGGGATGTTCGACGAGCGGGTCGCCGACGGTGGACCCGCTGCCGCTCAGGAACTGCAAACTGTGCGGCGGGAACCCGGCGTCGAGGAGTACCTCGACGAACTTCGCGGCGATGGTCGGCGTTTCGCTGGAGGGCTTGATCACCACGGTGTTGCCCGCCACAAGCGCCGCCGTCGCCATGCCCACCAGAATCGCAAGCGGGAAATTCCACGGCGGGATGATCACGCCAACTCCCATGGGGAGGTAGCGCAGATGGCCCCGCTCGCCGGGAAGCTGCACCAGCGGCGGCGGCGAAGCGAAGTCCAACATCTGCCGCGCGTAATACTCACAGAAGTCAATCGCCTCGGAAGTGTCGGCTTCGGCCTCGATCCAACTCTTGCCCGCCTCCAGCACCAGCCAGGCGTTGAACTCGAATTTCCGCCGGCGCAGGATAGCGGCCGCTTCGAGCAGCCGGCCGGCGCGTTCGCGGGCCGGCGTGGCGCTCCAGGCAGGGAAGCCGCTCCATGCCGCCTCGACCGCTTCGCGGGCCTGCTCCGCGGTCGCTTTCTGGTGAACGCCGGCAAGTTCGGAGGGCCGCGAAGGGTTCACGGAAGGAAACTTCTCCGGCGCCGTCTTCCACTCGCCGTTCAAATACAGCTTGTATTCGCGTCCGAACTGCGCGCGAACTTCAGCTACCGCACGCTGCATCTTCTCGCGATTGGCGGGTTGCTGGAAGTCCGAGTACGGCTCGTTCCGAAACGGCGGGAGCGAGTCAAGCTTCTGTGCGGCAGCGCTCATAGATACACCTCCAGCCGCGATCCGGCGGAACCGGACTTAGGGATCAGCCCTCGACGAGTTTACGCCCGCGGTCGAACAGTTCCGAGGCCTCATGGGCCACGTCGTCGACCAGTTTCTTGCTCTGTTTGTAAAGGTCGCGTCCTTTGTCGGCGATGTCCTCGCCAAACTCGGAGATCGCTTCGCGCCCTTCCTCCGCTTTCCGCGAAATTCGCCGCCGCGTCACCTGCCCGGATGCCGGGGCGAACAGCAGTGCAACCGTGGCTCCGATCGCAATCCCAGCTACGAACCAGAGCATCGACGGGTGATTGTTATCCTGCATGTAGTTGGAGCCTCCTAAATGCCATTCTACCAGTCCTCAGTCGCTAACCCTGCCGGCCCCGTAATCGAGTTTGACTTTCTTCCCCTTGAACATCGCTAAGTTAGCCAAGTGGGGACCGGCCACGGCCTGGGCCGCGATCTCGACGGTGCAATTCGGATCCTTGCGCGTCTTCATGCACTCAAGGAAGTTATCGATATGCGCTTCCACCGGCACCGGCGCCTTCTCTTCGATGATGGGTTCGCGGTTATCCTTCCACGGCTCCTTGTAGACCCGGAAACCCTCTTCGTCGAGAATCATGGTGCCTTCGTCGCCCATGAAGGTGATGGACCACCCGTTCTCGAAGGAGTTGCAGTAGTCGAGCGTCCAGGTGGCGATCATGTTGTCGAACTCGAAAATGGCGCTGAACACATCGGGGTGTTCGGCGCCCTGCATCTTGGCGACGTAGCCCTGCGCGACGGCCGAGCGTGGCGGTCCGTTCTGCGTGAACCACAACACGACATCCATCAGGTGCGTGCCCTGGTCGGTCATGTTGCCGCCGGCGTAGTCGATGAAGTTGCGCCAGCGGCGGAAGCGCATCGGCTCGAGATCGCGCTTCGGGGCGTTACCGAGGAACCGCTTCCAATCGAGCTTCCCTGGCAGCGGCGAATTATCGAGCGGCCGCGACACGTTCCAGTGCCACTGCGGTTTCACGAGGGTAACCCGGCCAAGAACACCGTCGTCGACGAGTTTCTTGGCTTGGTGAATGGCCGGCGCGCTGCGACGCTGCATTCCGACCTGCACAACCTGTTTGGAGGAGCGCACGACGCGGATCGTCTGCTGGCTTTCATCGAGCGTCAGCGAGAGCGGCTTCTCGAGGTACACGTCCTTCTTCGCGTCGAGCGCGGCCTGGAGCATGGGGAAATGCTGATGGTCGGGCGAAGCGATGATGACGGCGTCGACGTTCTTGTGCGCATCGAGCAGTTCCCTGTAGTCGCCGTAGGCTTTGGCGTCGGGCGCGATCTGCTTGGCCTGCTCGACGTAGGGCTCGTAGACGTCGCAAACCGCCAGGCACTGCGCCCCCTGGCCGTTGAACTTGTTCATGAGGTAGCGGCCACGGCCACCCGTGGCAATACAGGCGTAGGTGATGCGATCATTGGCGCCGAAGGCGCTACTCGGGACGAATGCGGGGGCGGCGGCAAGGCCGGCGAGGAATGTACGGCGAGTGGTGGAGTCCATGCGTTGGCGATCTCCCTTCGCCCGCTATTATGTCAAATTACGCCAGCTTTAGCGTTACCGGAGCCGCCCAACGGGAAAGCGACGCGATACCGGGGCACTGGTTGGGAGATGTTTCCGCCGCCTTCGGGTACGCGCCAACCGCGCATC
>CAYPUQ010000038.1:0-26553 GCA_964413655.1 uncultured Solibacteraceae bacterium | reverse complement strand
GGTCGCCGAGCAGGGCGCCCCCGGAGAACGGGCTGGTGGGATCGACGGCGACAACGCCCACCGTCCGGCCGCTCTCGCGGATCGCGCCGATCAGCCGCGACGCCAGCGTGCTTTTGCCCGCGCCGGCCGGCCCGGTGAGCCCAGCGCAGATCGCCCGGCCGGTGTGCGGAAACAGTTCGCCGAGCAGTTCGCGCCCCGCTGCCTCGCCGTTCTCGATGGCGGTGGCCGCGCGGGCGATTGCGCGCACGTCGCCGCGCCGGATGGCCTCGGCCTGCGGCGTCATTCAGATTTCGTCCCGGTATTGTTCCAGCGCCACGCGCACCAGCGCGCTGCGCGTGCGGACGCCCGTCTTTGCGAAGAGTTGTTGCAGCGACGCCTTCACGGCGCTTTCGGAGATCTGAAGCTGTCCCGCGATCTCTTTGTTGGAGAGACCCTCGACCAGAAAGCGCAGGATCTGGCGGTCGCGATTGGTCAGCCGGGCCGAGCCCTCGCGCGCCGAATCGGTGGCGGCGGCAACCAGGCTCTGCAAGTACTGTTGCTCGATCAGCACCTTGCCTTCGGCCACCTCGCGGATGCTGCGATGGAGATCGTCGGGCGGGTGCTGCTTGTGGAAGATGCCGCAGACTCCGAGCCGGATGAACTCGAGCGCGTCGCGGTCCGGCAAACCGGCGGTCACCATCAGGATCTTGCCGGTGAAGCCTTTACGTTGGAGGTCCCGCACGAATTCCAGCGACGACTCGTCGCCCAGGTCGTAGTCGAGGATCAGCACGTCCACCGGGGACTGCTCAAGCTGAGCGGCCGCTTCGGCGGCCGTACTGCAAGATCCGATGATCTCGAAGGTCTGGTCGCTCTTCAGCAGGCGCAGCAGGCCCTCGCGGAAGAGCGCATGATCATCCAAGAGAAACAAACGAATCGGTCTGCTCGTGGTCTCGGGCATGCTTGGCGGCCGGATTGACTTGGGGAACCGGTTCCAGTATGACATCAAAGCGGCACCCGCTTGCGGTGGGCACATAGATCAGATCGCCGCCGAAACTGCGCACCAACTCGCGCGAAATGTACAGGCCAAGACCCGAACCGTCCGAGCCCGGCCGGAAGGGGTGGAAGAGATGCTCGGGCTCCTTCACTCCGGGACCCGAGTCGAGGAAACTGGCCACCGCCTGGGCTGGGAAGGAGGTCAAGCGGATCTCAAGTTCCCTGCCTTCGCAGCCGGAAACCGCGCGCAACGAGTTCTGCGTCAGGTTCAGGAAGACCTGCAGGAGGCCATAGGAATCGGCGTGCACTTGCGGAAAGGCTTCGGGGACCGTCCAGGTCACCTTGCCGTCGATGTCCTCCCAGTCCGGTTCGATCACGACCCGGAGCTGATCCAGTACGGACTCGATCGCGATGTACGGGACGCTGTCCTCGCTCTTGCTCCGCAACTCGAACGAGGCGATCCGGGCGAGGCCGCTCACCAGCGTGGTGAGCGCCTGGAAGTCGGCGTCGTCCTTTACATCGGGGCGGCGGCCGAGGTTTGCCGAGACGACCGAGATCGCCGAGCACATGTTGCGGATCTCGTGCGAAACGGCGCCGGCCAGCAACCGGTTGTAGTCGAGCAAATGGCGGAAGTTCTCGCGCTCTCGGTCTCGCATGTCCTCCGACACGTCGACGATGATTCCCGCGAGACAGCGTTGGTCGCCCACGCCGTAGGTGGAAAACCATGTGGTAATCGGGAAAACCTCGCCGTTGCGCCGTTTGGCCCAACTCGACGCCGAAGTTCGCACCTGCCGCATCCCGGGACTGAGACTCAGCGCGTTCTCGAAGATCGGCAACAGTCCGTTGACACTCTGCCCGATGAGCGAACCTTGTTCTGCGAAACCGAGCATCTCGTGAGCCGACCGGTTCGCCGCCAGCACCTTGCCGTCGGCATTGACCGTCAGGATGGCCGCCGGACTGGAATCCGCCAACAGCCGCAACTGTTCCTCGGCCCTATAGCGGAGATCCTTCTCAAGTTTGAGTTGGGCGTAATGGGCAAGAACGATGCGCCGGTTGCGCATCATCTCCACGACGAGAAGGCCGGCCCCGGCGTAGGCGAGAGCGGCCATCACGAAGCGCAAACCGAGTTCGATGGCTTCCAAGGGCGGCTGAAAGAATCCGCGAATCCAGGCGCAGACAATAGCGACGATCAGGACCTGCAGCCGGCCCAGGACGGTGGCCGCCACCATGATCGGAAAGACATAGAAGACGCCAAGTGAAAAATCGAGTTCCGAATACCACTCGAGAATCACCAGCAGCGCCAGAATGCACGCCGAAATCGCGAGCATCCGCTTGCGTTGAAAGAACGACTCGGGAACGGTGACACCAAGTACGTTCAATCGGGTGGGCATCGGAAGGGTCCTTAACAATAGGGTGCGCGATCCGGGCATCCCGCCGCAATTGGCCGGACGGACTGGCCGAAAGATAGGTACGCTCCGTCGAGCGGCTTGACGGGATGGAAGATTCACTTTCTTTCGGGTGGCTGCACGGATTTTTCGCGCCGGCGAAAGACTGACAACCGATATCTAGATTCGAGGGCCTTCGAACCGTAGGCTGGTTATAGACGATTCGCTATGATTGTTCGCGACCATCTTCCCTGGATTCGAGTTTGGCCCCGGGTCTCCAAGCGCTTGGGCATGCTGTTCCTGTTCGATCTGAGCGTTGCGCTGCTGTATACGTTCGCCGGGTGGCAGTTCCTTGGATTGTCGTCGCTTCCGCTGGTGACGATGGGTGGCGCGATCAGCGTGTTTCTCGCTTTCCGGACCAACTCGGCGTACGGGCGCTGGTGGGAAGCGCGAACCATTTGGGGCGCGCTGGTCAACGATTCCCGCACGTTCGCGCGGCAAGTGCTGACCATGATCGAGTCGTCGGAACTGGACTCGCGCCCGCAACAGCTCAAGCGCGAACTCGTGTTGCAGATGATCGGATTTGTCTGTGCCATGCGCTGCAATCTGCGCAAGCAGAATCCGTTCCCGGAACTGACCGGGATCGTCGGCCCCGAGAAGGTGCTTCGCTACCGCGGCCACAAGAATGTGCCGTCGGCGATCTTGCTTTCGATGGGCCAGGACATTCGGGGCGCCTTTGAGCGGAACTGGTTAGACTCCTATCGTTGGGTTGCATTGGACAGCACGTTGACCCAACTTTCGAACATCCATGGCGCCTGCGAGCGTATCAAGAACACGCCGCTTCCGCGCCAGTATGACTACTTCCCGCGGCTGCTGGTGGCCTTCTACTGCCTGCTGCTGCCGTTCGGTCTGGTGGAGGGCATGGGGCTGCTCACGCCGCTGGCTTCCACGGCCATCAGCTTCATCTTTATCTCGCTCGACACCGTCGGGCGGGAAATCGAAAACCCGTTTGACAACACCGTGCACGACACACCGATGACCAACTTGTCGCGCATGATCGAGATTAATTTGCGCCAGCAGTTGGGCGAGACCACGCTCCCGCCCGAGGTGCGGCCGGTGCAAGGATTCGTTTACTAGAAACTAGAGGACTTAAAGAAAGGGAGATTATTCAATGAGAAACGACCGAGAACTGGAGATCCTGTTTCCGACGAGCTTTTCCGATTCATGCTTCCGGATTATTCCGGCCGTCGCACAATTCGTGGACGAATTGCGCGCGCGCGTCACGCTGCTCCATGTCTACGACCGGCGGAAGAGCAACCGGGTCGAAGCCGAGGAGCAACTGCAATCGTTCTTCGCCGAAGCCGAGCACTACGGCGCCTGCCGCCGCATCGTGACGGACGGCGACGCGGTTGAAGTGGTCGAGAAGTTCTCCAAGCAGGAACGGGTGGACCTGATTGTCGCGCCATCGTCGGACCGGATTGGGCTCCCGCGTATCGGACACCGTTCGTTCCGCGCCCGGCTCTTGCAGAACGTTCCGATTCCGCTGTGGACGGCCGGCCCGCTAGTGGAAAAGGGCGATTTCAGCCGTACCATCCGCAATGTCGCCTGCTGGGTGGACTTCGACTCGCCGAACATCGCTCACCTGCGCACGGCCGCGGCCCTGGCCATGCGGGTGCAGGCGCGGCTGCACATCGTGCACGCCGTCCCCGCCGTTCATGAAGGCATCCTGGCGACCATGCTGAACACCGACCGTCCGCTGCACCCGAGCGTCGCGATGGAACGCATCGAGCAGATGACCGGCTGGATGCCGATCCGTCCCGAGGTCCATGTCTCGATCGGCGACGACCGGCGTGAACTGCCGCGCCTGATCCGCAACTGCGGGGCCGACATCCTCTTCGCCGGCGAGAATCAGGCGCTGCGCCGCGGCACCCGGCGCCCACAGATGCATCCGCTGCTGAACGCAATCCCCTGTCCCACGGTTTGCTTCGACGGCGCTTCGAAGATGGGCGTGGAGTGGCCGCTCGACCGCCGCGAGGCGGAACTGCGGGCGCCCATGCTGTCCCCGGCGTTGGTTCCGGCCCGGTCCTGATCGGCCCCAACGTTGCCCCCGGCCGTGATAGGATGTGGCCGCCATGGCTCATCCCATCACCCGGCGACTTTTCCTCGGTACGCTTGCCGCCGCGCCGCTCGCGGGCGCCGGCGGCAAGCCTCTTCGCGGCATCTTCCCCATCATGGCCACGCCGTTCACCGAGTCGAACGCGGTGGACTACGAGGACCTGGCTCGCGAAGTGGGGTTTCTCGAACGATGCGGCGTCCACGGCATGGTATGGCCGCAACTGGCCAGCGAGTATGTGACCCTTTCCAGGGAGGAGCGCCTCCGCGGTATGAAAGTGCTGGCGGAGGCGTCGAGAGGGAAGAAGGGCGCTTTGGTGTTAGGTGTCCAGGGTGCCAACATCAAAGCGGCGATGGATTACCTGGAATTGGCGGAGCAGCTTGAACCCGACGCCCTGATCGCCATTCCACCCACGGAAGCCGCCTCGGTCGAGGACTTTCGCCGGTACTATGCCACTCTCGCCGCCGCGGCCCGGCGGCCGATTTTCGTGCAGACCACCGGCGGCGCGAAAGGTGTTACGCCGCCGGTGGAGATGATGGTGGAGTTGGCGAAGGAGCATCCCAACCTTGCTTACGTCAAAGAAGAAGCCGCGCCAGTAATCGAACGGATGAAGTCGCTGGCCAAGCACCGCCCCACCGTGAAAGGGATCTTCAGCGGCGCGGGCGGCCGCGGCATGCTATATGAATGGCGGCTCGGGATGGACGGCACCATGCCCGGTTCGCCGTACTCCGATGTCTACGTGGCAATCTGGGACGCATGGCACAGCGGCGATCGCGACAAAGCGCGCGAAATTTTCTCGCGGCTCCTGCTAATGCACAATATCGAACAGCAGATTCCCGGCACGCGGCTCTACATCATGAAAAAGCGCGGCGTGTTTAAGACCATGGCATCGCGCCGGACGAAGCCGAACTTCGGGCCGGACGAGATCGCAGAGATGGATTACAACTTCGCCGCGCTTGAACCCTACCTACGAGCCTGAGCCTCGGCGGCCAGCTCGAGATACTTCGCCCGCGCCTCGTCGAATTGGGCGAATACGCGTTTCTTTTCCGCATCGGAACGCCACCACGGCCAGTCCTCAGCCATGCGGCGCAGCTTGTCCACCCAGCGGACAAAGTACTCGGCCGACTCCTTGCTGCGGATCTTCCCGCCGCCCACGTACACCCGGATCGCGTTGGTGAGCGCCTGCGGGTACTCGGCATCGAGCCAGGTGTACGGCTCGCCCTCGGCGTAGAGCGCATACCACCCGCTTTCGTTTACCGGGACCGTCTCCTTCAGGCCGGATGCCGGGACGTCCTTCCACGGCTGGCCGTTCCGATAGATCGCAATCTTCGACAGCGGCGCGATGGAGGCGGCCGCCGCTTCGATGTTCACCGCGCCACCCCCGCCGGCGAGTTTGATCTCTTCGCCGGGCAGCACGCCGTTGATCCGCAAGTGCAGGAGCGGTCCGGTGCTCATGAATGTGCGGCCCACGCGCAGGGCGTCGAGCCACGCCGCGACACTGTGGTTCCGGCCCGTGTAGGCGTAGGTTCGGACGCTGCCAACGAGCTTCGTCCAGTGCAGGTTGCTGATCGAATCCTCGCCGCCTACGGGAGCAATGCGCAGGTCGTTGTTCCAAGCGTGGAACAAGGGGACCAGGGAAGCCCGGTTCGACCCGGACCACTCCAGGCATTCGAACACACTCAAGACCGCATCCACGCCGAACCCTTTGGCGACACCCAGGTTTCCCTCCAGCGGATCTCTGTCACCAGAGAAGGCGTGGACGTAGCCGTTCACCGCACCTTGCGACCGCGCCCTGCGAAACATGTCGGTGTTGGACGGATAGAGACTTTCGATGCCAGTGCCTTCGTATCCGGTGGTGTAAGGCGAGATGAGATGATCGCGCAAACCGAGGAAGAACACGTGCCCGTAGAACGGCGGCCGGTACTCCTGCCCGATGTGGAGTTTCACCAGCGGATCGCCCAGGCTGGCCGGATGCTCACCGCCGCCGCGCACGAAGTACTGGTAGTCGAGGATGCGGTTGTCCTTGTTCGCCACCTGGTTCATTACCATGTCCATGGCCTCCGCCCGGGCCATGCGAATCAGGTTCTCCGGCGTGTTGCGCAGATTGCCGCCGTAGTTCATGTGGACGTGGGTGGAGCCGCTGTACCACCCGGTCTTGTCGAAGCCGTGCAGCGACGCCAGCCGTATCGTCATCCCGGCGGTCTCGCCGGCGCGCGCCTGGGCCGCGCCGCTGCCGGGAACCCACTCGAAGCCTTTGGTGGCGGTTACGCGCACCTGTCCCGGCGGCACGTCGAATTGTTCTTCGCCCTGTGTATGGAAGCTGTGCATGCCAGAGCGGCCGCGGCGGGCGTACGCGGTCCCTGGCGCATAGAACTTGCCGTCGGAAGTAAACAGGTGAATCCGCGCCGCCGTTGGCTGGCCCGTGCCATCGACAACCCGGAGCCGTAATCGCCCCATTGGCCGTTTCCATCGCAGTTCGGAGAACTCGACCCGCTTGCGCCCACCTCCGTAAGTCTCAAGCAACCACAGCCACGGCACGCCGCCTTCGTTCGAGATGTGCGCGATCGATTCGCCGTCGGGCGACCAGCGCGGATGGAAATTGTCGTAGCCGCCGAAGGTCAGCTTGTAGGGTTGACCGCCGTCGACCGGCAGCACGTAGAGATGGTTGAACTGATCGGCGGCGCCGCCGGTAGACGAGTAGATGAAGCGGCGGCCGTCGGTCGAAACGTGCGGCCGGGTCCGGTAGAGCGACTGTTCGGCGAAGATACGACGGCCCTCGTTGATCCCGTTCGCGCGCGCCGGCATGCGCCACACGTCGCCCGCGCCCAGAGCGACGTCGCGGTTTGTCGCGAACAGCAGTTCGCGGCCGCCGGGGAGCCACGCCGGCTGGGTGTGGAAGTCCCAAGGTCCGAAATACAGCCGGTCGCGCGGGTAGCGATTGTCGCGCGTGAGGGCCACCTCCTCGCCCGCCCAACGCCCGTCGCGAATCGGACGCATGTAGATGTTGAAGTAGCCGGCCGGCTTGGTGGACACGTAGGCCAGCGTCTGTCCGTCCGGCGAGAACGCCGGGTCGAGGTACACCTGATCGTCGCCGGTCAGAGCGTGGCTTTCGCCGGTCTCGATGTTCAGAATCTCGAGTTGGATGGAGCGGGCGTCGTCGTCGGCGGTATAGACGATCCACCTGCCGTCCGGCGACCAGTCGGGCGAGGAGTGGTATTTGCCGGAGTATGTCAGTTCGGTTGCCGCGCCGGTGGCGACTTCCACTTTCCAGATCGACCCCTGCATCGCAAAGGCGATGAACCGTCCATCGGGCGACCACGATGGCCACCAGGGCGTCGTGCCCGGAGCGGGCGGGATGTAATAGTTGTGCATGTACTGGCCACCTTGCCGGGCGGCCGGGTACACGGCCGGATAAGAGAGTTGCTGCGCGGCGGCCACGGCCGGCAAAGCCAGCGCCAAGGCTAGAAGCAGTCCCATGTTGGTTGATTCTATCCGCCGCATAGCATCTGCGCTCCGGCGCGCAGGAAGGTGAAGTCGCTGCCAAGGGTGACGAACGAAGCGCCGCGGGCGATCCATTCGCGGGCCTCGGCGATGGCTCCGGCCGTTATGCCGAACGGCACCTTCCGGGCGCGGCACGCAGCCAAGACGCGCGTGCATAGTTCCATCGCCTCGGGGGTGCGCGCGAACGCCGCCCATTCTCCGGTGCGCGGCTGAATGGACTGGCCGGGTTCGAGCATCGAGAAGGCCAGGTCGTTCGGACCCATAAACAGTGCGTCGATGCCGGGCACGTCGAGAATCGCTTCGATCTCGCGCGCCGCCGCGGCGTCTTCCACCTGTACGATCACCACCGCCGACGAATCGGCCTCCGCCACGTATTCGGCCACCCGCGCGCCGTAACGCGCGGCGCGATACGGTCCGAAACTGCGCCGGCCAAGTGGCGGGAACTTTGCCGCGGCGACCGCGAGACGGGCTTCTTCCGGCGAATTCACCATGGGCACGAGCACCGCCGGGGCGCCCATATCGAACAGCCAGTTGATCAGGTGGTAGTCGTTTCGCGCGGCGCGGACCACGGCTGCGGGCCCGTTCTCGGGAAATGCGCCGAACCAGGCCGGGAACTGCGCCTGGGTAATCTCGGTGTGCTGCATGTCGAGCACCAGGAAGTCGAAGTGCAGCGTGGCCATCAACTCCGTGCTCGCGAAACTGGCGAAGGTGCACCAACTACCGAGGAGCCCGTTGCCATTGCGCAGACGGCGGAGAAAAGTTTGACCATCCATGATGGGAAAACGCACGTTATCACAATCGGCTCCCTTCTCGATCTGATCCTCCGCCGGACCAGTCTCCGCGTTCTATAAAGAGGCGTCTTGCACGAGGCGCCCCCAAACGATACGAAGGAGTGGAATGTGCTTCGTGCCGCGATTCGCTGGGCCGGTGGCTTATTCGTGTTTGGCGCCGCGTCCTTCGCTCTTTACGCCTACTATATGAAGCCCGATGCGGCGCCCGAACCAGTGCTAACGGGCACGCTCGAACGGGGCATAATCGAGTCCGGCGGACTGGAGCGGTCCTATCTGTACTATGTTCCGGAGAAACTGGCGGACGGTCCTTCCCTGGTACTGGCTTTTCACGGCGCCCGCGGCAGCGGCGAGCGGATTCGCGCTTTCACCGGCTATGCGTTGGACATGCTGGCGGACCGGCACGGCTTCGTCGTGGTTTATCCGGACGGATTCGCGAACCACTGGAACGATTGCCGGATCGCGTCGAGTCACGAGGCCCGCCGCCGCAGCGTGGACGACGTCGCCTTTACTCGTTCGCTGATCGCGGGGTTCCGTTCGCGTTTTGGAATCGATGCAGCGCGCGTCTTCGCTCTCGGCTTTTCGAACGGCGGACAGATGGTTTACCGTCTTGCGCTCGAATCGCCGGAAGAGTTCGGCGCGGTAGCGGCGATCGGCGCAAACCTTCCACGCCCGGAAAACTCGGATTGCGAGCCGTCGGGGCGGCCCCTCGCCGTTGCCGTCGTGAACGGCACCGCCGACCGCGTGAATCCCTACGAGGGCGGAGAGGTCGCGACCTTGTGGACCGGCAATCTTGGCCGCGTGGAATCGACCGTGGAAACCATCGCATACTTTCGCCGCCTCGCCGGTCTTCGCGGGACAGCCGAGGTATACCGCTACCCGGAACAAGACGGAAACCCCGCCACGCGGGTGGAGCGGATGACCTGGAGCAACCCCGCCTCGCCGGCGGTGGCGCTTTTCTCCGTTCACGGCGGCGGGCACACGATTCCGCAGCCGGTGACCCGCCTCCCGCGGATCCTCGGTGTTACGGCCGGCGATATCAACGCGATCGAGGAGATCTGGAAGTTTTTTGAGCGGCAGGGAGAGAGAAGCCCGGCACTATCGCCGAGCGATTGAGACTCCATCCGGCTGATACACTCAACCGGAGGAGGATCGATCACTTGCTCCTGAAAGACAAAGTCACCGTTGTCACGGGCGCCGCTCTCGGGATTGGCTACGGCATCGCGGACTTGTTTGCCCGTGAAGGCGCCCGCGTTTACATGTTGGACATCGACCATCGCGCCAACGAAGAAAAGGCCCGGCAGCTTCGGAACGCCGGCTACGCGGTCCAGGCATTTCCCTGCGATGTGTCGAAGGCCGACCAGTTCAAAGCGGTGGTCGACGACGCGATGCAGCGCTACGGCAGGATCGACACGCTCATCAACAATGCCGGCATCTACCCACGTGAGGACTTCCTGAAGATCACCGAGCAGCAGTGGGACCAGATGATGGAGATCAACTTGAAGAGCCTCTACCATTCCTGCCGGCTGATTTTGCCGCACATGATCGAACAGAAAGCGGGCAAGATTGTGAACATCTCCTCGGTAACGGTTTGGATCGGAGTGGCGCGGCTGGTGCATTACGTGGCGAGCAAAGGCGGTGTGCTCGGTTTCACACGCGCGCTGGCTCGCGAGATGGGCCCCCACAATATTCACGTCAACTGCGTGACGCCCGGCGCCATTAAGACCGAAGGTGAAGACGTCCATGCCAACCCCGACGAGATCGCCGGGATCGTGAAGCAGCAGTGCCATGCCCGGCGCATTCTCCCATTGGACATCGCGCGAGTCTGTCTGTTCCTGTCGTGTAATTTGAGCGATGGAATGACCGGCCAATCCTTGAACGTCGACGGTGGACTGCATCTGTACTGATGATTGGCGGCGCCACTCTTGTGGCTCTGGCCGTTGCAGGCCGCTCAGGCTCAAACGTTACTGCCGAGCTGCGGCCCGCGTATGGGAACGCCGGCGAGTGGATAGCCAGACCAGCTTCGACGCCCGGCGCTTCGCGGCTTCTTCGCCGCCGCAGCGCCCCGGCGGGCCGGCCGTGAGCGGCGTGGCAGTGTAACTTTGGCCTCGGGCGCGACGCCTCCCAAGCCATGAACCGTGCTCTCCGCGTCCTTGCATCGCTGCTGTGCGCGACAGCCGCTTACGCCCAGGATTGGCAGATCGACCGCGCCCACTCCGCCGCCCAGTTCTCCGTGCGGCATCTGATGGTGTCCACGGTGCGCGGCCACTTCGGCAAATTGACCGGCGTCGTCCGTTACGATCCGGCCAAGCCGGGAGAGACCAGTGTCGAGGCCGAAGTGGATGTCTCTACCATCGACACGCGCGAAGCCAAGCGGGATGCCCACCTCAAGAGTCCCGACTTTTTCGATGTCGAAAAGTACCCGGCGATGACATTCCGCTCGACGAAGCTGGAGCCGGCGGGTCCCGGGAAATTCAAGATGACAGGCAACCTGACTCTCCGCGGCGTCACGCGGCCGGTTGTCTTCGACCTGGACGGCGTCAGCGAGCCTATCAAGGATCAGCGAGGCGGCGAGCGCATGGGTGCTACCGCCACGGCCAAGATCAACCGCTCGGACTTCGGCATGACGTGGAACCGGCTCCTGGAAGCAGGCGGCGTCACGGTCGGCGACGAGGTCACCATCGTCATCGATGCGGAGTTGACGCGACGGCCACCGCGATAGGCGCTACGCGAAATACGTCCACAGCGCGACGATCGCGCCGCCAATCAGGAACGTGAACGCGATCTCGGGTCCGCGCTGCACGCCTTCCTGGCGGCGGCTCCAATCCAGGGTCAGATGCTTGATACGGGCCACATCGACCTTGCCGTCCAGCTTGCTCACAGCTATCATGAGCAACACGCAGACGAAGAACACGATGACGCTGAAATTGAGGAAGCTGAACGCGACTACTTCGTTCCAGACGCCGAGGTCGTAGCCGAGCGCGTTGCGCAGGATATCGAGCGTGAACCGCGCGGCGCCAACGATGCCGCCGAACACCAGCGTAGTGAACGCCGCACGCGCGGTGGCGCCCCGCCAGAGGATGCCGGTGAGAAACGTCGCGGTGATCGGCGCCCCGACGTACGCCTGCACGCTTTGCAGGTACTGATAGATTTCGTTGTTCAGATAGCGGATAAACGGGATCCAGGCGATGCTCAGTCCGACGATCATGGCCGTCGTGGCGCGGCCCACCAACACCAGCCGCGCCTCGCTCGCGTCGCGCCGGAGCTTCTTGTAGATGTCCATCGTTACCAGCGTCGAGCAGGAATTGAAGACCGAGCTGAGGGAGCTCATCAGCGCCGCGAGCAGCGCCGCCACCATCAGCCCCTTTAAACCCTCCGGCATCAGCCGGAGGACCATCAGCGGATAGGCGTTGTCGCCGGTCACCTCGTTGGGCCACAATGCTTTCGCGATCAGGCCGGGCAGCACCAGAATGAATACCGGCAGGATCTTCAATGCCGCGCAAAAGAAAGCCCCGCGCCGCGCCGCCTGCACGTTGTGCGCGCTGAGGGTCTTCTGCACAATCACCTGGTCCGTACACCAGTACCAAATGCCGAGAATCAGCGTGCCGAAGATCGTGCCGGGCCACGGATAGACCGGGTCCCCAGCGGGCTTCACCATGTGAAAGAAGTCGGGTGGAAGCGACCCGCGCAGACCTTCAAACCCTCCCGCTGCATCCAGTCCGGATGCCGTCAGGATGACGGCGCCGGCGATCAGGATGAACGCCTGCACCAGGTCCGTATAGATGACCGCCGCCAATCCTCCGGCAACGGTGTAGATGCCGGTGGCCACCACCAGCAGGATGGCGGAAGTGAAGTAGTCCCAGCCAAACACTTCCCGGATCAGGATGCCGCCGGCGAATAGCGCCACCGAGATCTTCGTGAAGATGTAGGCGAAGATCGAGACCATGGTCAGGTACCAGCGGCACTTGGAACTGAAACGCTTTTCCAGGAACTCCGGCATGGTGAACACGCCGCTTTGCAGATAGTGCGGCACGAACAACCAACCGAGGAGAAACAGGCAGAGGCTGGCTGACCACTCGTAGCAGCCGACCGCCAAACCCGTGGAGGCGCCCGATCCGGCGAGTCCGATGAAGTGCTCGCTGCCGATGTTGGTAGCGAACAGCGAGGCTCCAATCGCAAACCATCCGACGTGCTGGCCCGCCAGGAAGTAGTCGCGCGACGTTCGCTCGCGCCGCGAAAACCAGAAGCCGACCGCGAACACGAAGACGAAGTAGACTATCAGGATCGCGTTATCGAGCACCATGCCAGTGTATATCGTTCTATTCTTCGCCCTACTGCTTCAGCCCGGATACGCACAGCTTCCGGGCGCGAAGCCGGTTCCGCGCGTGCAGGCGATCCCACTCCCGTATCACCAGATCTCGTTCGAGTCCGGGGGCCGGGAACTGGCGCGATTGCACTTTGCGCCGGACCTGGAACGTCCGTTCGTCTTTCCGGTCATCGGACCGTCCGGACGGACGTTGACGCGCATGGGGCATCCGCACGATCCGCACGGCCACTCGCACCACAACTCCATCTGGATTTCCCTGTCCGATGTAAGCGGCGTGGATTTCTGGGCGGACCGCAAGGGCAACCGGATTATCCACCAGAAGGTGGAGCGCATTGAGGACGGAGACGAACGCGCTTCGGCTGCGACCAGCGGCGAGTGGATCGCGGCGGGCGGGCGGGTTCTGCTGCGAGAGCGCCGCGAGACCGCAGTGCGGACGCTCGAAGGCGGCGAGTGGATGCTGCTGATCGACACGGTGATCGGGAGCGCTGGAGGCGAAGTTACCTTGGCCGAAGCGCAGTTCGGCCCGGTGGGTGTTCGCGTGGCGAAGTCCCTCGGCGTCCGTGACGGCGGAGGACGCCTGCGCGACTCGGAAGGCCGCGAGGGCGAGAAAGCCATCTTTCGCCAGCCGGCGCGCTGGGTGGATTACTCCGGCCAGGTAGCACCCGGCGTGGTCGAAGGGCTGACGTTGATGGATCATCCGGCGAATCCCAGCCACCCGGCCGCCTTCCATGTGCGCGAGGACGGCTGGATGGGCGCGGTGTTCACGCAGAACCGGCCTCATTTAATCCGCCCAGGTGAACCGCTGCGGCTGCGGTATGGCTTTTATGTCCACACCGGGCTACCGCCGCGCGACGCCCTCGACGCGGTGTGGCGGCGGTTCGCGGCGATGACGGGAGCCGGTGAGTGAGCGCGATCACTCCATAGTAAGCTTTAGGCTTGGAGGGCAAAACCGCCATCGTAGCCGGCGCGACTGGCTTGGTTGGAGGCCACTGTTTGCGCCTGCTGCTTGACGATCCGCGCTACGGTTCGGTTGTCGCGCTGAGCCGCCGGCCGTTGGACCTTCAGCATCCGAAGCTCCTTGTCCGCCTTGTCGACTTCGACCGGCTGGACGCCATGGAACCATTTCCCATCGACGACGTTTTTTGCGCCCTCGGCACGACGATTCGCAAGGCCGGCTCCCGGGAGCAGTTCCGCCGAGTGGACTTCGAATACCCGCTCGCGCTGGCGCGCCTGTCATCCACGATGGGCGCGCGAGACTTCGTACTGGTTTCCTCGGTTGGAGCCGCTGCGTCGGCGGGCAATTTCTACCTGCGTGTCAAGGGCGAGTTGGAGCAGGCGGTCGAACGGCTGCGCTTGACGAGCCTCCATGTGTTTCAACCGAGTGTTCTACTCGGCAGCCGAGCCGAAGTGCGGCGGGGCGAACGCCTCGCGCAATGGTTGATGACGACGTTTCGATTTGCTCTCGCGGGTCCGCTGCGGAAGTACCGGCCGATTCACGGCCGGACTGTCGCGGCAGCCATGGTGTCGGCCGCCAATTCCGGAAGTGCTGGACTCCTGGTATATAGGTATCAGGATATTCTGCGGCTGTCGGCGGGAGTCCGGCACAAAACGCGGGAATTCGGAGGCTCATAAGGAGGAATTGACGATGTATTGGAAGACTAATGTATTCGTGGCTTTGGTGGCGATCATGGCGCCTGTGGCATTTGCCCAGACGTTCACTGCCAAGCGCAGCAGCAACTACAACGCGAACAGCCGCAACGGGCGGTTCGACCTGCGGGTTTGGGTGAACGGGCCGACGGAATGCGAGATCCGCCACGACACTGTTCGCTGCCGGACTCGCGGACAGGCCGACACGCCACGCGATGCGGGCTGCGAGTATAACCGTGAAGTCCCCACCGGCGAACTGGCCGGTTTGAAACTGGAGCAGCGCGATGGCCGCACCACGATGCAGATCATTCAGGAGCCATCGGCCAGCAATAACTACGCGATCGTCGTGTCGATCGACGACCGCTATAAGCGCGGCGACGACGGCCGTCATCATGGCCGCATTACGTGGGACGATTTTCGCGCAGCCGCGGAGACCGCCGTCCCCACGACCGGTGGCCGGCGCGGCGCCAGGGCAGGCTCCAGCGCCAGAACTGGCGGCCGAGTTCCCGACTGGGCCGTCGGCAGATTCCGCGGATTCAACTTCGAGTCGCGCGAGGAGTATGAGATCGAGATCACGTCGAACGGGGCGATCACCCTATCGCACCGCGGGCGGACGCTGCGCGGGAATTACAGCGGCGGCCGGGACATCGAGATCGAGCGGGACCGCCTCGTCATTGACCAGGAACACGACGGTTTCCGCATCGAGAACACTGGCTCACAGCCAGGCGTGATCGTTTTCCGGCGCACCGGCGGCAGCGGTGGCAGCGGCCTGTTTCAGCGGCCTCAGTAGACGCGGCACTCTATGTTAGCGTCGTAGAGGATGCCAGATTCTTCCGCGACGCGTCACGAGGCGTCGCAGCGCCGTGCTGTGCACGTCCGCCGCGTGGATGAGTGCGAGTCGCTCGACGAAGTTTTCCAGAATTGCCTGCCCGCCTTCGGCGGCGCCTACCTGCGCCGCGTGTATACTATTTTGGACCGGGCGATCGGCAGCGGCTGCCCGCTGACGCTGGCCGTATCGGGGCCGGTGACCGTTTCGGGCCAGCACCAGGCATGGCTCATCCCGCTGATCGAGGCCGGCTGGGTCGCCTACATCAGCACGACCGATGCCGTCTGCTATCACGATGGCCACCGTAGCCTCGACGAGCATGCGCGCGACCCCATCTTCGAAGTGCCGATTTTCGGCGACGACGCCGCGTTGCGCGACAAGCGGACCATCCGCGTCGCCGACATGGCGTTCGACGAAGACGTTCTGCTCGACCAGGACCGATTTTTCTCGGCCGTTCTAATGCAGCCGGAATTTCAGCGCAAGATGACCGGGACCGAACTGCGCTACCGGCTTGGCGCCTGGGTTGGCCGTCAGGAGGCCCGGAACGGCATCGAGCCGGGCCTGCTTTCCACTTGCCACCGGCTCGCGATCCCGGTCTTCGTCGGGGCTCCGGGCGATGGCAGCGTTTTCCTCAACTCGATGAAGCTTTGGGCCATGCGCGAGGCGGGTATCATCGAACGCCACGACTTCGACCTGGACATCCACGCGGAGGTCTTCGAGTCCTGCGCGTATCACCGCTGGGGGTTGTTCGACAATCCTCCGTACACCCTAGGCACGGTCATTCTCGGCGGCGGCGTTCCCAAGAACTTCAACCTCCAGCCCGAGCCCGCCCTGGGCCAGATCCTCGGCCAGCCGGATGTTCGCGGCTACGAGTTCGACGTGCAGATTGTCACGGCGCCTGTCACCGACGGCTCACTCTCTTCCTGTCCGCCCGCGGAAGCCGTCACTTGGGGGAAGGTGGACAAAGACAGCTACCAGCAATCGACGGAGAGCCTGCATGCCGATTACTCGATGGTGATGCCGTTCGTAGTGAAGGCGCTGCTCGACAACCGGCGGCGCTACGAGCGGCGAGCCGCCGAGATCGGCGAGGAGAAGCTGCTCGCGGAGGCGCCTCACGCGCGCGGTTACTTGCGGTCTCGCGAGGGCTATCGACTCTTCGCGCGGCGCGATGGGTTGACGGCGAAGCTCCTGGACGCCGTGCGGGAAAAAGGTGAGTGGCTGGTCGACAGCCTGAGCTACCCGCTGGCCTGAGTGCGACCAGGCTGGGAGCTCATTCGCCAGCCGCCTCGCGGCGGCGCTCGGCTACCAGTTCCTCGGAGGCAAGCCGGCCAGGCCGGGCCAGGGTAGCAAACAGGCCCTCACATCGCTCGACCTGTTTCCTCATGCTCACGAGCCGCACGTCCCCTTCCGGTTCGACCGTCAGGATCAGGCGGTCGCCCGAACGTACCTCCAACGCCTTGCGCACCGAAGCCGGTAGAACAATTCGGCCGCGATCATCCACCACGATCCCGTAGTTGGGGACATCTCGACTCCATACAAGTTTTACACGGCCTAGAACCGTCTAGAACCGATTTTGCTAGACGGCTCCTGGCTACCGCAATATAATTCAGCCATGACGCAGCTCTGGAGATGTCTGGCGAGCCTGCTGGCGGCTGGAGTGCTTTCCGGGCAACATGTGGCCGGAGAGGCAGACGACAAGGAAGAACTGCTGGCGCGGATTCGCGAGCGCGTCCGTCACAATCTTGGCCGGCTCCCCGACTACACCTGCCAGCAGACCGTCGAGCGGTGGATGCGTCCGACTCAGCAGCGCGACTTCGAAAAGATGGACACTCTCCGGCTGGAAGTGGGGGTCACCGGCAATCGGGAGATCTTCGCGTGGCACGGATCGCAGCGGTTCGAGGACCGGCATCTCGCGGAGATGGTCGGCCGGGGCACGATCGGCAACGGCGACTTCGCGCTTCACACCCACAACGTGTTTCTGACAAACACCGCGCTGCACACTTACCTGGGTGAGGATATCCTTGCCGGGCGCCCTGTTTACCGGTTCGAATATGCCGTGCCGATCGAACAGAGCCGCTACCGGCTGCGGATTCCGCCGGTCGAGGCCGCGGTCGGTTATTCCGGAACCTACCTGGTGGACGCCGAAACACTCGACTTGCTGCGGCTGGAAGTGACCGCCGACGAGATTCCCGACAGGCTGGCGCTGGCGGAGTCGGAATTGACGCTGGATTATGCGCGCACCCGGATCGCCGATGCCGATTTTCTGTTGCCGAAGGCTTCGCGGCTGCGGATGCTGGGAACCCAGGGCGAGGAAAGCCGCAATGAAACCGAGTTCGGCGCCTGCCGCCAGTTCGCGGCGGAGTCCGCGGTGCGGTACACCGGCACAACGGGTGAGCAGGTGGATACCGGTCCACCACCGACGCTCGAAATTCCGTCACGTTCGATTCTGGAGATCCAGTTGGAGACGGAGGTGGACGCCGAATCGGCTGCTGTCGGCGACGTGGTGGAGGGAAGGCTGATCAAGCCGGTACAAGCGCGGGATGGCCGCCTCATCGCCGCTGGCGCCACGGTGATCGGACGGTTGGTGCGCCTGGAAAAGCGGAACCTGCCGTTCGACCACTATGAGGTCGCGTTCGAGTTCCAGACCCTCGAAGCCCCAGAAGGCAAGGCGAACTTCACCGCCACGATGGCCCAGGTCGACAAGGCGGCAGGACTGGTTCAGCAATCCAAGCGAATGGATCCGGTATTCACCAAGAGGCGTCAGACGCGCTTCGACATCCTGGTCCGCGAAACACCGAAAGGGCAAGGCGTCGTCCAGTGGGACGCCAAGCGCGGCGCGATGAAGCGCGGACTGAAGATGAAGTGGGTCGTGGATTGAACCCGATATCCGCATCCCGTAATCCTCTCGAAATGGAGGTGGCCGCGGCGGCTATGCGACTCTGAAAGCTGAAGGGAGAGTTCGTATGGCCACTACCGTTTCCGCCACCCGCCAGCCGGTCGCCGCCGAAGAGATTCGCCAGCTCGATGCGTATTGGCGGGCGTCAAACTATCTCTCCGCCGGACAGATTTACTTGTACGACAACCCGCTACTGAAAGAACCGCTGCGCATCGAGCACGTGAAACCGCGGCTGCTGGGCCATTGGGGCACGACACCCGGGCTAAACTTCATCTACGTTCACATGAATCGCGTGATCCGGCGCTACGATCTCGACGCGATCTACATCACCGGACCTGGCCATGGCGGTCCCGCGAACGTCGCCCAGACCTACCTCGAAGGGGCCTATTCGGAATTGTACCCGGATATCTCGCAAGACGAGGAAGGAATGAAAGTGCTGTTCCGGCAGTTTTCCTTTCCGGGCGGCATTCCCAGCCACGCCGCGCCGGAGACGCCGGGGTCGATTCATGAGGGCGGTGAACTCGGATATGCCTTGCTGCACGCGTTTGGCGCGGCCTTCGACAACCGGGATCTGTTGGTCTGCTGCGTGGTTGGCGACGGCGAGGCCGAGACCGGACCGCTGGCGGCAAGCTGGCACTCCAACAAGTTCCTCAATCCGCAGCACGACGGAGCCGTGTTGCCGGTGCTGCACCTAAACGGATACAAGATCGCCAGCCCCACCGTGTTGGCGAGGCTCAGCGCCGAGGAATTGCGCAGCCTGTTCGTCGGTTACGGTTATAAACCGTATTTCGTCGAAGGCGACGAACCGGAGCCGATGCACCGTAAAATGGCCGAGACGATGGACGCCATCGTCGAGGAGATCCAGGCTATCCGGCATGAGGCGCGTGTCAAGGGCGTTACGAAGCGGCCGACATGGCCGATGATCGTCCTGCGAACACCCAAGGGGTGGACGGGTCCGCGCGAAGTGGACGGCAAACCGGTGGAGGGATCGTTCCGGTCGCACCAGGTGCCGTTGGCCGAGCTGGCCGAGCGGCCGGACCATCTCCGGCAACTCGAGGCCTGGATGCGCAGCTACCGGCCCGAAGAACTGTTCGGCGCCGACGGAGCTTTGAAGCCGGAACTGGCGGTACTGGCGCCGCGCGGCAACCGGCGAATGGGCGCGAATCCGCACGCCAACGGCGGCATGCTGCTGCGCGATCTGCGTATGCCGGACTTTCGGAACTACGCCGTCGAGGTCGACAAGCCCGGACACGCGCGCGCCGAATGCACCCGCGTGCTCGGCGGCTTCCTGCGCGACGTGGTGAAGCTGAACCTCCCATCGGCAAACTTCCGGATCTTCGGACCGGACGAAACGGCGTCGAACCGGCTGGGCGCGGTCTTCGAAGTAACCGATCGCGCGTGGATGGCGGATCGTCTCGACACCGACGAGCACTGCTCGCCCGACGGGCGAGTGATGGAAGTGCTCAGCGAGCACATGTGCCAAGGTTGGCTGGAAGGCTATCTGCTGACCGGCCGCCACGGGTTCTTTTCCTCTTACGAAGCATTCATCCATATCGTCGATTCGATGTTCAACCAGCATGCCAAGTGGCTGAAGACCTCGCGGGAGATCCCCTGGCGCCGGCCGATCGCGTCGCTTAACTATCTGCTGAGTTCGCACGTCTGGCGGCAGGACCATAACGGGTTCAGCCACCAGGACCCGGGCTTCATCGATCATGTCGTGAACAAGAAGGCCGAAGTGGTGCGCGTGTACCTGCCGCCCGATGCCAACACCCTCCTGTCGGTGGCGAACCATTGTTTGCGCAGCCGGCACTATGTCAACGTGATCGTCGCGGGCAAGCATATGGAGTTGCAGTGGCTTGACATGGACGCGGCCATCCGGCATTGCACGGCCGGCGTAGGCATCTGGGACTGGGCCAGCAACGATCACGGGACCGAACCCGACGTCGTGATGGCTTGCTGCGGCGACGTGCCGACCGTCGAGACGCTGGCGGCGGTGGACCTGCTGCGGCGTCACGTGCCCGATCTGAAGATTCGCGTGGTGAACATCGTGAACCTGATGAAGCTGCAGCCGTCGACCGAACACCCGCACGGGCTCAGCGATAGAGAGTACGATGCGATCTTTACCACGGACCGGCCGATCATCTTCGCCTTTCACGGTTACCCGTGGCTGATTCACCGGCTCGCCTACCGGCGGACGAATCAGCGCCTGCACGTCCGCGGCTACAAGGAGGAAGGAACAATCACGACGCCGTTCGACATGTGCGTGCTGAACGACCTCGACCGGTTCCACTTGGCCATGGACGTCCTGGAGCGCGTCGAGCGTCTGCGAAATATCACCGGGCACACCCGGCAATGGCTAACCAACAGACTTATCGAGCACCGGCAATTCATTTACCGCCATGGCGAGGACATGCCGGAGATCAGGGATTGGGCGTGGCCGTACTGACGGCGTGATACCCTCAAGAAGAGTGCGATTGTCCCCTCTTCCCAGTAGTATCAAAGGCCTTCTTTTCGATCTCGACGGTGTCATCGTCCATTCCACGCCGCTTCACACAAAGGCGTGGGAGGTTTACCTAGCGCAGTTTGGCATCGAACCCGAACGGGTGCGCAACCGCATGTTCGGCCTGCACAACGACGATGTCGTCCGCGATTTCTTCGGCGACGGATTGAGCCAGGAGGAGATTACGCGGCACGGCATGGCCAAGGAAGCGGTATATCGGGAGTTGATGCGGCCGCGGCTCGCCGAGTTCCTGGTCCCCGGTGTTGGGGCATTCTTGCGGCGCGTCGCGGAGCAGGCGCCGTGCGCGGTCGGCTCGAACGCCGAGCAGGCGAACGTCAGTTTCGTGCTGGAGGAATCCGGGCTGCGGCCGTATTTCCGTGTCGTGCTCGATGGCAACCAAGTGGCGCGGCCCAAGCCCGCGCCGGATATTTACATTAAGGCCGCGGAACTGTTAGGCGTCGAGATCCGCGACTGCGTGATATTCGAGGATTCGCTGGTGGGTGCGCGGGCAGCGGTGGCATCGGGCGCTCGCGTCATCGGCATCGCGACAACCGCCACGTCGCTGCCCGGTGTGGAGCGGACGGTCCGCGATTTCGCCGACCCGGCGCTATTCGACTGGTTGGCCGAACTCGAGCCGGTCGGCTGAGCGCGAAACCGGCCGTCACGCGCCCGCGTCGCTGACAACAGGACGAACTCCCTTATATTGGGAATTGGAGGGTTTCAGAGATGCAGCGTCGCGAGTTTCTACTTCTGGCGCCGGCCGCCTACGCCGCGGCGCAGAGCAAGTACAGTGGTCCGCGCCCCGCTAAACCGGACTTGCCGTACTTGCTCCACGCTTCTAACCTGGTTCCCACCGAGGCAACTGAGGCGAAGGAAGAGAGTAGAAAGGATTGGCAGGTTTACGCCATCGAGGGGGCCAATTCGCCAGCGCGTACGCCGCTGGCCGAGCCGATTTTCCTTCTGGCCACCGAAAAGCTACAAGCCGAAAAGCTGGAGTTGTACAAGCTGGAATCGAAGGGGGGCCGGCGCGAGATCGCCTTCCCCTCTGCCCAGCGTCGCCGCAAGGATGCTCCGCGCCCGCTCCACCTGACGCTGAGCCGGCTGGAACCCGGCCTGTACCGGATCGAGGCTAACGAGATGCTGGATAACGGCGAGTATTCCCTGACGCCGTCGGGGTCGAACCATGTGTTCTGCTTCCAGGTCTATTGACCGAGCGTGGGCTCGATTCGCGCTGCTCTGCTAAAATCCCCTTATGTTCAAAGGTTTGGAGCACACGGCGATTGCCTCGCCGAATCCGGAGAGCTTGGCCGGTTGGTACCGCGACACCTTGGAGTTCGTCGTCAACTTCGTGTATGACGGCAACTACTTCGTTCGCGCCCAAAACGGTTCGATGCTGGAGATCATCCCGTCGGAAGGCGGCCGCGGTCCGCAGAAAATGAAGGACCCCGGCATCCGCCACCTGGCGATCGACGTCGAGGACTTCGATGCCGCGCACGAATTGCTGAAAACCAAGGGCGTGAAGTTCCTGACCGAACCGTTCGAGAATCAGGGCAACCGCCTCGTTTTTTTCGAAGACCTCGACGGGAACATCCTTCATCTCATCAGCCGGCCGCAGCCGCTTCCGTAAACCCGAGAACGAGCTGAACGGACCAGGCAAGCCCTTTGATACTCGGCCGGACTTTCAAGGCATTCCAATACCCTGAATTTCGCCTGATGTGGATGGGCGCCTGCACGTCCAGCATCGGCACGTGGATGCAGAAACTGGCCCAAAGCTGGCTTGTTCTGCAGATCTCCGGTTCGTCGTTTCTGCTTGGTCTGGACAGTTTCCTGGGCGAGATCCCGATATTCATGTTCTCGCTGGTAGGCGGCGTCGTGGCGGACCGGTTCGACCGCCGCTATCTGCTGATCGCCTCGCAGTTCGTCCAGATGAGTTGCGCCTTCGCACTCGCCGCGCTGGTGGCCACCGACGTGGTGCGCGTGTGGCATATCCTCTGCCTGTCGTTCATCGTTGGGTTGGCGCAGGCCTTCGGCGGCCCCGCCTACCAGGCGCTGATTCCGGCGCTGGTGAAGCCGATCGACCTGCCGAACGCCATCGCGCTGAACTCGATCCAGTTCAATCTCGCGCGTATCATCGGCCCGGTGCTCGGCGGCTTGGCACTCACGCAACTCGGCGCCGCATGGTGCTTCTCGCTGAACGGCGTATCCTATATCGCAGTGGTCGGAACGCTGTTGGCGCTAAAGACACGGTTCGTGCCGGCCGCCACCAGCCACTCGATGATGGAGAGCATGAAACAGGGTTTTGCGTTCATCCGCAGCCAGGCGGCGATGGTCTCCCTGATCGCGCTGGCGTTCCTGACCACCATGCTCGGTATCCCGCTGATCGTCTTCCTGCCGGTTTTCGTGAAGAACGTCTTTCAGCAGGGTCCGGACACCTACACCCTGTTGCTTTCGACCTCCGGCGCCGGATCGGTGGTGGGGGCGCTGCTGGTGGCGGCATTCGGGCACAGCGCCTCGAAGGGTAAAATCACCCTTGTCATGACTCTGCTGCTTGGATTCTTCACTAGCGTGTTCGCCTTGTCGAAGTCCTTGCTGCTGAGCTGTGTGGCGCTGTTTCTGGCCAGCGCCGCGCTGATTGCCGTATTCGCATTGGTCAGTTCGCTCGTCCAACTCATCACGGGCGACGAGATGCGCGGCCGGGTGATGAGCGTCTACAACGTGGCGTTCCGTGGCGGCATGCCGATCGGCAACCTCGCGACGGGCAGTCTGATCGAAAAGTTCAGCGCGCCGGTGGTTGTAGCAGTAAATGGCTGCTTGCTGGCCGTGCTGGGCATCTATTTCCTCGTAGCCCATCGAAAGGTGTCGAGTTTATGAAGAGCTGTATCCTGCCACTCCTGTTTGGTGTTTTCTGCCAGGCGGCGGACGATCCGCTGGCACAAGCGGTGCTCCAGGCCGTCAACCGCCAGAACGTGGCCGCGCTGGACAAGTTGGTGGCCGAGGCCGGCGAGGCGGCCCACGCCAAACCGGAGGACGCCGAGGCGCAGTACCGCCATGGCCTGACGGCATCGTTTCTGGCGCAACTCCTGACGGAGATGGACGAGAAGAAAGGCGCCCGAGCCGCCGCCGAGGCCGGCCTCGCTGCGGCACGCAAGGCGGTGAGCCTGAAACCCGGCTCGGCAGAGTACCGCCGGGCGCTTGGAACACTGTGCGGGCAGATGATCCCCGGCAACCTGTTCGCCGCGTTAAAACATGGCAAGTGCGCGGCCGATGAACTCGACACCGCGGTGAAACTGGACCCGAAATCACCGCTGGTCTGGCTGAGCCGCGGAGTCGGAAACTATTACCGGCCGGCGGCGTTTGGCGGCGGCATCGAGAAATCGATCGCCGATCTGCAAAAGGCCGTCGAACTCGATCCCAAACTGGCCGATGCGCACCTGTGGCTCGGCATCGCGTTGCGCAAGGCGAACCGAAATGCCGAAGCACGCCAGGCCATCGAGGAGTCGCTGCGGCTGAACCCCGAGCGCGCGTGGGCACGAAAACAACTGGAGAAAACACCGGCGCAATGAACGGGGGCCGGGCGTGGGTCGCTGTCGCCATCCTCGCGCTGGCACTCACCGGGCTTTTTCTGTTCCCCGGCCACACCTATCTCCAGCAGGACAGCCAGATCTGGGTGCCGATGCTGGAGCACCTCTGGGACCCGACGGTTCTCGAACGCGATTTCCTGGCCACCCGCCCGCATCTCGCCTTCACTATCTACGACGAAGTCACTCTGGCCCTGCGCGCGTTGGGCGTAGCGTTCGACAATTCGCTGCCGGCGCAGCAACTGATCTTTCGTGCCCTCGGAATTTTCGGCGTGTGGCTACTCGCGTCCGCCGGCGGCTTGCCGGCGCGGCTGGCATTGCTGCCGGCCGGAGTTTATGCTCTTGGCGCCACGGTCAACGGTCCGGCGGTGCTGACCCTCGAGTACGAACCCACGCCGCGCGCCTTCGCACACCCGCTGCTGCTGTTCTCAATGGGACTGGCGGCCTCGGGCCGTTTTTTGGCGGCTGGCCTGACGTGCGGGGTGGCGATCCTGTATCACCCGCCAACGACGCTTCCAGTGCTATTCGCTTTCGGACTGCTGGCGCTGTGGCCTGGGTGGCTGGCGGGCTGGAATGAGCGGCTGCGTTTGTGGGCGCCGGCCGCCGGTGCTGTCCTTCTGTTGTTGATCCTGTCACGATTCCAGGCCGGGATCAGGGAGCCGCAATTGCTGTTCGGCGTTATCGATCCGGAATTGGAACCGCTCCAGCGTTTGCGAGGCGCCTATAACTGGGTGAGTCTGTGGAAGGGATCGCTTTTCCTCCATTACCTGTTTCTGGCGGCGGCGGCGGCCCTCGCGCTTTGGCGGCTGCGCACGCGCGTGCCGGACCGGGTCTGCTTGCTGCTGGGTGGAGTTGCGGCGTACGGCCTTGCCAGTCTTGCGCTCTCCTATCTTCTGCTGGAGGGAATGAAATGGTCGCTCGCACCACAGGTGCAACTTGCCCGCGGGGTGGCGTTCGTGGTGTTGGCCGCGAGCATCGTCGGAACGCTCGCCGGGATTGTGGCCGCGCGCGAGCGGCGCTGGCTGGAGGCGACCGTCTGGCTGGCGATCGTGTACGCCATTCCGATGCAGCCCGAGATTCTGCCGCTGCTTGTGCCGATCGATCCGGGGCCGGAGACGTTCGTCCGCGTCGCGCTGATGTTGTTCTGCGCGGGACTGGCCGTGTGGGCGGTTCGTGCCGCCGCGCCGCGGATTCGCGCGGCTGTTCTGACTGCCGCGTTGTTCGCTCCCATGCTGCTGATGCCCACCCTCGGCCGCGTCACCAACTATCCCGACCTCCACAAGCCCGACCTCTACACGCTATCGGCCTGGGCGCGGGGGAACACGCCCGAGGACGCGATGTTCCTATTTGCTGGCTTCGGCCGAAGCCTCGACTCCGGCATCTTTCGCGCCCGCGCGCTCCGCGCCATCTATGTCGACTGGAAGGGTGGCGGACAGGTGAACCTGCTGAAGGAGTTCGGATTGGAGTGGTGGCGCCGCTGGACCGCGACCCGCGAGAACCAATTCGCGCCAGAGGACCTGCCCGGTTACTATCTGCTCGGCATCGACTACGCCGTGATTCCGCCCGGTCAGCGCTTGGCGGACCGGCCAGCGCTGTACGAGAACGCGACTTACCTGGTCTACGACACGTCCCAATAGCCGCGGCGGCAATCGTCTACAATCGGGGATACCCCGCTTGAGCGGTAGCGGGGGAGACCGATAGGAGGATCTCCATTATGGGAATGATGCAGGAGTTCAAAGAGTTCGCGATCAAGGGCAACGCTATGGACTTGGCTGTCGGCGTGATCATTGGCGCGGCGTTCGGCAAGATCGTGACATCGCTGACCAACGACATCTTAATGCCACCGATTGGCATGCTGCTCGGCGGGGTTGACTTCACCAGCCTCTTCATCAGCCTCTCCGGCCAGAGTTACCCCACGCTCGCCGCCGCCCAGGAGGCGGGCGCGCCGACGATCAACTACGGCGTCTTTATCCAGGCCTGTCTCGACTTTCTGATCATCGCCTTCGCGATCTTCATCGTG
>CAYPUQ010000037.1:19846-26697 GCA_964413655.1 uncultured Solibacteraceae bacterium | reverse complement strand
AGCAGTTCGTAGACGGCCTGCCAACTTCCCAGATCGTTCCAGCCGATGTCGCCCGCCGGGATGCCCACTACGTTGGCGGCCTTTTCCATCACGGCGTAGTCCACGGAGATGCCCTCGCAGAGCGGGAAACCCTTGCGCAACGCGGCCGCGAAGCCTCGATGGGTAAACGAGGGCAGGGAAGCGAGGATCGCCGCAGTGCGCGGCAGGTGCCGGCGGAGGGCGTCGAGGAACACGCCGGCGCGCCAGAAGAACATACCGGCGTTCCAGTAGAACCGGCCGGCGGCGAGAAAGCGGCGCGCGGTCTTCGCGTCGGGTTTTTCCCGGAAACTGTGCAATGGCCACGGCCGGGCGTCGCCGGGCTGGGCCTCAGAAGGAAATTCCAGGTAGCCGTAGCCGGTTTCGGCCCAGCGCGGCTGGATGCCGAGAGTGACGAGATGGCCCTCCTCGGCGGCGCGGAAGGCGGGCTTCAGCAGCCGCCGGAACGCGGCCGGGCGGCCAATATGGTGATCGGCCGGAAAGACGCCGAGCACCGCTCGCGGGTCCTGATCGAAAACAATGCGCGATGCGAGGCCGAGGCACGGCGCAGTGTTGCGCGCGGCGGGCTCAGCGAGGATCTGGCGGCTGGGGACCTCCGGCAACTGCCGGTGGATCTCCTTCCGCAGGTGCTCATTCGTGAGAATCCAGATCCGTTCCGGCGGGATGGTTGGGTTGAGGCGCTCGACCGTTTCCTGCAACAGCGAACGGTCCGAGAGAAAAGGCAGCAGTTGCTTCGGCATCCGCGTGCGGCTCTTAGGCCAGAAGCGCGTACCCCGGCCGCCGGCCAGAATCAGGCCGTAGTGATGCTGGTTCGCCATGATGGGGAGTTAGTTAATCTCGTGCCCGCGGATGAGCATGCCGGTGCGCTTCCAGCGGGTCTTGACGAAAAAGTTCTGTAGAAGATCGAAAATATGGTCGAGGCTGATGCCGGGATCGGAGAGGCGATCCGTCGATGTGTCGTAGGACCAATAGATGATGAATGGCTTGCCGATGATATGGTCGCGCGGGACAAAACCCCAGTAGCGGCTGTCGAGCGAGGAATCGCGGTTATCGCCCATGGCGAAGTACAGGCCTGGCGGCACGACCACCTCACCGTTGACGACGTTCCTTTCCAACATCTCCTGCGCCGGATCGTAGAGCCGGACGTTCGGTTCGCTGGGGAAGTTGTCGCGGTAGGAATCGAAGTATTCGGTCTTGTGGTACTTATATGCCTCCTCCAGAGGAGTGCCGTTGAGATAGAGCTGTTTGCGCTCGATGCGAACGCGGTCGCCGGGCACGCCGACGACGCGTTTAACGAACGTCTGTTTGATGTCGATGGGGTAGCGGAAGACGATGATGTCGCCGCGCTTTACCTCGCTGTAGGGGAGGAAGTACTGGCTCACTCGTCCCGGCGGCGCGTAGGCGAGCTTGTCGACCAGTAAGTGATCGCCGATCAGCAGCGAGTCTTCCATCGACCCGGTGGGAATCACAAACGCCTGAACCAGCGTGGTGGTGCCGAACAGAAGCAACAGGATGGTGACGGTCCATTCGGCGATCGTGCCGCGAACGGGTTCGGGCTTCGGCGCCTTGCCGCTCTTCTTGCCGGTGGCCGGCTCGACCGTCGTTGTTTTTTCCTGTTCCACGGAGGATCTCTGTGTAATGTCCATATTGTAACCAATGGCCGCGGAACTTATTCCGCCGCCTCGCGAAAGAGATGTCCCATGCGGCCTACTTCGCGGATGCCGATATAGAGGTTGACCGCGCCCAATCCACTGATGGCCCCGCGAAAGTACGGGTTCATCCACATCTCGCGCCACCAGAGCGCGAACTCGGCTCCGCGCAACGTCTCAAAGCCAAAGCTGGCGAAATAGTTGACCGGCCAGGAATCGTCCCATGGCAAGTACATCAATACCATGCCCAGCGACATGCAGAAAATGCTGAACAGGGCCGACCCCAGAACGTGGTACCAGCGGACCGGCGTGTGCCGCGGTTCCGCCGTTTCGACGGGGAGCGGCCGCGGTTGTTCCACTGGGAAACTCACGGGAGCACCGCTCCGGCGGATTCCGCGGCGGCGAACAGGGGAAGTTGGGGATCGGGCATTAATCGCCGCACCGGCTCGTAGCTGTAGCGGTGATGGGGCGTCGGACCGAATCGCTCAAGCGCCCGGAGGTGCTCGGGACAGGCATAACCCTTGTGCCGTTTGAATCCGAATTCCGGATACATCTCATCCCAGCGCTCCATGGAGGCGTCGCGATCCACCTTCGCCAGAATCGATGCGGCGGCAATCGACACGCTCAGGGCATCGCCGTGAATCACGCCACGCTGCGGGATGCCGCTTTCGACGGTGAGCGCATCGACCAACAGATAATCCGGCGGCGCAGCCAGTTTCGCGAGCGCCCGCTTCATGGCCAGGCGGGAGGCCTGGTAGATGTTGATCCGGTCGATCTCGCCGGGTTCGACTTCGGCCACGGCCCAGTCCAGCGCCCGCTCGCGGATCCGCCCGGCGAGCACGGTCCGCTCTTCGGGAGAGAGTTGCTTGCTGTCGTTCAAGCCGCGAATAGGACGCTCCGGATTCAGAATGACGGCGGCGGCGAAAACGGGACCGAACAGGCATCCCCGCCCGGCCTCATCCAACCCCGCCACGCGCCGGTGGCCGTCTCGCGCCAAGACACGCTCCAACCGCGAACTGCACCGGCGGGTTTGGGCGGCAGCCATGCGGGCCTGTCCTGGGCCCCTTTACTGGGTCCGCTCCTTCGGCCGGTAGGTCGTGCGCTCTTTCAGGCGGGCCGCTTTGCCCTTCAACCCACGTAGATAATACAGTTTGGCGCGCCGCACACGGCCGGTGCGGATTACTTCGATCCTTTCCACCACCGGCGCATGGAGCGGGAAGATACGTTCCACGCCGTGGCCGAAGCTGATCTTCCGGACCGTGATGGTTTCGCTGACGCCCGAGTTGTTCCGGGCGATGATGGTGCCCTCGAAAGCCTGGAGGCGCTCTTTCTCACCTTCCCGAATTCTCACTTGAACCCGTACGGTGTCGCCGGGACGAAAATCCGGCAAGTCGGTCCGCAGGTATTTGTTCTGCACCTTTGTCAGTAGCGCGTTTCTCATAACTATCCTTCCTTAACCGCTAACGCGAGGCACGCCGAGCGGCCCAGTTCGCAAAACTTCAATCCTACTATTCTCCGAATTTTTCAGCCGCCATGGGGGAAGCCCCTTCGCCGCTGCGGCTCCGCGCCAGCAAATCGGGCCTAAGCCGCGCCGTCTTTTCGAGCGCGGCCTGCATCCGCCATCGCCGAATCCTTTCATGGTCGCCGCTGAGCAGCACGTCCGGTACCCGCCAGCCGCGAAATTCCGCCGGCCGCGTGTACTGCGGGCAGTCCAGCAGCAGCGAGCCCGCTTCCTGGTCCGGCGCGCTAAACGACTCCCGCACCGTGGACGCCTCGTTGCCGACAACGCCCGGCACCAGCCGCCCGACAGCATCCATCACAACCGCGGCGGCCAGTTCGCCGCCACTCAGTATAAAATCGCCAACCGATACTTCTTCATCGGCGAGGTGCTCGGCCACCCGCTCATCCACGCCCTCATACCGCCCGCAGATGAGAAGCAGTTCCTCGCAATCTCGCCAGCGCCGGGCCATGGCCTGGTCGAAGACGCGGCCCTGCGCCGAGAGGAGGATCACCTTCCGCTCCGGCCCGCGGGCCTGAAAGATACTCTCGACCGCCGCGAACACCGGCTCGGGCTTGAATAGCATCCCTTCGCCGCCGCCGAAAACCCGGTCGTCGACGGTCTTGTGCCGGTCCGCCGTCCAATCGCGCAGGTCATGCACGCAGATGCGAACCACGCCGGCTTCGATCGCCCGGCGCAGGATGCCGTGCTCGAAGATCCCCCGGAAGAAGCCGGGGAAAATCGTGAGCACGTGAAATGTCATTCGGCCCTCAATTCTCCCGGGTCAGTTCGATCAGTCCTTCCGGCAACTCCACCGTTACGCGGCGATTCTTCAAATCCACGGCCACGCAAATGGCCGGCACAAACGGCATCAAAAACTCGTGGCCGGCTGCTTCCTTTACCACCAGCAACGGCGGACCACCGGGATCCTGCCAATCTTCCACAACACCGATTCGCCGGCCGTCCCGGCCGATCACCTCGCAGCCGACCAGATCTTCGTAATAAATCTCGCCGTCGGGCGCCGGCGGCCGCTTCTCGCGCGGCAACCGGATCTCCGCGCCGCGCAGCGCCTCGGCCGCCGTGACCGACTCCACGCCGCGGAGCCGGATCACCCATTTGCCGCTGTATTCCCATAGACGCTCGACCGAGACCGGCGCCGGGTCGCGAACGCCCGGCCGGAACAGGTACAAGCTGTCAAGGGATTGCATCCACTCGGGGTGGGCGCAGAGCACGACGGCAAACATTTCCCCGTGAAGGCCCCGGGGCTTGCCCAGGCGCGCCATTGGAATCCAGCCTTCGGCGCCGGGCGATTCCGCGGCGGTCGCCGCGACTCCGTCCGGCAAAGGCCTACTCCACGATATCGAGCTCGAAACGGCGGTTCAGTTTCATACCCGCCGCCGAGAGCAAGGTGCGGACCGAACGGGCCGTCCTGCCCTGTCTGCCGATCACTTTTCCCAGGTCGGTCGGCGCGACGCGCAGTTCGAGCAATGTGGACCGCTCGCCCTGAACTTCACGCACAGTCACCTGTTCGGGGATGTCGACGAGAGCTTTCGCAATTTCTTCCACCAGTTCCTTGATGGACATCCCGGCCATTGGAGTGCACTCCTCACCCCCAATCATAGCACCCGGTTATCGGGCGCTATGCCGCATTGGAGAAGGTTTACACGCGGCTATCAGGCGGCCTGCTCGGCTGCGACAGGCGCTTTTTTGAGCAGCCGGGCGACAGTGACGGAAGGCTGAGCGCCGCACTTCATCCAATGGTCGATGCGCTCGCGGTCGAGCTGCACTTCGGCGGGCTGCGCTTGCGGGTTGTAATGCCCGACAATTTCGACGCAACGGCTGTCGCGGGCGCGCCAGTCTTCGATCACCACCACGCGGTAGCGCGGTTTCTTCTTCGCGCCGACGCGGGTTAAACGAATCTTCAACATTCTCTACCTCAAAACTCCCAATCTTCTAGGTTAATCCGCTCTACCAGAATTTGCCGGGCATCGAGGGCAGCTTCATCTTGCCCATCTTCTTGCCCATCAAACCGCCGGAAATACTCTTCATCATTTTCCTCGCCTGCCCGTATTGCTTGAGCAGGTTGTTGACATCCTGCACGCTGGTGCCGCTTCCCTTCGCGATCCGCCGCCGGCGCGCGCCGTTAATGATCATGTGGTTGGTGCGCTCTTTCAGAGTCATCGAATCGATGATGGCGATGATCCGCGTGATCTCTTTCTCATCGACCTGCACGTTCTTCAGATCCTTGATCGGCCCCACGTTCGGCATCATCTTGATGAGCGAATCGAGCGGGCCGAGCTTGGACAATTGCCGCAACTGGTCGCGAAAATCCTCGAGGGAAAAGTCGTTGTCGAGCAGCTTGCGCTGCATCTCCTCGGCCTTCTTCTGATCGATGTTCTCTTCCACCTTTTCGATCAGCGACAGCACGTCGCCCATGCCGAGGATGCGCGAGGCGATCCGTTCCGGGTGGAACGGTTCGAGCGCGTCGAACTTCTCGCCGATGCCGACGAATTTGATCGGCTGGCCCGTCACGTGACGGATCGACAGCGCGCCGCCGCCGCGGGCGTCGCCATCCATCTTGGTGAGGATCACGCCCGTGATGCCGAGACGCTTGTGAAACTCGTCGGCCGACCGCACGGCGTCCTGGCCGGTCATCGCGTCGGCGACGAAGAGAATCTCCACCGGATTCAGCGTGCGCTTCAGATTCTCCAGTTCCACCATGAGCTCGTCGTCGATGTGGAGCCGGCCGGCCGTATCCACAAGAACGACGTCGCGGCCGATCTGCGACGCTTCGCGCTTCGCCCCGCGCGCCAGTTCCTCCGGGTCATTCACGCCGTCCGCGCCCTCGTAAACCGGTATCTGAAGGTCCTTGGCGATCACCGCGAGTTGCTTCCTCGCCGCCGGCCGGTACACGTCTACCGAGACCATCAGCGGGCGCTGGCCCTGCTTCGACAGGAAGCGCGCCAGTTTGCCGGTGGTGGTGGTCTTGCCCGAACCCTGGAGGCCGACAAGGAAGTAAATGGTCGGCGCCTCGTTGGCGGTCCGCAGCCGCGACTGGTGCTGTCCGAGCACCTTGACCAGTTCGTCGCGGACGATCTTGACCACCTGCTGCGACGGGGTGAGGGAGGTGAGCACCTCCTGGCCGAGCGCCTTCTCCTTGATCGCCTCCATCAACTGCTTGACGACCTTGAAGTGCACGTCCGCCTCGAGCAGCGCGACGCGAATTTCGCGCAGAGCGGCTTCCATGTTCTCGGCGCTGAGTTTGCCCTCGCCGCGAAGGTTCTTAAAGACGCGCTGAAGCTTTTCGCTTAAGTTATCGAACATCGGTCCTGCCCTGGGATTGGGAGCGTAAACGCACTTCGAGGCGAAATCGCAGGCGTAATCCTTTTATTCTACTCCACGCGGCAGCCATTCGTCATACTTGCTGCTCTACTGCACAAAGTCGGGGACAATTGGACCCGAAGTGCAATCAGCTACGCAGGTTTTCCGGTTTGGGGGTCTGCCACAGCGAGCCGGAGCACGCTAGTGAGGTCGTCGTCGGACAGGTCGCCGATCTCAATCTGGGTCGCAATTGCCATCTGTCGAATGCAGGCGAGAAGCCTGGCGGCCTCCGGTGAAGCGCGATAGTTGGCAAGGGCCTTGCGAACCTCCTTCTCGTTGGCGAACAA
>CAYPUQ010000037.1:0-19746 GCA_964413655.1 uncultured Solibacteraceae bacterium | reverse complement strand
GCGGAGCTCCTGGTTCTCCAGAGCCTGGAGTTGCTTCCCAACCGCGTGCTGGGCACCAAGGTAGCCGGCAAGACCGCCGATTAGGGCTGAAACAAGAGCGATGCCAGCGCTGAGCAGGCTCTGCTCAATCATGACGGACTGAATCATATCATTGTCCGGTGAGGCACCCGCAGTCGCGCCGTGCCATCCGACATCGTTCGCCAGGGGCAAACTAATTAACTGCTGTGCGTGCGAACGCAGGGCCGGATCGATTCCGCCCTACCAGTCGTTGGGTCCACGTCGACAATCACTGCGTGCAGTTCCACCAGACCGCGCGCGACTTCCATGCGCACCGGCATCGCCGTCAGGAACTTGCGCAGGATGGTCTCCTTATCGACGCCGATCACCGAGTTGTGCGGACCCGTCATGCCCACATCGGTCTGGTAGGCCGTGCCTTTGGTGAGGATGCGGGCGTCGGCCGTCGGGACATGAGTGTGTGTGCCGACCACCGCCGACACACGGCCATCGAGATACCAACCCATGGCAACTTTCTCGCTGGTCACCTCGGCGTGAAAATCGACGAACCGCACTTTGATGTCCGGGTCCAGGCCGGCCAGTAGAGCGTCCACCTTCCGGAACGGGCAGTCGGTGTTCGGCATGTAAACCCGCCCTTGCAGATTCATCACCGCAGCTCTGCCGCCATTGCGCGCTGTCACCACCTTCAACCCGCGGCCCGGAAGCTCCTCCGGATAATTGGCGGGACGCAACAGCAGGGGCTGCTTGTCGAGATAGTCGTAAATCTCCCGCTTGTCCCAGATGTGATTGCCGCTGGTCAACACGTCCACGCCGAGCCGCAGCATTTCGTCGGCGATCTGTGGGGTCACGCCAAAGCCGCCGGCCGAGTTTTCCACGTTGGCGATGGACAGGTCGATTTGCTCGTCGACGACAATCTTGGAAAGATGCTCGGCCACGATGCCGCGGCCGGGCGAACCGTAGATGTCGCCGATAAAGAGAATGCGCATTCGTTATTCCGGGCCGCTGAGGCAGGCGGCGATCTCCTTTTCGGTCACGGCGCCCTCCTTGATGACCCGCCAATACGGTTCGGTGATGTCCACCGTCGTCGCGCCGACGCCCGGGCACAAACCGCCGTCGAGCACGAGGTCGACGCGGCCATCCATCATGCCGAACACTTCGATGCCGCTGCGGCAGGTGGGCTGGCCGCTGATGTTCGCCGAGGTGGAGATCACAGGCTGCCCCAGTTTCTCCATCAGCGCGTTCGCTACCGCCGTGCGCGGCTGCCGCATCGCCAACCGCCCCGTGTTGCCGGTGAGCTTCAGTGGCACCCGCGCCGACGCCGGCACGATCAGCGTCAACGGACCGGGCCAGAAGTGCCGTGCGAGCAGGTAGAATCGCGTGGTCAACTCGGCTGCCAGACCCTCGGCCATAAACAGGTCCGAGATCAGCAGCGGCAGCGAACGGTGATACTCGCGGCCCTTGGCGGAGAATACTTTTCCGACGGCGTTGAGGTTGAACGGGTCGGCCACCACCGTGTACAGCGCGTCGGTGGGAATCGCCACCAGGCCGCCGAGACGGACAATCTTCGCGGCGCGCGCGATGGCGTCGGCGGCGGGTTTCTCGCTCTCGATTTCGATGAGGTCGGTGGCCACTTCTAGCGTTGACAGCCCGGGCAGAAATAGGTGGAACGCCCACCTTGGGGTATTCGGCGGATCTTGCGCCGGCAGGTGAAGCAGGGTTCGCCTTCCCGCCCATACACGGCCACGGGAAACACCTCTGCCTCCGTGATCAGGCCGGGACCCGAATAGGCTTCAATCGCTGATTGTACCGCGATTTCAAGAACTTGAACAATGGCCGCGTGCAGTGCCTGGAGCTTCGGCGCGCGGAGAGCGTTCATCGGGCGCTCGGGATGCACCCGCGCGCGGTGGAGTGCTTCGGCGGCGTAGATGTTGCCCAACCCAGCCACGCGCGACTGGTCCATCAGGTAGAGCTTCGCCGCCAGGCGCGATGCCTTTGCCGCTGCCAAGAAGCGCATGGCGGTGAATTCGGGCGACAGCGGCTCTGGACCCAGCGCCGCCATCGCGGCGTCCACCTCCGCCGAAGGCGCCAGGCGCATGCGTGCCAACGCGCGCGGATCTTCCAGCACGATCGCGCCGCCGCCGGAAAGAGACAACAACACCCGCGCGTACACGCTGTGTAGACGATGGTCCGCGATCACGCGCAGGTTGCCCGACATCCGCAAATGCGTGTGCAGCGTGAGTCCGCCGGACAGCCGGACGAGGATGTGTTTGGCCCGCCGCTCCACCGCCACTACGCGCCGTCCAGGGGCGGTTTCGGCCACCTCCGGCGTGGCGCAGCGAAAGACCTCGGCGGCCACGATCCGCTGGCCGCGGCAATCCGCGCGCAGCTTGCGCACGACGGCTTCCACCTCCGGTAGTTCGGGCATTCAGTAGATCGCCAACTCCACCGGCGAGCCCACGCCGACCCCGGTGAACTTCGCCGCGGACTGCTGGTTCAAGCAGACTTCGTAATAACCCGAACTGCCGGGGATGACGGCCAGCTCGCCCTCGGGCGCTTCGGCATAGCTCTTCACCAACCGCATGACCTGGTGGACGCCGGGAATCAGGATGAAGGGCCGCTCCAGGACCGCCGGAAACTCGTCCACGCGGAGGTTGGTGATGAGGTTGCCGAAGCGATCGATGCGCAGAATGGTTCCGGTCCACGTGCGATGTCCGGTGCGCATCGGCTTGTCGATGGTGGGTCGCAGGTAATCGCGGATGAGTTTGCCAAATTGCGCCGGCCGCACGCCCGCCGCCAGGTGCGCCGCCACGGGTGCGAAGATGTCGCGGGCGTGGAAGGTCTGGCTCACGGTCTTCAGGAAGTACTTTGAGTTGGTCAATTCGCGGATCTTGTGCGGCATCGCGCTATAGATCCATCCGAAGATTCCGTTGTCGGGGCCGACGAAATACTGCCCGCCGGCTTCCACCAGGATCGGCCGCCGCGCCGTGCCCACGCCCGGGTCGACCACCGCCACATGGATCGTCTTCTTCGGGTAGTAGCGGCTGGCCTCGGCGAGGAGGAACGCTGCCTCCTGGATCTCGAACGGCCGCACTTCGTGGCTGATATCGACGATCCGCGCGCGCGGGGCAATGCCCAGGATGACCCCCTTTATCGTGGCGACGAAGTGGTCGGTTGTGCCGAAGTCGGTAGTGAGAGTAATGAGCGATGGCATCCGGTTGTTAGAATTGGAAGAGCGGGCTTTGAACCGATTTTACTTCGATCATAACGCGACCACCCCTGTTTCCGAAGAAGTCCTGGCAGCGCACTCGGCTGCTTTGCGCGACGCATTCGGTAACCCGTCGAGCGTCCATCGCGACGGCCAGATCGCCCGGCAGCGGCTGGAACAGGCCCGTGCGCAGGTGGCCGCGCTGATCGGATGCACTCCGAAGGAGATTGTACTTACCAGCGGCGGCACGGAAGCGGATAACCTTGCGATTCTCGGCGCGGTTCGCGCATTAGGGAAGCTGCGCGCGCATATCATTACGACGGCCATTGAGCATCCAGCCGTGCTGAACGCCTGCGCGCAACTGGAACGCGAGGGCGTGGCCGTCACCTACATTCAGCCGGATGGCGAGGGAGTTGTGGATCCGAACGAAATTCGCCGCCAGATCCGGCCCGAGACGGTGCTGATCTCAGCCATGCATGCCAACAACGAAACGGGCGCCCTTCAGCCGGTGGAGGCGATTGGCGCGATTGCACGCGCGGCCGGCGTGTTGTTTCACGTGGATGGCGTCCAGGCCGCCGGCCGCCTGCAGGTGGACGTGCGGGCGCTCGGCGCCGATCTGTACTCGATCAGCGCCCACAAGTTCTACGCGCCCAAGGGCGCGGGCGCGCTGTTTGTGCGTCAGGGAGTGAAACTGCAGCCGCTGCAGTTCGGCGGACGCCACGAACGGGAACGGCGCGCCGGCACGGAGAATGTGCCCGGCGTGGCGGCGATGGGCGCCGCCGCCGAGTGGGCGCGGCGAAACGTTGATACGGAGCCGGCACGTCTCACTGAACTGAGGGACCGGCTCGAAGCGGGAATCCTTGCGAGTGTGCCGCACACCATTGTGAACGCCGGTGGCGCACAGCGCACGCCGAACACCACCAACATCCGCTTCGAGGGCATCGAGGGCGAGGCGATGGTGATCGCGCTGGACCTCAAGAGCTTTGCGGTGTCGAGCGGTTCGGCATGTTCGAGCGGTGCGGTAGAGCCGTCGCACGTGCTAATGGCGATGGGACTCAGCGTCGAGGCGGCGAAGTCCTGCGTCCGCTTTTCGCTTGGGCGGGCGAACTCGGCCGAGCAGGTGGATGCTTTGATTGAGGCCGTCGCGGAGGCTGCCGCGCACTTGCGCCGGCTTTCGCCGAGGTACGTTCATGTCTGAGTTGGTAGCAGTGGCGATGTCGGGAGGCGTCGATTCGTCCACGGTGGCGGCCATGCTGCGCCGCGACGGCGTGCCGATCGCCGGTTTCACCATGCAACTCTGGAATCAGCGCCGGCTGCCGGATCTGGCTGTTGAGGGCGCCACGGGACGCTGCTGCTCGCTCGACGACGTCTACGACGCCCGCGCGGTGGCCCAGCACCTCGGCATTCCGTATTACGTCCTCAATTTCGAGCAGCGGTTCGAGGAGCAGGTAGTGAAGCCGTTCATTGCGGACTATCTCGCCGGGCGTACGCCGGTTCCCTGCACGTTGTGCAACAACCACGTGAAGTTCGACCAATTCGTCGAGGTGGCGCAGGGCATTGGCGCCGGCCGCATCGCCACGGGGCACTATGCCCGCATCCGGTTTGACAAAGCCGGCGGGCGCTACCAGATGCTGCGCGCGGTCGATGCGACGAAGGACCAGACCTACTTTCTGTTCGGACTTACCCAGGAGCAGTTGGCCCGGACGCTGTTCCCGCTCGGCGAGTTCACCAAGCCGCGGGTACGCGAGTTGGCGCGCGAACTCGGCGTGCCGGTGGCCTCGAAGAACGATAGCCAGGAGATCTGCTTCGTTCCGAACGGCGACTACGCCTCGTTCATCGACGCGTACTTCGCCGAGCAGGGTATCGCCCGCACGCGGACGCGCGGCGAGATTATCACGAGCGGCGGCGAGGTGCTCGGTGAGCATGAGGGCGTCCATCGCTTCACGGTGGGCCAGCGCAAAGGCCTCGGCGTCGCGACTGGCGAGGCGTTGTACGTCATCGCCACGGAACCGGCCTCGCAGCGCGTGGTGGTGGGCCGCGGCGAGGAGTTGCTGAGTACGCACCTTCGCGCAACAGACGTGAACTGGATCTCGATTGCGCCTCCGTCGCAGCCCATCCGCGCGCAGGTCCGCATTCGCAACAAACATCTGCCCGCCTGGGCAACAGTAACGCCCGAGAATGGCGCCCGCGACGTTGTGGTTCGCTTTGACGAGCCCCAGCGCGCCGTCACCCCCGGTCAGGGTGCGGCTCTCTACGACGGCGAACTCGTCCTCGGCGGCGGCTGGATCGATGGGGGCTGGCGCGGGCGACCCCGTTAGGACTGCCTTGCGGACATGCGTGCCACGATGAAGCAGGCGGACGGGGCGTCCGCCCCACGCCGGGGGCCTGCCCCACCTAATCCGCCGGATCGCCGCTCGCCGCTCCGCAACCGCCTCGAATATTGGTTGGCCCGATTCGCGCTGTGGTCCATGTCGGTCGGTTCGCGCGAGTTGGGACTGCGCGTGGCGCGCGGGTGGGTGTTCCTTATTGACACCGCCGTTCCGCGCCTGCGACGGACCGCCCAAAAGAACCTCGACAAGGTTCTGACTTCCGAACCGCCAGAAAGCCGGGCGAGCATCGCCGATGAGAGCTTCCGGTCGATCGCGCGAATCCTGCTCACGCTCGCGCGGCTGCATACGATCAGTCGCGACAATGCCGCCGGGTGGATTCGGTACGACGGCCTTGAGTATTTCCACGAGGCCAAACGGTGCGGCAAGGGCGTGCTATTCGCCACCGCCCACCTCGGCAACTGGGAACTTAGCGCCTTCGCGCACGGGTTGTTGACCGAACCTATGCATGTCGTCGCGCGCGCGCTCGACAATCCGCTGCTCGACGGGTTGGTTCACCGGTTGCGCACGCTATCCGGCAACCAGACGATCGAGAAGCGCGACTTCGCCCGCGGCATCCTGCGCGCCCTTGGACGCAAAGAGGCGGTGGGCATTCTGATCGATCAGAACACCTCGGCCGCGGAGGGGATCTTCGTGCCGTTCTTTGGTATCCCCGCCTGCGTCGATAAGGGCTTTGCACGGATCGCCGCCCACAGCAGCGCGGCCATCATTCCCGGCTACGCACTGTGGAGCGACGAGGAGAACCGCTACATCCTGAAGTTCTATCCTCCGATGTACGCCACCGGCGACGTCGAACAGGATACGGCGCGCCTCCACGCGCACCTCGAATCGGTGATCCGCGAGCATCCAGGCCAATGGCTCTGGATGCACCGCCGCTGGAAAACGCGCCCGCCGGGCGAGCAGCCGCTTTACTAAAGCGCGAACATAAACACCGCGAGCGCCGCCGAGCCCGCGCCGAGCGCGAGCAAACCCCAACGGCGGTGTCCGCGAATCTGCCACCACATGATTAGGCCCGTCGCGATCCAGACGAGGAAGGCCACGCAGACAACGTCCACGACAATCGCCCACGCGTCGTCCAGCGCGCTGTCCTGCGCGAAACCGCCGCGCGCGTGCATGCCGGTGAAAAACTGGTCCCAGCGGAAGCGGCGGTCTTCGACGCGCAGCAACTGCCGGTCGACGAAGTACTTGATCTGCGTCGATTTCAGAAAGGTGTAGATGTAGACGTTGATCTGCGCCTCGTTCTGCCGGTAAGCACCGAACGAGCCCTCGATGCCGGTATCGCGAAGGATGCGCGCGCCGAGTGGGCGCAGATCGCCTTCGGGCACGGGATCGCTGAATGGCTGTTCGAAGCGCAGCGTCCACATCGGGATTCCGTCGTCGTAAAGGCTGTTGCCCCATTGCGGGTGCGAGAACGGGATGGAACTGACGCCGTACATCAGGAACCACGGCAGCAGGAACAACGCCAGGTAGAGGTGAACGCGGCGATTGATGGTGTGCCAGTTCATATCGCCGCCAGAAAGAACGCAAAGAGCCCCGCTCCGCCGGCCAGCGCGACCAGACCCCAACGCCGGGTGATGCGCAGTTCCCACCACATCCATAATCCGGACAACGCCCAGAAGATCATCGCGACAATGAAAAGGTCCACCGACGCCGCCCAGGTGTCTTCCAGTGCGTAGTCGTGTTGGTAGCCGCGGCGGCGGTGAAACCGCTCGAGGAATGCGCCGGAGCGAAACTGCTGCCGCTCGATTTGCAGGCGGTCGCCGGCGGCTGTATAGGTCAGCCGGACCGGCCGGACCGGCTCGAAGCGAACAATCACGAGACGACCGTCGCGCTCCTGCACGTTGTGCGCACCGTCCATGTCGAGCGAGGCCAGTATCTGTACCGCCTTCTGCCGCGCGGACGCGCCGGGCGGGAAAGAGCCGTTCCAGGTGGTTTCGCCGGCCGGTTCGAAGGCCGGGGGCGGATTGCCCTCTTTCCGGTGATTCATCGCCATCGTGCTGAGCGTATACATCAGCACCCACGGCGTGAGAAATAGCGCAAGGTACATGTGAACCTTGCGGACCAGTCGCGAGAACATGCTGGAGATGGCCTGCGGGGCTGGAGCTACTGCGCCATACCCCGCGCGGCGATGGGCCACACGGCTTCCACGGAATCGCCGCGCAAGCAGTACAGCCGATCGTAGAGGTTCACCGACGGGTCGCAGTGCGGCACGATGAATTCGGGCCGGTCGCCCAATTTCAGTGCCAGGTGGCTGGCCTCGGCGGTTAGTTTGCCGTGCTCGTCGCCCGCGAAGCCGTACTTCACGCCGTCGAGTTTCTTGGCCAGCGGCGGAAACGACCGGTCGGTCGAGAACGCCTTGAAGCCGCCGTCGACGATCGCCGTCCTGTCGTCGGGTTTGCTCACCACCGAAGTCAGCACGGTGAGCGAGTTCTTGAAGTCGTCGTAGAAATCGCCCGATTGCCCGCCGATCCGGTTGTAATCGATATCCATGAAGATAAAGCTGCCCGGCTGAATCTCGGTGATGCCGTCGATTTCCGTATCGATGTTATAGGTGCCGGTGGAGCCGCCGGTCAGCAGCTTGCACTCGATACCCTTCTTCTCGATCATGTGGCGCGTTTCCACCGCCGCCGCCATGATTTCACGCGACCGCTTCTTCCGGGCTTCGAACCCGGTGACGTGCGAAGCTTGCCCGGCATACGCCTGAATGCCCGCGAAGCGCACGTTGGTCAGTCCTTCGAGCTGCTCGACCAGGCGTGCCGCGGGTTCGCCCGGGGTAATGCCCGTCCGCATGCCGACCAGCAGATCCACGGCGAGGTTCAGCTTCACGTTGGCTGCCTTCGCCGCCTCGTTGAGGTCGCGTGCGTTCTGGAGGTCGTCGAAGGAGTACATGATGCCGGGCTGCTTGCGCGCCAACCGGACGGCTCGCTCGATCTTGTGCTTGCCGACAACCGCGGTTGTGACCAGCAAACCGGTGACGCCATGCGCCGCGAACACCTCGGCTTCGCTGAGCTTGGCGCCGCACGCCCCGACCGCGCCGGCTTTGATCAGGCGCTTGGCGATCTCCGGACATTTGTGAGTCTTGCCGTGCGGACGCAGCGCCCGCCCACTGGCGCGCGCGTGCTCCGTCATCTTGCGGACATTGAACTCGAATCCATCCATGTCGAGCAAGAGTGCCGGCGTCGGCAGATCGTCGCGGCTCAGTTTTCCCTTCACGTCGCCGCTTGCCAGGATCTTCTCGATTTCGCTCCAGGAGGGCCGGCGCTCGCCAGCAGCGCGCAAAACGGCCGGTACGGCGGCCGCCGCCAGAACAAAGGTACGTCGTGTCGTCATCGTAAACCTCGACTTCGTGCCGACAGAATAGCATACGTTGAGCCCCTGCCTCGGGACGATGGAAGGCGGACAATGAAAGCAAAGGAATCGTCATGCCACATACGATCAGCCGGCGCACTCTTCTTCATGTCCCCGCGGCCGCTCTGGCCGCGCCAGCCGTCCTCTCCGCCCAGTCGCCCGGTTCGGAATTGCGGGTTGCCTTTGTCGGCACCGGGAACCGCGGCACCTACCTGCTTCGCCACATGCTGCGCGTTCCGGGCGTCCGAGTCGTGGCTGTCTGCGACCTGCTGGAAGACCGGGCGCGGGCGGCCGCCGCCATCGTCGCCGAGACGGGTGGCAGCGCGCAAACCTACACCGACTACCGGAAGATGCTCGACGATCGCAAGGACATCGATGCAGTCGTCGCCGCGACGCCCGATTGGACGCACCGCGATGTCTACCTGGCAATTCTCGAAGTCGGTAAGCATTTGTATGGCGAGAAGCCGCTGGCATTGAGCGCCGAAGACTCGCGGATGATCGTGAACGGAGCGAAGTCCGCCAAGGGTCTTTTCCAGGTGGGCTTCCAGCTTCGGCACGATCCGCACCGCAACGCCGCCGAGCGGTTCATCCACGCTGGCGGCATCGGCAAGGTTCTCATGTGCCACGGGATGCGGCACGGCGGCGACTTGCCGCGCGACATTCCCTGGTATTTTGACAAGACCAAATGCGGCGACATCATGGTCGACCAGGGTATCCATATCCTTGACCTGTTCACGTGGGCGATCGGCAAGCCTCCGATTCGCGCGCTGGCTTCCGGTGGTACGAATCTCTTCATCGACGATCCGCCGGGGCGCACCGTGATGGACAACTACAGCCTGATCCTCGAGTACCCCGGCGACATTCGGGTGAACTTCAGCCACCATTACTTCGATCCGCCGGGGTTCACCGGAGTTCAGGAGCGGGTTTTCGGATCGAACGGGTCAATTGACCTGATCAGGGCAACGTGGCAGCCACGCGACAGCAAAGCCCCGGTCAAGTTGGATGTTCCGAACGAAGGCGAGAACTCTACCTACATGGCGCTGGCCGCATTCGCTGATTCGATCCGGAACAACAAGCCGGTGATGAGCGACGCCGACTCCGCCCACATCTCCACTCTGGTTCCCATCATGGGGACGAAGGCGATCTACGAGCGCCGCATCGTCACGTGGGACGAGGTGGCCAACTGAGCCTATCGCACCCACCACGCCCACAGCACAAACAGCGCTTGCATCGACGCTCGTAACCATAGCGGCGTAACGGGACGCCCGCGAATCGTCAGACCCCGGCGTGCCGCGCTCACATTGGCAGGAAACATCGCCAGGAGAAGCAGAATGAGACCCCAAGCAGCCCAGTACCGAGTGACGGCAAACAACAGACCTAACGCCCCGGCGATCTCCAACAGTCCCGTGAGGAGAACGATTACGTCCGGGCGCGGAAAAGCCGCCGGCACCATGGCAATCAGATCATTCTTCATCGGAGCAAAGTGAGACCATGCCGTGAACACGAACATGGTCGCCAGCGCGTAGCGGCCACAATCTACCCATTGATCGAATGCCGCAATACCCGCGACGCCCAACGTCCGGTACAAGACCAGAGATCCGAAGATAACGATCAAAGGAGCCATGTCTTACATCTTTTCCGTCATCAGTTCGGGCGGCCGGCCGCCAGGCGGTCGGCGAGCCAGGTGAGCTTGTCGGGGTTTCGGACAGCGTGGGTGGCGATGACACAATCCTCGTCAACCGAGAAGATGAAGACGGTGTCCAGGCGGCCGTCGAAGTAAGCAAGCATCGCCGGCTCCCCATTGATTTCGGAAAGCTCTGCGCGCCATCGGTCCGGCGCCGCGGCCGCCGTGCGGTACAGGCCGGCGAACAACCGTGCGATGGCCGGGGCGCCTTCCACCACGCGCCTCGCGGCCGCAACTTTACCCCCGCCGTCGGCGGTGTGTGTGGCGTCGCGCGCCAGGAGCGCCTCCAGTCCCGCCAGGTCGCCCTCGCGGGCGGCGGCCAGAAAGCGGCTCACGACTTCACTCTGGCGCTCCGGTTTTGCCTGGAAACGCCGCTTGCCCTGCGCCAGGCGTTGCTTGGCGCGATGCACCAGTTGGCGGACCGCGGCTTCGCTGCCTTTCAGAATCCGTGCGACTTCGGCATATTCGTAGTCGAAGACCTCCCGCAGCAGGAAAGCCGCTCTCTCGGACGGCGACAGCGTCTCCAAGAGAACCAGGAAGGCGACGGTGATGGATTCGCGCCGGAGCACCTCGGACTCGGGCGCCGGCAGCGCAACGGCTGGGACCGGCTCCGGTAGCCAGGGTCCGACGTACGCTTCGCGGGCCACCTGGGCGGACTTCAGCCGGTCGAGGCACAAGCGAGTGACCACGGTCGAAAGCCAGGCGCGGTCCGATTGCACCTCTTCGGGTGCCTTGTCCGTGCGCAGCCAGGCGTCTTGAATGACGTCTTCCGCCTCGGCCGCACTGCCGAGCATCCGGTAGGCGATCGAGAAGAGATACGGGCGTAGTTCCTCGAACCGTTGGGCGGAGATCACGCCGCTATTCGCTCCCGTGCCGCCAAGTCGGCGAAGCCCTCGCGGATGGTGGGAAAGGTTGGCCGCCAATCCAAGTCCCACTTCGCTCGGCCATTGTCGAGGGCAAGGTGGGCCGACGCCATGCTCACCACAAGGGGAGCGGCCAAACGCACGATCCAGGCGGGCAGCGTCTTCGGCGCCCGCGCCGAGAAAATCCTGGCCGCGATGGTCATGGCGGTGTCGAAAGTCATTGGCTCGTCGTCCGCGACGTGATAGATCGAATTGGGCCGCGGATGCTCCAATGCGGCCATTGTCGCAGCGACGGCATCCTCGATTTGAATCCAAGACGCCAAGCCCGGCGTTCCCTTTGGCAGGAACATTCTCCCGGCGCGCAGGTTGTGGATCAGAGCACGGATTGACGCGACCTCCGGACCATAGAACAAGCCATACCGCAGCACGACGGTTTCGATTCGTCCTTGACCGCGGGCTTCCGCGTGCTGGTCTTCGAGCGAACGCAACGCCATCACCGTTTCGTACGCCGGATCACCGGGTGGCAAGGGTCCCAGCGGGTCGTCTTCGTTCAACGCCCGCCGGGTCTCGGGCCGGCCGACGACCGACACGAACGACTCCGCCACGATTCGCGCCGCGCCCGTGGCGATGCTGGCCCCAAGCAGATTCGCCGCGCCTTGGGTGCGCAAGGCGTTGGTGGCGCGGAGGTCTCGCGGGCGCAGCGGCCCCGCCGGCGGCAGCGCCGTGAGGAGGTTGACGACGTGCGTGGGCACAGCGTCGCGAACGGCTCGCGCGACGGCGGTTGCGTCGAGGGCGTCTGTCACCACCGCGCTGGCCCCCGCCGCTTCGATCAAGGGCCGCTTGGCGGATCGTGTCAAGCCAGTCACGGTGTGCCCGGCGGAAACAAGACGCCGGACGAGCGGCAGCCCGAGTGCGCCGGCCGCGCCGGCAACGAAAACGCGCATGTGATTCGACATAATCCACCCAGGAGACGAGATGACACTCGCTCTTGTGACAAGCGCCGGCGGCTATTTCGCCGATTGCATCTGCCGGGCGGTCTGCTCTGCCGCCCGCATCACGCGCAGCATGTTCTCGCCGTAGATCTTGCGGATGTCAGCGGCGGCAAAGCCGGTTTCGAGCAGCGCGCGCGTCAGGGCGGGGAACTTGGAGTTGTCCTCCAGCCCGATGGGGACGCAGCCCACGCCGTCGTAGTCGCTGCCGATGCCCACGGCGTCGATTCCGGCGATGCGGACCACGTGGCGGATATGCGCGACGGCATCCGCCAGCGTCGCCGGGACGATCTCGGGCTTTGGCTGAACGGCTTTCAGCGCGGGATTGGTCCATGTGGACGTGTCGGCGGACTTCTGGGACAGAAACTCGCAGCCGAAGTTAATCTGGATGACGCCGCCCTTCTTCGCCATGGCGACGATCATCTCGTCGCTCATGTTCCGCGCGATGTTCGACAACGCGCGGCAGGAGGAGTGCGACGCAAACACCGGCGCGCGGCTTTCGGCCAGGGCATCCCGGAACGTCTTGTCCGAGACGTGCGAGATGTCGACCATCATGCCGAGCCGGTTCATCTCGCGCACCACCTGTTTGCCGCGCGCCGACAGCCCGTTGTGCGGCTTCCGCTGGTCGCCCGAGGAATCGGCCCAGAGGTTCGAGTTGCTGTGCGTGAGCGTCATGTAGCGCACGCCGAGCGCGTAGTAGTCCCGCAGCAGCCGCAGACTGTCTTCGATGGCGTGGCCGCCTTCGATGCCGATCAGTGCCGCGATCTTGCCTTCCTTGCGCGCGGCGAGGATCTCATCGGCGGTGGTGGCCAACGCGAAATCGTTGGGGTAGCGCGCTACGATGTCGTGCCGGATGGTGTCGATCATCTCCAACGCCCGGCGCGGGGCGCGGTTGCCTTCGACGTAGCTGCCCGAAACGTAGGCGGCAAAGAACACCGCGCCTACGCCGCCTTCGCGCAACCGGACGAGGTCGGTGTGTCCCTTGGCGCGCCGCGGCCCGATGTCGAGGCCGCGCACCGTCTCGCTGGTGACGTCGTTGTGCGTGTCGATCAACAGCGCCGAGCGATGCACCTCGGCGACTTCGGCGTCGGAGACGCGCCGCTGTGCCGGCAGCAGCAGAGAAGACACGAGGATCAGGCAGAGGGCTCGCGACATGGGAAGTCTTCAGTTTAACCGCGTACCCGGCCGGATTTCATCGGATGCGCGTTGGACGATCTTGTCGCCGGGTTTGAGATTTCCGAACACTTCGACCAGTTCGCCGTCCCGCGCACCGCGCCGCACGTCCACCCACTCGGCGACACCATCGGTCACGCGGATCACGAAGACGCGCTCGGTTGTCGCTTTGATCGCCGACAGCGGCACGAATAAGCCATCTCGCCCTCGTCCCATCGGCCAGGCCACTTCGGCATACATGCCCGGCGCGAGCCGGCCGCCCGGATTGTTGACGTCGAGCTCCACCGGCATGGTTCGCGTCTTCGGGTCCACCGAAAACGCCGGTCGAGCCACCACGCCGCTGAACCGCTCGCCGGGATAGGCAGGTACGGTAAACTGCATGCGCGCGCCGCGCCGGATGCCGCCGGCCAGCGATTCGGGCACCGCGGCCACCAAGCGCAGACGGTTGGTCTGCTCAAGGCGGAACATGGGCGTTGGCTGTTTGCTCTCCGGTCCAACCAGCGCGCCTTCGTGAATCAGCCGCTCGGTGATCACGCCGTCGAACTCGGCTGAGACCGCCAGATACCGCCTCATCTCCTCGATCGCGGCCACCGCCGCTTGCGCCGCCTCGACGCTTTTGCCGATTGAGGCAATTCGCGATTCTTCCGCCTCGACGGCCTTCTCCGCCAACACGACGTCGTTGCCGGCGACCGCGCCCGGTGTCTTTGCCGCTTCCCGCAGGCGCTCGAACGTGCCGCGGGAAGCGGCGAGTTTGGCTTCCGCCTCGGCCCGCTGCGACTCCACCGCCACCACCCGCGCTTGGGCTTCGGCGATTTGCGCGTCCATCTCGGGGGCGGTGACCGTCGCGAGCAGGTCGCCCTTCTTGACGCGCGATCCCCGGTCCACTTTCACCGTTTTCACGAAGCCGGAGACGCGCGCGTAGACGTCCACGCTGTGGAAGGGGCGGAGTTCGCCGGGCAGCGTCGTTGTGCCCTCATGGGGCCTGGAGATCACTTCCACGAACGGAGTGGAGGTTTGTTGGGCCAGAGCAGTGGCCAAGGCGGCCAAACCGAATAATAGCTTCATGACTTTCTCCATCAGGCGGCGTCGTAGTGCGGGCTGCGCGAGTCGTCCGGATCAATGGAAGGCGAAGTAGTTCCACCGCGTGCCTCGACGATCGCGAAGATCGCGGGAATGGCCAGCAGCGTGGTAACCGTCGCGGCGGCCAAACCGCCGATCACGGCGATTCCGAGTGGTGCCGTCTGCGCCGTGCCTAGCGCCAGCGGCAGCATGCCCGAGATCATGACGATGCTGGTCATCAGCACTGGGCGGACGCGCGTGCGCGCCGCTTCGGCCGCCGCCTGCGCCGCCGGCATCCCTTCGCGCCGGTACTGATCGGCGAAGGTGCATAGCAGAATCGTGTTTGCCACTGAAATGCCTACCGCCATCATCGCGCCCATGAACGATTGAATGTTCAGAGTCGTGCCTGTCAGCCATAGCGCCAGCGCGACGCCGGACAGCACCGCCGGGACCGCCATCAACACGACGAACGCAACGCGGATCGACTGGAAATATGCCGCCAACAGCAGAAACACCGCGATGATCGACAGCGATAGCCCGAGTTGGAGGTTTTCCAGCATCAGTTCCATCGGCGCCACTTGACCGCGCACGGCGACGTTCAATCCGCGGGGCGCCTCCGGCAGCCTGCCGAGCGCGGCGCGAACCCGTTCCGCAACGCGGCCGAGGTCGCTGTCTGCCACGTTGGCATTCACGGTCACCATCCGCTGCATGTTGAAGCGGTGGTATTCGCCCGACATGCTGCCGTGACTCACCTCGGCGACGTCGGCTAACAGCGTCGGCGCCACTTCGCTGTTCTTCACTGGAATCCGCCGCAGATCGTCCATGGAGGAGACCTGCGACTGCGGCACTTCCACCTGCACCTGGTAGGCGATGCCCGAGCGAGGGTCGGCCCAATAGACCGGCGTTGTAAAGCGGCTCGACGATGTAGCCGGACTCAGGGCCCGGCCGACTTCCGCCACGGACACGCCGAGTTGCGACGCCCGCTCGCGGTCGACGTGAATATCGACGGTCGGGTAGTCCAGCAGTTCGCCAATCTGTACATCGCGCAGTGTGTCGATCTGAGCCAGTTCGGCGACGATCCGCTCAGCATACTCGCGATTAGCCGCCAGGCTTGGACTCGTCACGGCAATCTCAACCGGCGTCGGCGCGCCGAAGCTCATGACCTGACTCACCAGATCGGCGGCTTCAAAGGAGACCCGCGCGCCGGGCGCGATCTCGGGAATCCGCTGCCGCAGATGCTCCTGTAGTTCGGCCGACGAGATGCCGGCGCCAGACCTGAGGGCAACCTGCATGACGGCTTCGTGCGACCCGCTGGTCCAGAGAAAGATCAGGTTGACGGGATATGCCGAGGGCTGCACGCCGACGAAAGCCAGCGAACTCTCGATGTTCCCTTCGCCTGCCTTCCGCCGGATTTCGGCCAAGACGTCCTGGACCAGCCGCTCGGTCCGCTCGACGCGCGTGCCGGTTGGCGCCTTAATCCGCATCTGGACCAGGCCGGTGTCCACCTGCGGGAAGATATCCGTGCCAAGGTTTCGACCCACCATCCAGGTGATTGCTACGGCGGTTACCAGGTAGACCGCGGCAATCGCCCAGCGCACCCCGATCAAGCGCCGCGACAGTCTGCCGAACGCGTCGCGAAACCGGTCGAACCACGATCCACCGCCGCCATGCCCGGCCTGCGCCGCCGCGCGGCGGTTCAGCCAGGTCTCCATGATCGGCACCAGGCTGCTTGCCAGAAAGTACGACGCGATCATCGCAAACGCCACCGCCAGCGCCAACGGCACGAACAGGGCGCGCGCGACGCCTTCCATGAAGAACGACGGCGCGAAGACAGAAACCACTGAGAGCATCGCCAGGAGCCGTGGCACCACCACCTCGCGGCTTGCCTCCAGCACCGAACGCGCCACCCCCTTGCTTTGACCGAGGTGGCTGTGAATGTTCTCCACCGCCACCACCGACTCGTCCACGAGAATGCCGATCGCCAGCGTCAAGCCGCCGAGCGTCATCAGGTTGAACGACTGTCCCGCCGCCCACAGCGCCACGACAGCGGACAGCAGCGCGACCGGAATGGTCGTCACCACTACCAGCGCGCTGCGCAGGCTGCCGAGCATGATGAGGATCATCAGTCCCGTCAGCAGCGCGCTCATCAACCCCTCCTGCAACAGCGCCCGGAGCGAATTGGTGACGTAGAACGACTGATCGAGTTCGAACGATACCCGGATGTCTTCGGGAATCGCCGCCTGGAACGACGGCAGGGCTTCCTTGATGCGCCGCACGGTGTCGAGTGTCGAGGCGTCGGCGCGCTTGGTTGCGGCGATGTAGACCGCGCGCCGTCCGTCCACCAGCGCGTAGCTGGTCAGAATGTCGGCGCTGTCCTCGGCGTAGCCGATGTCGCGCAAATAGACCGTCGGCCCCGCCCCGCGCCGCACCGGCACGTCGTCCAGTTCGGCCGCTTCGCGCACGGTGGCGTTCAGCGGGGCCATGTAGTTGAGGCCGCCGATGCGCACGTTGCCGGACGGCGACAGCGTGTTCGTCTGCGCCACGGCTTGCACGACTTCGTCGGGCGATAGCCTGTACGCGCGCAGTTTGTCCGGATCGACGCGCACGACGAGTGTACGGGCAGTGCCGCCGAACGGCGGCGGCGCCGAGACGCCGGGCAGCCGCGAGAACATCGGGCGTATCCGGAACAGCGCGAGGTCGGAGATCTCGTCGACGCCGCGCGTTTCGCTCGAAAACACGAGGTAGCCCACGGGTACGCTGCCCGCGTCGAATCGCGTCACGAAGGGCGGCACCGTGCCGGGCGGCATGAAGGCGCGCGAGCGGTTCACCTGCGCCACGGTTTCGGCCATCGCCGTGGCCATGTCGGTGCCATCGTGAAAGTGGAGCTTCATGATCGCCGCGCCCTGGATCGACCGGGACTCCACGTAATCGATTCCGCGAATGTATAGGAAGTGGTACTCGTAATAGTTCACGAGGTACCCTTCCATCTGCGCCGGGTCCATGCCGCCGTAAGGCTGCGCGACGTAGATCACCGGCGTACCAAGATCCGGAAAGATGTCAGCGCTCATGCGCCGGATGGCCAGGATAGAGCAAAGGGCCACTCCGAGAATCACCATCACGATCGTGATGGGGCGCCGCATTGCCGCGTGTATCAGCCACATAGCAGACTTGCCCTCCTGGTCCTACCGGCCCGCCAATTGAAGAAACGGCGCCAGGTCGCCTTCGGCGGTGCGCAGCGCGAGCAACGAACGCCAGACGTTGAGGCGAGCGAGCCCGTTGTCGATTTCGGCCTGAAACAGCGCGCGCCGGGTATCGGCCACTTCCACCAGCGTTGCCAAACCGGCTTTGTAGCGCGCCTGCGCCTGTGTCTCAGCGGCGGTGGCGGCTTCCAGTTGTGCCGGCGCCAAACCGGCAAGCTTCCGCGCCGCTTCGACCGCGGCGAGCGCCTGGTTGCGGCGAGTTTCCAATTCGTTGATTACCAGCTTGTAGCGGCTCTCTTCGCCGCGGATCCGGGCCGCCTCCTCGGCCTGCCGGGCGCGCACGGGTGCATGGTCGAGCAGGGGGAATGTCACCGTAAAGCCGACGCCCCAGTTGTAGAACGTCGGCGACAGTCCGTTGGCGCCGCCGAGCGTGGTGAAGTCCGGCCGCGCGCCGGTGCCGCGCGCATACGTGGTGCCCTGCAGCGAAAAGCGCGGCATCCACAGGTTGTCAAGCGTTTTGGCGCGGGCGCGCGCTTCCTCAAGGGCGGCGTTCTGTTCGCGGGCGGCCGGGTTCTCTTCGACCGCGCCCTGTTGGTCTGGATCGACCGGCGGGAGGCCGAGCAACCGGCCCTCGGTGACCACGATCCGCGCCGCAGGGTCTCCGGTCGCACCGGCCAGCAGCGCCTTTGCTTCGGCGACAGACTGTTCCGCGCGGACGACCTGGGCCTGCGCCGCGGCCAACTCCGCGCGGGTGAGCGTCGCGTCCGCGCCCGGGCGAAGTTCGGCGCGCACGAGCGACTCCACCATTTGCAGCAGGACCTCGGTGCGCTCCACGTTGGCCTGCGCCGCCTTGACGGTTTCCTGGGCGGCGAGCACCGTCAAATACGCGTCAGCGGCGGCCGAACCGGCCTCGAACTCCGTCCGGGCGATCGCCGCATCCGCGCGCCGGCGGCTGCTTTCGGCGAATTCCACCTGCGACTTCCGCAGGCCGAAGTCGAAGGGCTCCCAATCGATGAGCAGGCCGACCGCGCTGCCGAAGACGCTCGTGCCCGTGGTGTCGAAAACGGGCGGGCCGGAGATCGGCGAGATCACCGGCTGCTGGAGCAGCATGCCGTAGATGTTGTTCTTGGTCGCGCGGTTCGCTTGCGCCACGGAGTCGAGACGCGGCAGGTAACTGGTGCGCGCGAGCCGGATGCCGGCCGCGGCTGCATCCGCCTGCGCACGCGACACCTGAACGCTGGGATAGTTCCGCTGCGCCCGGTCGACCGCTTCGGAGAGCGTGAGCGGGGCCTGCGCGAAACCGGCGACTGTCAGGAACGGTAGTAGCGCGTATGGTTTCATTCGTCCTCGAAGAGTTCGCCGAAAAGCTCGCGGACCTTCTGCCTGGCCGCCTTCAGCGCGCGCCGGCCAATCGCGGTGGCCCGGTACTCGCGGCGAACGGTCTTGCCCATCCGCTTCTCGCGCGACCGTAAATAGCCGCGCTGCTCCAACCCGTGCAGGATGGGGTATAGGGTGCCGGTCGAGAGCCGGTAGCCGTGGCGGCCCAATTCCTCCACCATGCCGAGACCGAAGACAGGCTCTTCGACAGCGTGGTGCAGAATGTGAAGACGGATCAGGCCCTGGTAGAGATACCGGTCATCGGCAGGTTTCATAAGCGACTTTCGCCATCGAGATACGATAGCGAAACCCTGAACCGTATCGTACCAGGGGTGGGGATGTCAAATCCGAGCTTGGACCGCCCGTGAAACGAGTGTCGCGGATTGGTTCGTTTTTGGTTCGTTTTCGGTTCGATCTCGGTTCGTTTTCGGTTCGTTCTTGGTTCG
>CAYPUQ010000036.1:2018-26730 GCA_964413655.1 uncultured Solibacteraceae bacterium | reverse complement strand
TCAATGGGATACGCACTCATCCCCCTCGAACTCGCGGGTTGAGTTCCTTAGAAGCCGAGCATTCCCCGCCGGGAATCGCCGAATCCATTCCACAGGATCAGCGCGCCGGTTGGGGACGGTCCTGGTGAAAGACTGCCGCGCGATTCCACCGCACCCGCCCAGATTATCGCGCGGTCACTCTCCCTTGAGGCGGTTCGGATCGAACAGGTGCAGCGGGCGGAAACTCGATTCGTCCCACCTCAGCCCCTGATCGAAGCGAACGCCGAGGTAGTAGCCAATCTCGCGGTAGACGCAATAGCGGATTTCACCGCTGAGGTCTCCCTGGGGATACCGGATCACGACCGGAGTATCTAAGGGGATTTCCGTCTCCACTTGCAGGCAAGCGCCGGACGCAGAGATATCCTCCAGGTTGGCGACGGTACGCCGGGTTCGCCCGGCAGGGTCCTTCCACTCCACCTCGACGAGGTCCGCGCAAAGTAGACGCTGTTCTAACCGGCGCTCCTTCATGGTTCCAGTTAAACTATCGGCGCTGCAGGCCGCTGGGATTAGCGCCGGCCGCGGGGTAGTCCCCGCAGCCCAGCGCCAAAACACCACGGCTAGATCCGGTTAAATATCTCGATCGCCTTCGACAAGGTCTTGTACTGTTGAATCAGTGGGACCATCTTCGTTTCCCGCTCGTCGATCTCCAGCGCTCGAGCCAAAACCTCCTCCGCCTTGTCCTGCGGCACGACGACAACCCCGTCTTCACCGGCAACGATGATATCGCCAGGCTTCACTTCGACACCGGCACACTGGACCGGAATCCCTCTGGCGACGGTCGCGTAGCGGCCCACCGAACTCGACGGGACGACGCTTCGGGAGTAGACTGGCAGGCCCAGATCGCGTACCTCGGAAACATCCCGCAGCCCACCATCAATAACGATGCCGGCCATGTCGCGCGCCTTGGCGGCCGTGCCCATCAAGCCACCGAGTCCAGCTACGTCCAACCCGTTCTCGATGACGATTATGCCTACCTCGCCGGCCTTGGCGTTATCGATCATCTCCACCGAATGCTTCGCGCTCAAAGTCGGCGTAGCCTGCTCGGGCGCCGCTTCGCGCATGAGTGCGGTTACGGCCCGCCCCACCACTTTTCCCGGAATGCGGGGCCGCATGTCGTGCGACATGAATCCGCGGCGTCCGACGATCTGGTCCACCGAATCCGCGACCGACGCCACGGTGGTCTGCTTGAAGCCCGCGATCAGTTTGTCGTCGTCAGCCTTTGTGCCACGGGTCATCTGGTAGCCGATCACCGCGACGGCAAGCGCGGCGACGACGGAAATCTGGAGAAAACGACGGCGTTTCATACCCACCTCCATGCTGCTTATGGAATAGTGTTAAGTCCAGTGCCATTCTACATCGGGTGCGCCGAGAGATCCTTGTTGTGACGATGACGGCGAAACTCATCTTCGGGTTGATCATGGCTGGCGCCTTGGCCGTCTGGGTGCCGTGGGGGCTTGGGTTCGGGTTCTTCGATCCGCTACTACTTCTGATCTACCAGACCCTGGCGCCGGTATTTATGGCGGGCCGCGCGTTGACTCCGCCGCGCTGGCCCCAGGACGTGCTGCCACGGACATTCGTTGCGGCCCTTATCGGCTGGGGGTGCTGTGCGGCGCTCACCGCCGCTGGAATCGCGGTGGTGAACTTGACGGGCGGCTATCCGGAGTTTGTGTGGCCGGGCCTTCCGGTGCTGGCCGGTCTTCTGCTCGCCGGGCTCGGCTTGGCGCTGTTCGCGGCGGGGGTGGGCGCGGCCGTTTCGGCGGCCTGGGACGACTCCCCGCTCGCCGCGATTCTCTACCGCGCTCTCTACCTCTTGCCGTTCGTTCTCTACATCGGACTTCCGGCGGGATGGCAGGCCGGGCTACTCGCGATGCTGAGCCCGGCCGCAGCACCGTGGTTCGGCCTTCGCGCGGCGGCGATCGGAGTTGCGGCGATGATTCTGTTCGGACGTTTCGCGCAACGGCAGTTGGCCAAGCAGGTCCCGCGGTAAGATCGTCAGTTGAGCGTGAAACTGACTGCCTCGTCACCTTGCCGGGTTGATCTCGCCGGCGGCACGGTCGACATCTGGCCCCTGTATCTTTACCACTCCGGCGCGGTGACGTTGAACTTCGCGATCAACCGGCGAACGCACTGTACGGTAGAAACGCGGCCCGACAAGAAGGTCGTACTGCGGTCGGTAGACCAGCGCCAGGAGGAGTCGTTCGACTCGATCGACAAACTCGTCGCGGCCAGGAGCTACAAGCTGCCGTTGCCGGCCTGGATTCTGCGTTTCTTCCGGCCACCGTCGGGACTGACTGTCGAGACCCTGTCGGAGGCGCCCGCGGGCGCCGGCATCTCGGGGTCTTCGTCCCTCATGATCACCCTCGGCAGCGCGATGAACCGCCTGCTCGGAACGCGCTATTCGCTCGAACGTCTTCGCGAGATCTGCCAGAACATCGAATCGCAGATTATCCGCGTTCCGACCGGCTCCCAGGATTACTATCCAGCTCTTTACGGCGGCGTCAGCGCGATTGAGATGGGTCCGGGCGGCATTCGCCGCCATGCGGTCCCGGTGAATCTCGACGAGTTCAACTCCCGGGTCGTCCTCGCCTACACGGGCGAACCGCGCAACTCGGGCATCAACAACTGGGCCGTGATGAAGGAACACATCAACGGCAACCGCGCCGTCGAAAGGAACTTCGCCCGCATCACGGCCATCGCGAAGGCGATGCGGGAGGCGCTCGGCCGGGCGGACTGGACCGAAACCGCCCGCCTGCTGCGGGAGGAGTGGTCCCACCGGAGGCGGAATTTCCCGGGTATCAGCACGCCATTGATCGACCGCCTCGTGGACGTTACCCGAAAAGCCGGCGCGCGTGGTGCCAAGGTTTGTGGGGCGGGCGGCGGCGGTTGCGTGCTGTTTCTCGTCGAACCCGATGCGTCGCGGCGCGTCGCGGCGCTGCTCCAATCCGAGGGGGCCGAAGTACTGGCGGTGAAAGTTGCGCGGCGCGGGGTGAAGATCGAGATGGACGGGCAGGACTGATCGCGATGGAGGCGCGGACGCACAGCAGCCGACGCGGGGTGCTGCTGCGGCTGGGCGTCTATGCCTTTCTGTGCTGGATGACCATGCTATTGACGGCCGGCATCCTCCATGCCGCTGGTTCCGGCCTGCTGGTCACCGCCGTGATGAGCACCTTCGCGGCGGCGGCAGTGGCGAATTCGCTCACCCTGCGCATCTACGAGCGGATGCGCTTGCTCGATGCCGGGCTGGGATGGTCGAACGCCTCTGCCCGGCACCTGTTTCTGGGCGTGGGCGCCGGAATTGGCGCCGCCGTTCTGATTCTGGGTGTCCCGTGGGTGGCCGGGCTGGCCGTCATGCAGCCCGATCCGGAGGGGGGCGGCACGTTGGGCACGTTCCTTTTCCTGGCCATTATGCTGCTGTTCGGCGCGGTGGCGGAAGAGCTGTTGTTCCGCGGCTACGCGTTTCAAACCATGGTGCCGGTATTCGGCGTCTGGACGACACTTCTGCCTATGGCCGTCTTGTTCGCGGCGGCTCACTCGGCAAACATGAACGTCGGCCGTCTGGGCCTGTTCAATACCTTCGCATGGGGCGTGGTTCTCGGCTGGTCCGTGCTGCGCAGCGGCGATCTCTGGCTCGCCATCGGACTGCACTTCGGTTGGAACGCGGCGCTGCCGCTGTTCGGCGCCAGTGTCAGTGGATTTACAATGAAGGTGACGGGCTATCGTCTCCAGTGGCTGATCCCGGAGATTTGGAGCGGCGGCGACTACGGGCCCGAGGCCGGGTTGCTGTGTACGCTGGTGCTCGGCGCGGTCGTGTGGTTTTTGTTGAAGGCGCCAATCGAGAAACAGCGTTTGCCATTGGCCGACCCCGTCGGGGAGGCGTCATGCGAAGAACGGCCGCAATCCTGATGCTCGGCGGATTCGCGATGTTCGCGCTGTATCCACCGCCGGCGACCGCGAGGATAACTCCGGAAGAACGGATTGAGATCATTCGTGGACTGACCGCTGAGTTCGCCACGGCGAAGATTCTGCTGCCGCGATCCAAGAAGCCGCTTGAGTTTCTGGCGGACGGAACCTGGGATAAGACGTCCTGGCGCGAGGCCGCCGAAGAGATGGGACCGGCCGCCCGGCTCGGCGACCAGGTTCAGATCACCAAGGTCGATATCAAGAACGACCGCCTCGAGCTGGAGATTAACGGCGGCGTGAAGAGCGGCCGCAAGTGGTACGAGCGGATCGAAGTCGGGATGGGCAACCGCACGTCGCCGATCGGACAGGGCGGCATGCCGACCGCCGGCACTAACATCGCGCTGGTCTTCGACAAGGAGATGCCCTCGCTGGAACCGGCCGAAATCAAGAAACTGCTCGCGCCGATTCTGGATTTCGAGAAACGTTCCGCTACCGAACAGTATGTGGAAAACCTTCCTCCAGAGATCCAGGAAGCCATCCGCGAGAAGCGCGCGGCCGAAGGCATGAATGCCGATCAGGTGATTCTGGCCATCGGCAAACCGCGCCACAAAGTTCGCGAGACGAAGGATGGCGTCGAACAGGAGGAGTGGATCTACGGCATGCCGCCTGGCAAGATCACGTTCGTGGTCTTCGAGGGCAACATTGTGGTCCGGGTAAAGGATTCCTACGCGGGTCTCGGTGGGTCGGTGGCCGAGCCCCTTCCACCCCGGTGATTATGGTCGCGTCCGGTAGAGCATTCGGGGGAACGCGATCGTTTCGCGCAGATGCTCCAAACCGCACATCCAGGTGACGAACCGCTCGATGCCGAGGCCGAAACCGGCATGCGGCACCGAGCCGTAGCGGCGCAAGTCTAAATACCAGTCGAACGCCTCGGGCGGAAGCTTGTGTTCGGCCAGGCGGCTTTCGAGAAGCGCCAGATCGTGGATGCGTTGGCCGCCGCCGATGATCTCGCCGTAGCCCTCCGGCGCCAGCATATCGACGCCGAGCGCGAGTTCTGGCCGCTCGGGATCGGGCTCAAAGTAGAAAGCCTTGATCTGGCTCGGAAAGCGATCCACCAGAAACGGACGGTCATAGTCCTCGCTGAGGAGCGTTTCGTCGGTACCGCCGAAGTCGGCGCCCCATTGAATCTCGCTGCCCTTGGCCTGTAGACGGCGGACGGCATCGTCGTAACTGATCCGTGGAAAGGGCGCCTGCACGGCTTCGAGCTTCGAAGCGTCGCGATCGAGGATGGCAAGCTCGGCGCGCCGGTTCTCAAGCACGCGGCCGGTCACGTAGACAACCATTTCTTCGGCCACCCGCATCACGTCCTCCAGCGTGGCGTAGGCCATCTCGGGTTCCACCATCCAGAATTCGGTGAGATGCCGCCTGGTTTTCGATCGCTCGGCGCGGAACGTGGGTCCGAACGTATAGACCTTGCCGAAGGCCATCGCCGTGGCCTCGTTGTAGAGCTGGCCGGACTGTGTCAGGTAGACCTTCTCGTGATCGAAATAATCGACCTCGAACAGCGTCGTGGTACCCTCGCACGCGGCGGGTGTGAAGATGGGCGTATCGACCAGTGTGAAGCCGTTGTTGTCGAAGTAGTCGCGGATTGCGCGGATGACCTCGTGGCGGACGTGGAGAATCGCATGAGTGCGGCGGCTACGCAGCCAGAGATGGCGGTTGTCCATTAGGAACTCGACGCCATGATCCTTGGGCGTAATCGGGTAGGGTTTGTCTTCCGGAACGCGCTGCACAACGGTGACGTCCTCGACGTCCAGTTCGTAGCCGCCGGGGGCGCGCTGCTCCGCGCGGACTCTGCCGCGAACGATCAGTGACGACTCCTGAGTAAGGTGCTTAAGTGTCTCGAACAGATCTTCCGGCAGCGCGCTCTTCACCGCGACGCATTGGATGATGCCCGACCCGTCCCGCACCTGCGGGAATGCGATTTTTCCGGACCGGCGAAGATTGTAGAGCCAGCCAGCGATCTCGACGGTTTGCCCGTCGTATTGGCCGATCTCCGAGATCCGCGCCCGTTGGTAGGTTGTCTCGCTCACTCAGACGTTCTCCAGTTTCTCGAATACCTCTCTTACTACTTGCAGCGGACGGTCCATATCCGGCACTTCCCGGAGTTCGAGCAGCAGCGGGTACTGTTCGCCGCGTGAGCGAAGCAGCGACATCGTCCGCGTCCAGTCGATGGACCCTCCGGCAGCGTGCAGCGGAAAGAGATGAATGTCGTTTTCTCCGTCATTGTCGTGGATGTGAGTGGAGCGGATGCGATCCTGCATGCGGTCGAACGCCGCCGCTACGCCTTCGTTCATGTGAGCGTGGCCGGTATCGAAGCACAAGTTAAGTCCGAGATGAGTCTGTTCGAGGAACCAATGGAGACGCTCGGCGCTCGACATACCATTGGGCGTATTCTCGAGCAGGATCTCCACTCCCCGATATCCGGCGAACAGCTTGAGTTCTTCGAGGGCCTGGAAAGCCGCATCGAGCTTATGGTCGCCATGCTCTTCGCCGCCAACGCCCAAGTGTTGGATGACGTAACGGTAGGGAACATACTCGGCGAAGTCGATGGCGTGCTTGATCTCGTCGACCGCGGCGACGCGGCGGATCTTCTCCGTCTCGGCAATGTTGACGACAGCCGAGGGACCCGTGCGGCCCCAGCAGTCGTCGCTATACATCGGCGCGTGAATCGAGTGGAGTTTCAGATCCGAGTCGCGAAACCAGTGGCCCAACTCGGCCGCCTGAGCGGTGTTCCGGTAGTCGAAGTGCTGCCGGGCGCAAAAGATCTCGACCAGCGGGATGCCCGCCTCCCAGATCCTTTCGAGCCAAACCGTCGTCAGACGGTGGCCGACGAACAGGTGCGTGGAGAGAGCGTGGATCATGCGGGCCGCCTTTTCTTCAGTACCCGGCCGCCTTGCCGGTGAGGCGGCCGTCGGAGCCGCCGTGGAGCCAGCCGCCGTCGATCAAAATCCCCTCGACAACCGCGACGTTCCGGATGGAGCCAATGGCGTGGCCCTTCGCCTTCAGCAGTTCGATGGTATCGGGCGAGAAGCCCCGTTCGAGAAGCAGCGTGTCGGGCTGCCATTGGTGATGGAAGCGGGGAGCGTCGATAGCGTCCTGAATGTTCATGCCAAAGTCGATGACGTTCAGCAGCACCTGGAGAACGCCGTTGATGATCCGCGAGCCACCGGGTGCGCCAACGGCCATGTAGAGCTTGCCGTCGCGCAGAACAATGGTCGGGGTCATGGACGAGAGCGGCCGCTTGCGCGGCTGGATCGCGTTGGCTTCGCCCTGAACCAGTCCAAAGAGGTTTGGTTCGCCGGGCTTGGCCGAGAAGTCGTCCATCTCGTTGTTCAGCAGAAACCCGAGGCGCGGAACGGTGACGCCGTTGCCGTAACTGCCATTGATGGTGTAAGTGAGCGCAACCGCGTTCCCCTCAGCGTCGACGATGGAGAAATGCGTGGTTTCGCCGCTTTCATATTCGCCGGGATTGCCGGGCCGGACTTCCGCGCTGGGCGTGGCGCGTTTCTTGTCGATGGTGGACCGGACGCGCGAGAGATAGCGCGGATCGAGCAGCCCTCTCACGGGCACGGGGTAGAAGTCGGGGTCGGCAAGGTACTCGCTGCGGTCGGCATAATAGCGGCGCATCGTTTCGGCGACGTAGTGGATTGCCGCGGCCGACCCGGCTCCGTGGCGCTCGTATCCCGAGCCTTCGAGCACGCCCATCATCTGGAGAAGACCGATGCCGCCGGAACTGGGCGGCGGCGCGGAGATAATCGTGTGTCCCTTGTAGCTTCCCGTAATCGGCGTCCGTTCGACCACCGTATAGCCCTTGAGGTCACCGGCGGTGAAAAGGCCGCCACCGCGCTCCGACTCTTCGACGAGTATGCGCGCGGTTTCGCCTTCATAGAAGTCGCGCGCTCCGTGGCGGGCGATGCGGGCAAGCGTGCCTGCCAGGCCGGGTTGCAGGAAGATATCGCCGGTCTGGTGGTAGGCACCGTCCTTGAGAAACGTCCGCTTCGATTCGGCGAACTCCGCCATCCGGTTTTCGCCGGACTTCAACGACGTTTCGAGGCCGTAGTAAACCGGAAATCCGTCGCGGGCGAGTTGGACGGCGGGCGCCACGAGTTCGCGCCAGGGCCGACGGCCGTATTTGCGGTGGGCGTACTCCAGGCCGCGCACGGTGCCTGGTACCCCGGCCGCGCGCCAGCCCGCGACACTGTCGCGCGTCGGGTTGCCCCCGGCGTCGAGGTACATGTCGCGCGTCGCCGCTTGTGGCGCTCGTTCCCGGAAGTCGATAAAGGTGGTGCGCCCGTCGGCGAACCGGGCGAGGAGAAATCCGCCTCCGCCGATGTTGCCGGCCGCAGGAAGGGTAACCGCCAGGGCGAAACCCACGGCGACCGCGGCGTCAATGGCGTTGCCGCCCCGGCGAAGAGTTTCGACGCCGATACCGGTAGCCAGCGGTTCCTGTGTGGCGACCATCGCCTTACGCGCGCGAACGGGTTCACGCGCGGCAAGCGGCAACGCGGCGAGAACGCAAAGCAGGAAGGCGAACACGCCACGCCGGCGGAGCATTACTTTTCAATTCTACTATGGGCGCAGTTGCCGGCTGCCGCGGCTACTTACATTGCAAGATCGTAGTGAGTGTGAATCTGCTCGTCCGTCGTGTGCAGCGAGGCTGATTGGCCCTGGCGTGGCCGACGATCAGGTCTCTTCGAACGCGGCTTGAACCACTTCCTGGAAAGGCAGGTCGCAGAGACGGATTCCCATCTCGGTATTCAGCGCAATCAGGCCGGCGGCTGCGCCCGCCTTTGCCATTCCGATCTCGTACGGAAGCTGGAGTTCGATGGCCACCATCGGTGAGATTCGCACGTCTACGCCGGCGAGCGACTGCCTGACCCTCCTGTTCAGGCTATCGGCGTTGCCCGCATAGAGCAACGCTACGACGTGGGTGTCGAGGTAGATCACCGTTTCAGTTCGGTCCAATACTGGAGCCAATCGATGTGGATGAGGTCGTCCGGTTCGCCGACGATGTAATCGCGCTTCTTCAGCTTGAGCCGGGAAGCCGGTTTATCGGAGATGATGCGCAAAGTGCGGCCTTACGCGTGATCTCCACGGGGACTCCGGTTTCGAGGACCTCGTCGAGGATCGAGTAGATATTCTCCCGCAGCTTGGAGGCGGTGACCTTCATGGACTCTCCTCGCTAGTGTCTAGAATTTGTTATACCCCTTACGAGGCCTCTCTCGCCTCCCGGTGGCTGTCGAACTGTTCCCGGGCATCGCGATGGATCTCGGACAGCCGCATCCGCGTCGCCACAAGCGCCACGAAGCCGGCCAGCCACAGCGGAACCGTCACCACCAGGAAGAGCAGCGTGGCGAACCCGGTGGCTGTAGCGCGATCCACTTCAAACAGCCTCAAACCCACCACCGTGAGAAATTGAAACGACCCAACGTTACCGGGCGCTTGCGGAATGACGGTACCCAAGCGGAGAATGACGAGCACGGCAGCGGCGGGTCCGATTCCCAGATCGAGTCCGTAGCCGCGCATAAGAGCATACACAGGACCTACCTGCAACATCAGATAGATCAGGCTCAAAATCAGCGCGCCAGCGAAGGTCCGGGAACGCCCCATGGCATGGACCCCGTCCACGACGCTCCGCAGCGCCTTGGCCCAACGGCTGCCGGCCACCGCATCGTGGGCGTGACGCTTATAAAGGACGGCGAGCGCCAACAGAACGCTGAAGACGACAAGGGCAACCAGGAGCACCTGGCTCGCGCCGATGAGCCAGCCGGGCAAGTGCACGTACTTGGCCACAATGTAGAAGCCCAGCACTAGCCAGATCCCGTCCATGATCCGCTCTATCAGCGCCGACGACAGCACCACGGGCAGGCTGAGCCCCGTCCATCGCTTCAGGAGGTAGCAGCGGATAATCTCGCCGCTGCGCAGCGGCAGGACTTCGTTGGCGAACAGGCCGATGTACACCGCCTGGATGTACTTCAGCACCGGTGTGTCATTGAGGGGGCGAAGCAGCAGGCTCCAGCGGAAGCCCTGGCACACGTAGACGACGATGTCGAGCACGACGGCGACGGTGATCCACCTCAACTCCGTTGCCCGCAGCTTGGGCCACTCGCTCTTCCAATCGAAACCGTAATAGACCCAGACCAAGCAAGCGATGGAAACACCGTAGCCGAGAACGGGAATGAGCCACGAGGGAATCCTCCGCCGGCCGCCGTTGGCGCCGGGAGAACTCATGGGTGTCAACCCACATGATAGCAATGGGCACCCAATTCTCCCGCTCGCAGCGCCCGCGCCGGACCGTTCCTTTCCGATAAACTCCACAACTGGGACTCCAACGAATGAATTCGATCCGTCGCGTTGCCGTGCTGGGAGCGGGCAACATGGGCTGCCGCATCGCCGCTCACTTCGCCAACGCCGGCATCCCTTCGCTCCTGCTCGACATTCCCGATCCGTCCGGAGGCCCGCGGAACGCGGTCGCGCAGCGCGGCGTGCAGAATGCGCTCAAAGGGAAGCCCGGCGGGTTTTTCGTGGACTCGGCGGCGGCGCTCATCGAAACGGGCAACTTTGAGGACGACCTGCCGCGGATCGGCGAGTGCGACTGGATCATCGAAGCTGTCACCGAGAACCTCGACACCAAGCGCGCGCTCTGGCAGGAGGTGGATCGGTGCCGGCGGCCAGACGCCATCCTGTCGACGAACACCAGCGGCATCCCGCTGGCGCGGATCGCCGAAGGCGCGTCACAAGGGTTCCGCCGCCAGTTCCTGGGCACGCACTTCTTCAACCCGCCGCGCTACATGCATCTGCTCGAGCTGATCCCCACTCCGGAGACTGCGCCTGAGGTTGCCGACTTCGTAGCCGGCTTTTGCGACCGCCGTCTTGGCAAAGGAGTGGTGCCGTGCAAGGATACGCCGAACTTCATCGCCAACCGCATCGGCAGCTTCTTCGGCGCCACTGTCGCCAAACTCACCATGGAAGGCGGCTTCTCGGTCGAGGAAGTGGACGTCCTGACAGGTCCGTCGATCGGCCTGCCTAAGAGCGCTAGCTTTCGCTTGCTCGACATCGTGGGCCTGGATGTGTGGGCGTTCGTGTCGAACAACCTATATGAGATGGTTCCCGGCGATCCGTGGCGCGAACGATTTCCGCCTCCGCCATTTCTGCGGGAGATGATCGCGCGCGGCTGGTTGGGCGAGAAGTCCGGCCAAGGCTTCTACCGCCGCGTGGGCAAGGGCGACAACCGCGTGATCGAGGCGATCGACTGGCACACGCTGGAGTATCACCCCTCCGCGAAGGTCTCTTTTCCCGCGGTCGAAATGGCGCGCAACATGGACGCTTTGCCGGAGCGGCTCCGCCATCTCGTCTCCAGCCGCGACCGCGCCGGGGATTTCCTGTGGCCGCTCTTTCGCGATTACCTCCTTTACGCCGCCGGCCGCGTGCCCGAGATCTCGGATCGGATCGTCGAAGTGGACCGGGCGATGCGGTGGGGCTACGGCCATGCGCTCGGCCCGTTCGAACTCTGGGACGCGCTCGGCTTTCAGGAAACGGCGGCGCGGATGGAGGAGGGCGGCTGCGAACTGCCGCCGCTTGCGGCGATGTTGCTTTCGTCGGGCGCAGGGTCCTTCTATCGAGCGGCCGATACCGGCGGGCGGCCGGTCACCGAGTACTTCGATTTGAGCGGCGCTTACTCACCAATCGAGTCGCGGCCGGGCATTGTGGTTCTCACGGAGACGAAGCGGGCCCGGGGCGTGGTGAGGAATAATCCCGGCGCTTCGCTCATCGACCTCGGCGACGGCGTACTCTGCCTGGAGTTTCACAGCAAGATGAACACGCTCGGCGAGGACACCTTCCGCATGATCCGCGCCGGGATCGAGGAGACGGTCCGGAATTTCGAGGCGCTGGTGATTGGCAACCAAGCGCCCGATTTCAGCGCCGGCGCAAACCTGATGCTGGTGTTGATGGCGGCGCAGGAGGAAGAGTGGAGCGAACTGGAAGCGGGCGTTCACCGGTTTCAGCAGGCGTGCATGGCGATTAAATATGCGCCGAAGCTGGTGGTGGCGGCACCGTTCGCGCGCACGCTGGGCGGTGGCGCCGAGGTCGCGATGCACGCCGCGCGCATTCAGGCGTCATCGGAACTCTACATGGGACTCGTCGAAACCGGCGTCGGCTTGATTCCAGCGGGCGGAGGGTGCAAGGAGATGCTGCTCCGGTGCGGCGATCCGAAGCTCGCGTTCGAAACGATCGGCTACGCCAAGGTGTCCGGCAGCGCCGACGAGGCGCGCCGTTGCAAGATGCTGGATCCGCGCGACGGAGTGTCGATGAATCCCGAACGGTTGATCGGGGACGCGAAGGATCTTGCGCTACGGCTTGCGCCGGACTACGCGCCGGGCGCACCGCGGACGGACATCCCGGTGGCGGGCGAATCCGGTTATGCGCTGCTGCGCCTTGGCGCGTGGCTGGCGCACCAGGGCGAGTTCATCTCCGATCACGACCTGCTCATCGGAGAAAAGCTGGCCTACGTTCTGTCGGGCGGGCGGCTTACCGGCGCGCAGCAGGTATCGGAACAGTATCTGCTCGATCTGGAGCGCGAGGCGTTCCTCAGCCTTTGCGGGCATCCCAAGACGCAAGCGCGGATGGCCCACATGCTGAAGACAGGCAAACCGTTACGGAATTGAGGCAACCATGAGTGAAGCCGTTATCGTCGATTGCTTGCGCACCGCGGTTGGGAAGGCTGGGCGTGGCGCGTTGCGTCACACGCGCCCGGACGACATGGCCGCGACCGTGTTTCGCAGCCTGCTGGAGCGTTACCCGCAAGTCGCCCCGGCCGAGATCGATGACGTCATGCTTGGCTGTGCGATGCCGGAAGGCGAGTCCGGCATGAACATGGCCCGCATCGCGGCGATTCGCGCCGGTTTGCCCGACTCCGTTCCCGGCGTCACGATCAACCGATTTTGCTCCTCCGGTCTTCAGGCCATCGCGATGGCGGCCGAGCGCATCCTCGCCCGAGGCGCGCACACGATTCTCGCCGGCGGGTCCGAGTCGATGAGCCTGCTGCCGATGACCGGGCGGAAGTTCACCCCGAACCCCTGGCTCGCCGATCACCGTCCGGAGATCTACATCTCCATGGGGCTGACCGCCGAGAACCTCCGGCGGCGGCACGGCATCAGCCGCGAGGATCAGGACGCCTTCGCCCTGCGAAGCCACCAGAACGCTCTCCGCGCTCAGGACAATGGCTGGTTCGACGAGGAGATCGTCCCCGTTGAGGTTGAAACCACCGTGCTGCGCGACGGGATGCCGGACACCGCGAAAACGACGTTCGCGCGCGACGAAGGGCCGCGACGCGACACTTCGGCCGAAGCGCTCGCCAAGCTGAAGCCGGTCTTTCACGCCTCGGGCACCGTCACCGCGGGCAACTCGTCGCAGACGAGCGACGGCGCCGCCGCGGCTATTGTAACGTCCGAGTCGAAGGCCCGCGAACTCGGGCTCCGGCCGATGGCCCGCTTCGTCAGCTTCGCGGTTGGCGGCGTGCCGCCGGAGATCATGGGGATCGGTCCGGTGGTCGCCATCCCGAAGGCGCTGGCACGGGCTGGCTTGAAACTCGAAGATATCGGGCTGATCGAACTGAACGAAGCGTTTGGGGTGCAGGCACTGGCCGTGATCCGCGAGGCGGGGCTCGACCTCGATCGCGTGAACGTCAACGGCGGCGCCGTTGCGCTCGGCCACCCGCTCGGCTGTACCGGAGCGAAGTTGACGGCGACGCTGCTGCGCGAGATGCGGCGACGCGATGTCCGCTACGGCATGGTGACCATGTGCATCGGCGGCGGCCAGGGCGCCGCGGGCATATTCGAGTTGATGTAGTTTTTCGCAGGAGAACGAAACCGATGGCTTCCACGACGACAGTCCCGCCACGCAACATTGGCGGCGGATTCCTGCTCGAATCCGTCCGTCCCGAGGAGGCGTTCACCCCCGAAGACTTCACCGATGAGCACCGCGCCATCGCGGCCACGACAACCGAGTTCTTCGAGCGCGAGGTGGCGCCGAGCCTCGAGAAGATCCTGGGCCAGGACAAGGCCGCGGCGATTGCCGTTCTGCGCAAGTCGGCGGAGTTGGGGCTGACCGCCGTGGTCGTTCCGGAGCGGTATGGCGGCATGGAGATGGACCTGACGTCGGCGATGGTTGTGGCCGAGCATCTCGCCCGCGACGGTTCCTACGCTGGATGGCACGGGGCGCACAGCGGTATCGGCACGCTGCCGCTGCTGCTGTTCGGCAACGAGGAGCAGAAGGAACGGTACCTGCCGCGGTTGGCGCGCGCGGAACTGGTGGGCGCCTATTGCCTCACCGAACCGCAAGCCGGATCGGACGCGATGGCGATTCAGACGCGTGCCGATCTGGCGCCCGACGGTTCGCATTACGTGCTGAACGGGCAGAAGATGTGGATCACGAATGGGGGCGGCGCGGACCTTTACACGGTGTTCGCCAAGGTGGGCGGTGAGAAGTTCTCGGCGTTTCTCGTGGAGCGCGCGTGGCCCGGCGTCAGCACCGGCGCCGAGGAGAAGAAGATGGGCATCAAGGGCAGTTCCACGACGGCCGTCTTCTTCGATAACGTGCGTGTGCCGGTGGGGAACTTGCTCGGCGAAATTGGCCGCGGCCACATCATTGCGTTCAATATCCTGAACCTCGGACGATTGAAACTCGGCCCGGCCAACGCCGGCGCGTGCAAGTACATTCTCGGCGTGTCTCTCAAGTACGCCCTGGAGCGCCGGGCGTTCGGCAAGCCGATCGCGGAGTTTGGCATGATCCGCCACAAGCTCGCGGAAATGGCGATTCGCACGTTCGCGGCGGAAACCATGTCGTATCGCGTGAGCGGGTTGATCGAGCAGCGGGCCGGCGGGGCGTCGTGGCAGGACTCCGAAACCGTCATGAAGGCAGTGGAGGAGTTTGCGGCGGAATGTTCTTACGTGAAGGTTTTCTGTAGCGAAGCGCTCGATTACGTCACCGATGAGGGCGTTCAGATTCACGGCGGCTACGGTTATCACCAGGACTACGTGGTCGAGCGCGCCTACCGCGACTCGCGGATCAACCGCATCTTCGAAGGGACGAATGAGATTAACCGGATGCTCGCCACCGGGATGCTGCTCAAGCGCGCCCAACGCGGCCGGCTGCCGCTGGTGGAGGCGGTGAAGAACCTGCAATCGGAGCTGATGGCAGGGCCGGGGCTGCCGGACGGCGGCGATGAGACGGAAGAGCCGCGTCTCGTCCGGAACACGAAGAAACTGGCGCTGTTCTGCCTCGGCGTCGCTTACCAGCGCTACCTGGACATGCTGGAAGAGCAGCAGGAGGTCTTGGCGGGGATTACCGACATCGCGATGAACGCCTTCGCGATGGAGTCCATTTGGGCTCGTGCGCGAAAGCTGGCCGCGCAGGGCAGCGGCGAATTGTCCGGCGACATGGCCGCCGTCTTCATCCGCGAGGCGGTCGAACAGGCGGGTGCCGCCGCGCGCGCCGTGCTTGCGGCATGCTCGGAAGGCGACAATCTGCGATTGAACCTCGCGGTCCTGAAGCGATTCACGAAGTCCGAACCCGTCGATAGCATCCAGCTTCGGCGGAAGATCGCGGGGCGTTTGCTGGAAGCTGGGCGCTATTTGGTGGCGTAAGGAAGCTTGGCGTAGCCAGCCAAGTTGACGCCAGTCGAGGAAGCGCGTGAACTTGACTGAGGCGTTGACCCTGCTTCTCGATAGTGCCGGCGAAGAGGTCCGCCGGCTTGGGAGCGGGCCGGGTTCGCACCTGGATGAGCCGGGGGTTTAGGTGGAATTGTCTCGCTCACTAGGCCCTGGACAATCGTTCAAAAAATGACCATAGTCATAAATGACCATGGTCGGACCAGCCTCATCGCGGCGCGAGCGGAAGAGAACAGCGACCCGCCGGCTGATCCTCGATACAGCCGTCCGGTTATTTTCCGAGCACGGTGTTGACGCGCCCACCGTCGAAAGGATCGCCGCCACGGCCGGGGTCGGCAAGGGGACCGTGTACAACTATTCCTCTGCCAAGGAAGAGATCCTCGTAGCGTTCATGGGTCGAGATCGGGGATCGGGTCCAGCGCCGGGTGGCGCGAATCGCCGAGGCACCCGGACCGGCGCGGCGGATACTCTATCACGGCTTCGCGAAGGTCTTCCTGTCGCAGATCATCCTCCGCGGTCCGGAACTCGGCGAGCACATCGCGCGGATGCAAGACTGCATCGATCCGCCGCTCCTGCTGCTGTTCTCGCGCTTGCGGCAGCGAGGATTGCCGGAAACTGCCTGCACCGGCGAAGTCCTGGTCGACCGGTTCAAAGCTCTGCACTTCGGCCTGAGTTGCCTCTGGGCGATGGAGGGACCACCCTTTCGTCATACCTTCCGGATGCTCGAGGATCAGGTCAACATGTTCACGCATAGTCTAGAAAGGGTTGTGCCATGAGTTTTGCGTTGCGTTTTGCCGCCGTGGTTGCCGCCCTCCTAGCCTGCGCCGTTCTCGGAATGGCCGTTTCCCGCTCTACCGCGTCCGGCCCCGGCCTGATTGCGGTTCTTGCTCTGCTGCACTTTGTCCCCGCTTCGACCAATGTCGCCGAAGCGGTCCTGTTCGACGTCCTCGGCATTGCAGCCGCACCCGTGGCGTTGCTGCGCCATCTCGTGGTCAGCGTGATCGTCGCCGTGGCGCTCGCCTGGGTGTTTGGCCGCTTCCGCGAGGCTCAGGCAACCTCCTTGGCGCCGGTGCCAGTCCACTCGGCTCCTGGGTTGCTGTGGCGTTTGGCGGCCGTCGCTGCGGTCTTCACACTCTGTTACTTCGCGGCGGGAATGGTCATCTACCCGCTGGTCAAGGACTACTATCAGGTTCGCGTCATGCCCGCTCCCGGTTCCATCGCCGCGATGCAGGTGCTGCGGTCTCTTGCGCTGCTGGCCGCCGTCTACCCCCTCCTCCGCACGATTCCGTCGTGGCGGGCCGCGCAGTGGACGCTGGTTCTGCTCCTCCCGGTCCTCGGGGGGATCGTGCCGCTGCTGCCCGAAAATGAACTCATGCCAGGCTGGGTCCGGCTTGTCCACGGGGTCGATATTTCTTCGTACTACGGTCTCTTCGGATACTTGCTTGCCACGTGGTTTGGTGCGCCGCCGCAGTGGCGGGAACGGGCTTTGAATCTCGATCCGGCGGTCAGCCGCGCATGAGCCGAAAGCTGTCGAAGAGTACCAGTCGCATCCTCGTCCTGGTGGGATTGCCCGCTTCTGGGAAATCCTATTGGGCGGGCGAGGAAAAGTTGCCGGTTCTGTCGTCGGATGCAATGCGGCGGCTGCTATCGGACGACGAGACGGACCAGACGAATCACGGGCTGATCTTCGCCGCGATGCGGTACCTGCTGCGGCGGCGGATCGAACTCGGACGCCCGGTGACGTGCGTCGACGCGACGCATACAACGCCGAAAGAACGCCGGCCCTGGATCGAGATCGCCCGGAAGTACGGGTGCCGCATCGAGGCCGTCTACTTCGACGTGCCGATCGAGGTGTGCAAGGAGCGCAACCGGACGCGGTTGCGTGTCGTGCCCGAAGGCGTCATCGACACCATGGCGGCGCGGTTCGTCCGGCCCACCCGCGACGAGGGGTTCGCGCGCGTCCGCGTGGTCCGCTGACTACCGCCGTTGGAATGGGAAGTTCGAGTACACCGCGACCTGAAAAGTGTGGTTGTACTCCATGACGCGCCCGCTGCGCTGCTGGAGGGTCTGCTGCATGTAACCGACTTCCAGGTTGCCGAGGCTGCCCATGTTGTACCCCACCGCCGCGTAGGCCCGGTTCTGGTCGAAGATGTTGGCGGCGACGTTCTTGCCGAAGTTGAGGAAGAATTCGTTGTACAGGCCGAGATACCAGTCGCCCTTTTCAAGCCGGCCGCCGCGGAACGGGATGTTTGCCCGGAACATGTAGCGGAAGCGGTTCTCGTAGCGCCAGCGGTTCACGGTGGTTGCCCCGCCGGCGGCCCGTCCCATTTCGCCGAGGTAACGCTGCTCCAGCCGGTAGCGGTGGCTTGCCCGTGTGCGGCCAAGCCTCTGCCGGACCAGCGCCTGCTGAAAGATCCGGTGTTCGGGGAAGCGAAATGCCACCGGGAACTCGCCGTACCGGTGGGTGTCCACGAAGGCGTACCCGAGCGTCAGCATGACGTTTTCGGTCAGGTCGTAGTTGACGCCAGGACGTAGCAGCAGTTGCTGCCACCGGTTGACCATATCGTGGCGGCGCCACTGGCCTTCGAGGTGTACGCCCCATTTGTCGCTTACGTGATGATCGCCGAAGTACATAAACCAGCCGTTCGCGTTGTGATCGCGGAATCGCTCCGCAGGCTGGACTTGGCCAGAGAGGGTCGCGGAGAACAGAAGTATCAGGACGGTGAGTTTCATCGTTCGCCATCAAACAAACTATCAATGGATCTCGGTGTCCTTCTCCCCGCGCCACAAAGGCATCGCGAAAATGCCCCATAGCGCGGCCGGCAGCAGCGCCACGAGCCCGAGCCCAAGCGACACGGTCTGAACAGCGATCCCCCGGTCGACAGCCAGGCCGCAGAGATGCGTGCTGAGGGCGATCCCGGTCACCAGGCAGGCGAATTCGGCCGAGAAGACGCGCCCGCGCAGCCGGTCTTCGGTCTGCAATTGCAGCATCGTGGTCGAGAAGACCCAGATGGTCGACGCGCCGGCGTGCGCCAGGATGATGAACAGCGCGGCGATGCCGATGTGCGGCGCCACGCTTAGTAGTCCGTACCCGGCGGTGATGCAGAAGAATCCGGCGAGGATACCACGCCGCATCCGCAACTGCCGCCTGCCGGCCCAGTAGCCGCTCACAAGCGGCCCGATCAGTGCGCCGACGCCGCGCGCTCCCATCAGGAGGCTCATACCGAGCATCCCGGCGCGTTGTGCGTCGACTTCGCCGAGATGCACAGGAAATACGCGCTCGCCGAACACCGGCAGCACGACGTAGTGCCCGCCCATCAGGCCGAGCCCACCTTTCAACAGCAGCGTGGCGAAGCGCCGCGCGTCGCTGCGAACGTAGCGCAAGCCCTCGATCACCGGCGAGAAATCGGCGAGGTCCTTCCATCGCAGTGGCAGCGCTTCCTCGGCGTGTTTCTCCGTCACCGCCATCCGGGTCAGGAACCACGCCGACAACAGGAACGTGCCTGCGTTGATGACGAACACCGCGTCGCGGCCGAACAGCCACGCCAACGCACCGCCCAGCGCCGAACCCACCGCAAGGTTGAACGACCACGTGGTGGATGCCAGCGCGTTGGCCACCAGCAGTTCCATGTGGCTTGATGTTACGTTCGGCAGAATCCCATGCCGCGCCGGCTCGAAGAACCCCCACATCGTCGTTTCGAGCAGCAGCATCGCGTAGATCGCCCAGACATTGCCCATGTGGCTCGCGGCCAACATGCCCAGCACGATCACGGCGCGGACGAGGTCCGTGTTGATCATTACCATTCGCCGCCGCATCCGGTCGTTGATCACGCCGGCGAGCGGTGCAATCAAGACCTGCGGCAGCACTTGCAGTACCACCGCAATCGCTACGGACTGCGCTTTCCCAGTGAGGTCGAGCAGCAGGCTGTAGATCGCCACCGCGTACAGCCAGTCGCCGATCTCGCTGACGATCTGCGCCAGCCAGAGATAGCGAAAGTTCCGGTTGCCGCGAACCAGGCGGATGTAGGCGCCGATAGAGACGTGGCTCTCGGCCATTAGGCGTTCGTGTAGACTCCCATCCGCTCTTTCACGAGACTGACGGTCGACTCGGCGATCGGAATCACGCGCTCCGCGCCTTCGCGGAGTACACCTTGGAGATAGCCCGGATCGGCTGTGATCTCACGGTACCTCTCCTGCAGCGGCTCGATGCTGGATACCACCATCTCGGCCACCTGCTGCTTGAGGTCGCCGTAGCGCATACCGGTGAAATGTTCGCGCATCTTTTCCTCCGGCCATTCGCTGAAAGCCTCATAGATCGCCAGTAGATTCGCGACGCCGGCGCCCATCGTGTCGAAGTCCACGTGCGGGTTCGAGTCGGTAGTCGCCCGCATGATTTTCTTCCGGATCACGGCTGGATCGTCGAGGAGGGCCACGGCGTGGCCCGACCCGGCCGCCGACTTGCTCATCTTCTTCTCGGGCTCGTCCAAACCCATAATGCGCGCGCCAACAATGGGCAGCTTCGTTTCGGGCATGACGAACGTATCGCCGTACAGGCTGTTGAACCGTTGCGCGATGTCGCGCGTCAACTCCAGGTGCTGCGACTGGTCGTCGCCGACGGGCACGATCTGCGCCTGGTAGAGCAAAATATCGGCCGCCATCAGCACGGGGTACTGCAACAGACCGTCGCCGATGGTTTCCTGGGCTTCCGATTTGGCCTTGAACTGCGTCATGCGGTGGAGCCAGCCGATCGGTGTCACGCAAGTCAGCAGCCATGCCAGTTCGGCGTGCTGCTTGACGGTGGACTGCACGACGATCGTCGATTTATTCGGGTCGATGCCGGCGGCCAGGAAGAGCCCGGCGATCTCGAGAATCTTGGCGCGCAGTTCGGCCGGATCCTGGTAGATCGTAATGGCATGCAGATCCACAACGCAGAAAATGCTCTCGTAATCGTGCTGCAAGCGGACAAAATTCTTCAGCGCGCCCAAGTAGTTTCCGATGTGCAGATTGCCGGTTGGTTGGACGCCGGACAGAAGTCGTGCTCTCATGCTCAGTAGAGGTGAAAGTCTTATCGTAAACGAAGTGCGGATTGAGAAATGGGTGTACGGCGGCGATGCGCTGGCGCGGCTGGACGGCGTGGTCGTGCTGGCGCCGTACCTGCTGCCCGGAGAGCGGGCGCGCATCCGGACGAAGCCGGTGCGGACGGGATTGCTGCGCGGTAAAGCGGTGGAACTGCTGGAGCCATCGGCCGAGCGCGTCGAACCGCGCTGCCCGTATTTTGGCGATTGCGGCGGCTGCCACTACCAGCATGCCTCCTATGAGTCGCAGCTCCGCCACAAGGTGGAGATCCTGCGCGAGTCGCTGGCGCGGATCGGGCGTGTCGAGGCGCCGGGCGACATCGACGTGATTGCCGCCGAACCGTGGGGCTACCGCAACCGGATCCAGATTCACTTCGATGGGGGCCGCGCCGGCTTCCGCCAAGCGGGGTCGCATCGCGTGGTTTCGGTGGAGCAGTGTCCTGTGGCGTCGCCGCGGCTCAACGAGACTCTCGCCACGCTACGGCGCATGACACGCGATCGCCGCTTCCCGGAGTTCCTTCGCACACTGGAATTGTTCGCCAACGAGGCCGAGGTCCAGCTCAACGTGCTGAATTCGGGCCCGCGGCGTCTGGCACGCGGATTCTTTGCGTGGTGCGCGGAGGAGATCCCGGGCGCGATGCAGCCAGCCATCGACTACGGTGCCGCCGGCGAGACGTTTCGCGTCAGCCATAAGTCGTTTTTTCAGGTGAACCGGTTCCTGGTGGACCAATTGGTGGAGACCGTTTGCCGCGACGCATCGGGGGGAACGGCGCTCGATCTCTACGCGGGCGTTGGCCTGTTTTCCATCCCGCTTGCACGCCGGTTCGAAGCTGTCGCGGCGGTTGAGACCGCCGGCAGCGCGGTCGCGGATCTGGAGCACAACGCGCAACGGGCGGGCGTCGCGGTGCCGGTGCATCGGAAAGCTGTGGAGGAGTTTTTGCCCACGTTATCCGGCCCGCCCGACTTCTGTGTCGCGGACCCGCCGCGCGCCGGGCTTGGTAGGAAGGTGGTGGAGCAGCTATTGCGAATCCGGCCGCCGTGGCTAGTCGTCGTGAGCTGCGATCCGGCGACGTTGGCGCGCGATCTTCATGGATTGCAGGCCGTCTACGAGATCCGCCGGCTGGCGATGGCGGATCTGTTCCCGCAGACGAGCCATATCGAAGCGATTGTGGAGTTGCGGTTGCGGTGAAATGGGGTGTCCAGGATCAATCCCTGTTGCTGTCGTGCACTCTAATGGGTGTACGGGTTCCGCCGGAACCACGCGATCTGCCCGGCGTTCAAATCGTCCACTCCGGCACGAATCGCGCCGCTTGCCATTAGATTATTCGCATCCAGGGAGTGCCCCGGGTCCCCAGTGAGCGCGTGACCCAATTCGTGGGCCAGAGTCGTCGGATACGTCGCGGGCTGGGGATTGTTGGGCGGATTCAGCGTTACCGTGACGATCGGTCGTGCCGGGACGGCGCCATAGTAATTTTGACCGGCTCGAAACGTCCGCCCCAGAACATCGTCCTGGTCGAAACCCGGCACGTAGACGATGTCGACCTGCCCGCCGAGCGCATTCGCGTTGCAGGCGCCGATCAGTCTGGCGCCGCCCTGCGCACTGTCTTGCAGTTTCCCCGCCATGTTCTGTGGAGCCGGGGGATGGGTCAGCAAAATGGATTGACCGTTGTGCGAGGAAACGTACTGGCAGTTGTTGTTGGCGCGGACCACGGTGATGTCGGCGTCCTGATACGCTTGACTATTATTGGCGTTGGTGATGTGGGCGTCTATCGTCCCGTCGACGTTCGGTTGTTGTCCTCCGACCGGGATCAGACAGAACACGTTGACCGTGACTGTTCGCCCTGCGATCTGGTTCCCGGCGGCGATGTCCCGGATGTCCTGTGTACGCTGCGCCTGGCCGGCGCCGCAGATCTGCGTCAAGTCGGCTATGGCCGTATTCCGCAACTGGTGAATGGGTGCGGTGTACCGTTGGTCGTGCCCGCCAGCGAGAAACTGATCGGCCTGAACGAGAATATCGGCGAGTATTCCGGCGCGATCCTGGTCGTTATTCGCGGCGGTGAATGCAATCAGATACTGATCGAATACCTTCAGGTTGGGGTGGTTGCCGGCTCCCCATTTCCTGAAACGCGGGTGAGCGATGTGGAATCCCCTGTTAATGCTTAAAGCAGGTAGGCTCAGGTGATCGACCCGGCGCAACGATACCCATTGGGCAATAGTCATCATGATATCGCTCGCAAGCCTCCTTCCGCGAGAAATTGGACGACAGCCAAGAGCGCGACTGCCGCGTCGGACGAAAACTTCAGTGGCCCGGGGGGATCCCGGCAGAACAGCACATCCGCGGCCCCCCCGAGCCCGTGAATCGGCTTTACAGTACCGGCTTCTGAGAACTCTTGAGCATCATAATATAACAGAAAACTAGGATCATATAACAGAAAAGAGGTTCATTCGTCGTTTTGCAGCTTTAAGGGGCTTTAAGGGGAACCAGATTGGGTCGGCTATTCGGAATCGTGCGCGAGCCGTCGGCCGCCGCCAGGCGAGTCCGCTTAAAATGGGATGAATGTCCTCCCTCCTGGAAACTCCGGTCGCGCCCGAGGTGCTCGCCAGGTACGAGCCGGTCATCGGCCTGGAGGTGCATGTCCAGCTTGCCACTAGTACGAAAATCTTCTGCGCCTGCCCGACCGGTTTCGGCGCGCCCCCGAACACCAACGTGTGCCCGGTCTGCCTGGGGTTGCCCGGCGCGTTGCCCGTGCTGAACCGGCACGCCGTCGAGATGGCGGTCCAGGCCGCGCTGGCGATGAACTGCGAGGTTCGCGCGGAGTCGATTTTCGCCCGGAAGAACTACTTCTATCCGGACCTGCCGAAGGGCTACCAGATCTCGCAGTACGATAAGCCGCTGGCCGAGCACGGCTGGATCGACTTCGTCGTGGAAGACAGCCACAAGCGCGCCGGCATCACGCGGGTCCACATGGAAGACGACGCCGGCAAGAGCCTGCACGACGGCTTTCGCGACTCGGACCGGAACACCTACGTCGACCTCAACCGCTGCGGCACGCCGCTGATCGAGATCGTCTCCGAACCCGACCTGCGGAATTCGGACGAGGCCTACGCTTACCTGAACGAGTTGAAGTTGTTGCTCCAATTCGCCGAAGTCTCGACGTGCGATATGGAGAAGGGACACCTGCGTTGCGACGCCAACGTGTCGGTGCGCCTGCGCGGCGCGGAGAGATTCGGCACGAAGGTCGAGGTGAAAAACCTGAACTCGTTCCGATTCCTCAAGCAGGCTCTCGACTACGAGATCCAGCGCCAGATCGCCGTCATCGAGGGCCGCGGCGAGGTCGTTCAAGAGACCCGCCTGTACAACCCCGATACCGGCGAAACCGTGTCGATGCGGAGCAAGGAGCACGCTCACGATTACCGCTACTTCCCCGAACCGGATTTGTTGCCGCTGCGCGTGAGCGAGGGGTGGCTGGCCGAGATCCGCTCGGCGATGCCGGAACTGCCGCCCGCCAAGCGCACCCGGTTCATCGAGAAGCACGGCCTGCGGGAATACGACGCCGAAGTGCTGACGATGACGCGAGCGCTGAGCGAGTATTACGAGAAGGTGGTCGAGAATTGCGCGGACCCGCGCGGCGCGGCGAACTGGGTGATGGGCGACCTGATGGGCGCCCTGAACGCCGAGGGTAAGGAGATCACCGATTCGCCGATTCCACCCGAGAATCTTGGCGAACTGGTGGACCTCATCGCGAAAGGCGACCTGTCCGGCAAACTCGCCAAGGAGATTTTCCCGAAGATGTTCTTCCATGGCGACAAGGCTTCCGCCGTCATGGAGCGGGAGGGTCTGCGGCAGATTACGGACACGGGTGCGCTGGACCAGGCGATCGACCGGGCGATCGCCGCAAGCCCGAAACAGGTGGAGCAGTACAAGAGCGGCAAGACCGCCGTGCTTGGCTTCTTTGTCGGGCAGGT